>CAKZYZ010000407.1 GCA_937885075.1 uncultured bacterium | reverse complement strand
TCTAAGGTCACTGATGTAGATGAGTCTGATCAGTCGATAACAGCAGGGACACACTTCACTAAGTGTGTGTGTTTCTTTTTTTTTTTTTTTATTTTATTTATTTTCATTTTTTTTTTTAATGATACGGCGACCACCGAGATCTACACTCTTTCCCTACACGACGCTCTTCCGATCTCCGTGAGTATCTATGATAATAATTTCGGCCGGTTCTCCTTTATTCCGACCTATGTTCCCTGGAAAGGAAACGACCATGGGCAGAGCCACAGCTGGATAGTTCACGAGGAAATCGTCACCTGTCCCCTCCTCTTCTCGAACGAGGTACTCAGAAGTTTATGCATGATTAGAACGCCGCCATATATCAGGATGACTGTCACTGACTCGTCGCCCTACTCATTATGGGGTCTTGCCTCGTTCGGAGGGGGGTTCCTCTACCCGATGATTGCGTCATCACCCTGTATATTCGTTGTTACCTACAAGGTCAACCCGACGGCTCTTTATAGCGGGGCCGATATCGATATCCCCTGGTCACGCTATAATCCGATCGGTAGCCCCCTCTCTTCGCTCGCCTTTACCTCGTTCAGTTTCAGCGGCAACATCGGTTTCTTGGATATGTGGAGGGGGGAATATATCGGCGCGACCATTAACCAACTGGGGTTGCTGTCTATCGGGTCTTTCGGGAACTATACCTATCGCTACTATCCCCTGGATAAGATAGCGGTCTCGGATCGATTCGATATAGTGGGCATCCATCCCAGAATTGCCGGAGCCGCAATTGGTTACGGAAAAAAGATATTTGCCGCCCTGGAAGCGGGCGAACAGGATCAGGTCGATCTCGTTCGATATGCTGTTAATGATGTACGATATGTTGTCAGTGATACGGCGCTCGGGGACGGAAGTTTTGTTTCCGGAGTGCCTTTTGGCAACATCGATGACCCGGTAGATGTAGTTATCCAACCGATCGGTTATCTGCTTTGGCCGCCGACCGGACAGGCGATCTGGAACAGTCAGACCGGCCAGATCGATTACATGCTCTTCTACCGGGAACCGATGATATTCGACATGATGGAATGGTTGGATGGTGGTCTTCTCTCTGAAGGGAGCGGGATTGATTACCTGATACTTAGCCAGCGCTATTGCGAACTTCAGATCAGGGATATCAGCAAGCTTAATATTAATCCGGGTGACGCGGCCGCCTTCCGGTTTATTTCCCGGTTAAGTCACTCGCCTCAGATGGAACTGGTTGATTTTTCCCAGGTTGAGACAAACCAGCCGGTGGCAACTGACGATTTTGTCGGCCAGGGAGATTTCAAGATTACGGCAACCTGGTCCCCGAGCGGTTATCAGGCTGATGCCGAGATAACCGTTCACAATAAAACCACGGCAACCACTCTACCCCCGGCGCATCCCGTTACCGCCACATTATATATCGGCACCGAAGAGAACGGAGAGGTCAACTATACGTCTCTGGGTACCAACGTTATCAGCTCCCTTAGCCCCAATACCACCGCCCCGGTCCAGTGGGAGGGATTCTCAATCCAGACCGGAGTTGAAACGTTCCTCCGTTTATCAATCTACCCCCAGGTTGCCGATCCCGATGCCGAGGCTAATTGGACGAACCACACTGCCGTGGTCAGTGTCACCCTCCCGGGGGATGGGATCTATGAATATGTAAAAGCGGGAACCAGCTCTCAATACAACCCCCGCGGTGTCATGGGTCTTCTTTTTAGCGGAGAGGAAGGAGTAGACGGACCGGGAAAGGTGGAGGTGACCTGTGATTTCTCCGATCTGACTGATCCCCAGGCGCCTGATCAGTGGAAGGCGACGGATATCGGTTTTGAGGCCACCAACGGGGTAAACTGGGCCCCGTGGACACTCCCGCCGGGTCAGGGTCAGCAGCGGATGGTGGGACGGATCCGCTACCGGGATATCATCCTGGAAGGTGAATGGTACGCCTCCACCGAGCCGATCGCGGTTCGGGGAAATTATTATTTCCCACCCAGCGAGTTCGAGCCCCGCTTCTATCACGGCCGGGTCTATTTCCAGGATAACAGCATCCATAATTATAGCGATTCTGTTCCTATTACCGGTGTGGGGAAGACTGCCTCTATCAGCGTCCAATTGGTAAAAAAGGAATATAACTTCAAATCGCGACAAAATGACGATAGCGGTTTCTGGACATATACGCCTCTGCTCACGACTTCACCCGATCAAGACGGATTTTACGCTTTCACGGAGGGGTCGAAGGTGGGTTTTAGCTTTAGCGGAGATACCTATACCGGTGAGATAGCCCTGGTAATCGATAATCTGGGGGATACCTGGGCCCAGGACGCCCAGCATTCCCGGCCCGGGATTACCCCCAAAAAGACCTTGCGCTACTTTGAGAGATTCCACAAGGAACAGTCCGTCAAATTGCAAATAAAAAAGAATCTACATGGTGATACCGACGGTACTCATCATATCGAGGTCAAGCAGCCGGTGATCTTCGTCCATGGTATCTTAGGATCGCAGATGAAATCCTCCGGCACTCTCTGGAACGCGAATAATTTCCCGAAAGAGGCCTGGGTTCGGCAGACGGATTGGGACATCAGCGGCGACCTCCAATATGTTCACAATGCTTGGGGCCAGATCGATGCCTACGGAGATACCTTTAACAATCTCGATAATCCGAGCCACTTTAAAGATGATGTCTATGGGAAGATCCAGGACCACTATGATGAAGGTTTCAACCTCTTCAGAGTTTACTATGATTCCCGTTATGATAACCGAATAACCTCCGACTGCGAGTTGCGGGAGCGGATTAACTGGGGCCGGGATATCACGGCCAGTATCTCCGGTACCGCCTGGACCGAGGCCACCCGGGCCGGCTGGCCGACCGCGCCAAGGCTTGATCGTCCCCGGGCCGCCCTCATGGTTCACAGTATGGGGGGAGTGGTCGGCCGTTATTACCTCGAGAAACTGGACGGGACCGGTCTGGCGGAGAACGTCGAGCGGTTCATCATGCTCGATACCCCCCTGCGCGGGGCGGCTAAAGCCTATAAGGTCTTTTCCAGCCTGGAAGAGACAAGAGATTCTGCCTACCAGGAATTTATCAAAACTTCATGGGAGGGGTATTCGGAAACTTATAATGGCCTGTTGCCCGGCCAGGGATATGCCCAGTATCTCGGCTCCGATCCGAACAACCCGCGGGCCGCCATGCCGCTCGATCTCTATGGTTTAGTATGCCTTCGCGGAGGCGGGCAGCTGATGGCGACATTTGATAATTGTTTGGTCGACGTCTGGCCGGCCGGCAAACCGGCTGTTCCCGGCGCCGACGGTTCCAACGATCTTCTGACCCCGGCAACTTCTGTTCCTTCCGCGGACAGTCGTGGAATGGTAACCGAGTCGATCGACCCGATCGATCCCGCTATGTGGTCCTATACCAGACATCTCTGGAAGGACGAAAACGGGGGCTCCGATGTGGCCAATTGGAGCGGCCACGGGCGTTTCTATAACTGGGTTCTTCACTCCATGAACGTGGATATCCAGCGTCGAGGGAATCAGATCTACGGCCCCCAGGATGACCTTGAGTTCAACCCTCCCAAGACCGAAGTCTGGCAGACTCGCGCCACCCGCCGCCAGGCTGATGGGAACAACATCCCGAGGAATGAAGATGTCGCTGATATCGCTCATATGGTGGTCCGGCCGCGCTGGAGTGGAAATTCCAGCGGGATGATAAGCTGGAATGTCCAGGCTCATCAATACGAGATAGATTATTCCGTGCCCGAATACAATTATCCCGAGGGACAGGTTTTAAGCGATTTTAACCATCTCCTGGAGCAGGCAACCCTTAAACGGGTATGGAAATGGTGGCCCTATCCACATTCCGACGACGTGGCCGACCCGGACAAGCGGCCCGATGATTATAACGGCCTAGATTGGCCCACGCAAACGGAGACAATTATCTATGGTCCCGGAAACAGGACGGTAGAGGATATCAGTTCCATCTTTACCGGCCAGGGTCTGGGATTCACCGGTTGGGGGAACGAAATGTGGTCTCCTGATTTTTACCTGTTCAGGATCATGGGGAACCGGGTCAGCGCGGATAGAACCGCCCACGGCTTGCTTCTCTTTAGTTCGCAGTGGAAGTACTGGGAAGTTCTCTACCTTTCCGATACCTCCAAAAAGCCCGATCAATTTCCGCAAGGTATAAACGGGGATGAACGGGATTGGCTGGGATATGAAGATTGAAGCAGAGATAGCCGAGATTATGATAAAAACAGCTCTAAAATTTAGAAGTATCGCGCCGGCGATAGCCGTTATCATCGTTCTTCTCGCCGGACTTTCCTCGACTCATGGGGAAGAGAGAACCAGCCGAGCGATCATCCGTTCATTCGGAGAGGGCCGGGTTCTGATCACGGATCGGCAGGGAAATCAGACCGGATATCTGCCGGGGGAGGAACTGCGGCGGATCTCCGAAATCAAAGATTCGGGTCTCCGAAAAGAAGATGGAGCGATTATGTTCTTTGATCCTGAGAACAAGCACCCCTATATTGTTGAAATAAGCGGACCTCCCGGGAAACGTTTCAACCTGGATATCCAGTTTCGCTCTTCAGGTCTTCGTCCCGGTTACTTCGCCGTTCAGGAATTACTTCCCTCCTCGGGTGTATTGCGCCTGGTAATCTATTTCGTGATTGAGGATGAGGAGTGTTTTGTTGTGCCCGCCCCGGAATCCGACCGGATTCCACCCTCCACGATCGTTAATCTTACCGCCATCTCCCGTCCGGAGATCGGACGCCATTTCCTGAGCTGGGAAGCACCGGGCGACAAGGGAACTTTCGGCCAGGCAAAAAAATACGAGATTCGCTGGTTGGATGGGGTTTTAGGTCAACAAAACTGGTCCAGCGGCCGGATTATTGAAGGAGTGCCGGAACCAGCGCCGGCCTGGACCCGGCAGAGGCTTGAAGTCACCGAGGCGGTTGAGAAAGGGGCGCTGACCTTTGCCCTGAAATCCTTCGATGAAAGCGGGCGGGAATCCCTCATCTCCAACCCGGCGAAAGTAGATACCGACCGGGACCGGATGCCCGACTACTGGGAGCTGAAATATTTCGGAGATTTAACGCGGGCCGGGGAAGGAGATTACGACTTCGACGAGGTCCGGGATCGTGACGAGTATTACCACAATACCGATCCCACCAATGCGGATACCGATGGGGATGGGATGCCGGATGGTTTCGAGGAAGAGAGGTATCTCTACCCCCTTCGTGATGATAGTTTGAATGATCCTGATCGGGACGGATTCAGCAACCTGGCAGAGTATCGGGCCGGGACCCATCCCTGGGATTACAAGTCACATCCCGGCTCGAAACCGATTCCCACCCCGACGCCGACATCCTCTCCGACTCCGACCCCGACACTCAGTCCATTGCCCACCGCCGCACATACCCCGCGCCCGGGCGATCGCTTCGACAACCCGATCGTTGTACAAGCCCCGGCCCGGTTCAAGGGGTCGAATGTTGGTTTTGAAAATGACTATCGTTTATATAAAGGTTTTTATGTGCCCCAGACCGCCCGGGACACGGTTTATTCCTTTGTCTCCGAAGTGCCCGGTACTCTGACGGCAAGGTTGATTGAATATAACGGAATGCTCGGACTCTTCGTCTGTCCCCTCCCGGATCCGGATAGCTGTAGTTTCGGGGAATATCAATACGGCGTGGAGAAGGTCGAACTTACGATCCCATATTCGTCAGGTGGTACACCCATTTATCTGGTCGTGGACGGGCCGGGAAAAACAGTCAGTTCCTATCAGATGGAACTGGAATTTACCACTCCGACTCCCACTTCGACACCGACACCGACACCGACCCCGACACCGATATAAATAATAACCAAAATTCAAAGAGAAATATAGGAACTTAGTTCCGAAACTGTGGGAGCGGCCCCGAAAAGATATCAGGGCATCTTCCACGGAAGATTATTGAAATTAAGTTATGAAGAGTATTGCATTGACAATCTGTTTGATCTTGCCTGCGTCATTGGTATGGGGGCAGGAAGCCGGTGAGGTGTTGGAGCGGATGCGGCAGAATATGGCCGGTCTGGAGAGCTACCGGGTCACGGTGATCGCGGAAGCTCTGGTGCGGGGTGCCAGGGAGGTCAGGGAAGCAAAGACAGAGGCGATCCTGATGGTTAAAGCAGGGAAACAATACCGTGAGACGACCGGCACCGATACCGCCGGACAGCCGATTGACCGGGTCCAGGTCTTCGACGGAACAATCAACTGGGATTATGACCGCGTCCGGAAGGTCGCGAGGAAAATGGACCTGAACCGGATGAGTAAAGATATCCGGGAGGAGCTGATGGGCCAGGCGGACCCGGCCCAGCTGGGGACGCTGGCCGATTTCAATTTCGGGATTGGAACCGAAAAGATAGGGGCGGAGGAATACTACAAATTAAATTCACTGGAGCCGATCCGCTTGGGAGCGCAGACATTCGACCAGATAAAGCTCTGGATCGATAAGAAGAGCTACCTCCTTGCTCGAGTGTGGATGGCCAGTACCATGGAGTTTGGCTATCCCGGCAGCGAGAAGGTCCGGATGGAGCAGGAGATCACCCAGAATTTCAAAGATTGGGAACCGGATATAGAGATTGATGAGAAAGTCTTCAAATCGCCCATCCCCGTCGTTGTGAAAGTAGTGGATGAGACGGAAAAGATGGAGGAGATGTACCGGGTTTACCGGTCAAAACAGAAAGAATGGCAGAAGGAAGAGGAGAAGGAACGGTAAGGAAGCCATACTAAAAATTTACTAATGTGAAAAAGTTCAGTTACAAGTTGGTAGTAACAGCGATTCTCGCCATCGTCCTGGCGCCGTCGGCGTACGGACTGGCCCCGGTTGTGGATCGGATCGGGTTCTATGCCCATACGGAAGGAGGAGCGGGAGGGGTGGAGTTGCATGGTTTGGCCTCCTGCGATGGGGGGATCAGTGTCGTGGGGATAGATTTCAGCGTGGTCGGGGTAAGCGCGGAGGTCTTGATGGAAGAGTACGGAGGGAGCACGCTGCCTCTCACCGCCGAAGCGCTGGATGAAGCGGCAGCCGCGGTGCTTTTGGCCGGAGAAGAGTTTGTGGATGCAACGATATCCGGCATAGCGACGGGAGTGGATGGAGAGTACCGGGTACTGGTGGAGGTCGCCGGAGGTGTGCCGGTGGACGCGATCTTCGTGGTGGGAGCTGTGGCGGAGGATGGAAACGGTGAGATGTCCGCGGAGAAGAAGGTCCTTCTGGTACTGGAAGGGGAGGAGCCGTCCGGCGGGGAGGTGTCCTTGAGCGTCATAAATAGCGGAGACGTAATGCACCTGCTGATGAGCGCGAGTTTCGCTGATTCAAGCGACCTGGCGGGTGTCTCCTTCACGGTGAGAGGATATTCGGCGGATGGAGTAATGGACGCGGACGCAATCCTGGAGTCTTCGGCGGACTTTGTAACCGACACCTTGTTTGTCGAAGCGAGTTTTTCCGGTCAGACGGCGTTTTCGGGCGTGTCAATGGTGGGAGAAGGTACGGAAGTGCCCATGGACGGGGTTCTGGTGGTTGAGGCGGAGGCGGTGGACCTGAGCGGTAATCGCTCGATGGCAACCGGCATCTTCTATGCCGTGGACGAGGAGTCAACTCCCGAAGTAGAGAGTCTGGAGGTAATTCCGGGATCGACGATCCTGACCGGTTTTGGTGATGTAGTACAGTTGACGGTCTATGGACAGATATCGGGCGGGGGAAAGATAGATATTACGGGCAGTGAGACGGGCATAAGTTACGTCTCGTCGGTTCCCGGGGTCGCGACGATCTCGGCCGACGGACTGGTGACGGGGCTTGCGGAAGGGAGCACGACGGTAACGATAAATTACCAGGGGCATGAGGTAACCGCGACTATTGAGGTAGCGGAAGCGGCGGCGCTGTTGGGAATCGAGCTGGGCCCGGAAGGTTTGGTGCTGGACCGGGTGGGAGCGCCGGCGCAACTGGAGGTGACGGGCAGCTTCTCCAACGGTGAGAGCTATAACATCACCCAGGCTCGTTTCGGGACGGAGTACGTTTACAGCCATGCCATGATGGTCAACGTTGACGAGGACGGCCTGTTGACCTCATCGGGAGTGGGGACGGTGACGGTGACCGCCGCCAACGGCCAGTACTCCGACAGTATGGAAGTAGAGGTGCTTGACGGTCCCCCCACGATCAGTCTCAGTTCGAGCAGTATGAATGTCCCGGAGGACGACACCTTCCAGATAACGGCAACGGTTGATGATGACCTCGGTCTGAGGGGGATAGATGAGGTCAGGTTCTTTATAGATGGTGATCCGCTCTTCACGGATGAGCATTATCCCTACGTGTTGTCACTGCAGCCTCCGTCCGGCCGAGCGGGAACGACGATGACGGTAACGGCGCGGGTTCTTGACTACGGCGGAAACCTGGTGATCTCCGACGCGCTGGTAATCAGCATACAGGGGCCGAGTGACACGGTAGCGCCGGACCTGGATATGGAGTTCCCGTCGGTGGCCACCCGCGCGATAGTCGGGATAGTGATGCCTCTGCAGGTTACGACGGGAGTGGGGGGAGAGGCGTTAAAGAGTGTTGAATTTTACGTAGATGGAGCCAAGGTGGGACAGTCATCGTTTCCGCGGTATGAGCAGCGGGAGACCGGCCCCCTCAACCCGTCGACGGGAAAGAAAGAAATGGAGACCTGGACGGTCTGGAAGACGTCATACGTCCCTCCGGCGAATGCCGCGGGGAGATCACTGGCGGTCTACTCGAGAGGCTTTGACGACAACGGCAACGAGACGGTAACCGATACGGTAATCATCAGGATAGTGGAGGACCAGCCGCCCGAGATAACGGTCACCAGCCCGGTGGCCGGGGGCGAGGTGATCGCGAACCGTGATCTGACGGTCCGGTTCTCGGTCCATGACGATCTTGACATATACGGTGAGACGGTCAGGGCGCACATCAGTACGGACCTGGCGACGATAGACGACAACCTGGTGTATAGCGGCAGTTCCGGCGGCGGCGCGGTAGCGGTGGATTACCTGAGCGATTTTCAGACTTCCGGCTCATCAAACTTCAGCTTCACCTACGCGGTGCCGTCCGGGAGCGGCAAGAACTACTATCTGAAGATAGAGGCGACGGACTACGCGGAAAACACCTCGACCTGCGACATAGTCACCTTCACGTCGAAGGCGAATATGCCGCCGTCGGTCTATATCTCGTGGCCGCTGGCGGGGACGGAACTGACGGTGGGTGACACAACGGCTGTGCGGGCGGTAGCGAGCGACGACGGGGGGGTCTCGACGGTAGAGATCTTCAGGGACAGCCAACCCGGGGTTCCCGGGGGCGAGAAGTCGCTGGGACTCTTCTCGATCGGGCCTTACGAGTCCATAATGGAGGTGCCTTCGGAGAGCATGGGCTCTACGGTAGCGGTCTACGCTGAGGCGGTAGACGACCTGGGGATGAAGACGGTATCTTCGCAGGTTCTGCTCCCGGTACTGGCGGACGACACCCCCCCGACGGTCTCGATCACGGAACCGCTGGACGGGGCGGAGATCTCCGAGGCTCGGAACATCCTGATCGGCGTGGGTGGATTTGACGACATCCGGGTGAGCCGGGTGGAGGTGGAGGTCAAGGTGAATGGATCGATTCTGAGGACCTACGAGAAGGATAACCCCGGAATAGTGGATGAGGGCCTGAATACCTTTTACACCAACTTCCTTCTCCCCTTGGCGGATACCGCGGCGGGAGACCTGGTGACGCTCCAGGCGCGCGCGGAAGACCCTAACGGGAACGAGACCAGTTCATCGCTCTCGCGGATAACAATTACCGGCGACGAGCCTCCGACGGTAGCGATTACGTCTCCGACTTCCGGATCGCAGTTAATCCGGGGGAAGAGCTATGACGTCTTCGCCCTGGTAACGGACGACAACGGAATCGACCGGGCCGAGCTCTTCGTAAACGGCGCGCTCTCCGGTACCGATGACGTGGCGCCCTTCCAGTTCAGTTACTCCGTCCCCGCCGCCAGCGGGGAAGAAGCCCTGACGATGGTGGTGAAGGCGACCGACAGCGCCGCGCAGTTCACGACCGACACGGTCAGCGTGACGGCGGTCCCGGATACTACCAGCCCGCTGGTGAGCATCCAGGACCCGGCGGCGGGCTCGGACGTCCGGGCGGCGGAGGAGATAACAATAGTGGCGGGAGCGCGTGACGACGTCCTGGTGGACCGGGTAGAGTTCTATGTGGACGGGAGTCCGGTGGGCACTGACAGCAGCGGCGAGTCGAGCGGCGGAATCTTCCAGATATATAGCGTATCCTATACCTTCCAGAGCGACCTGATCGGAGAGGCGGTAACGCTCCGGGCGGTAGTGACGGACTGGGCGGAGAATACCGGAGAGAAAGAGATCGAGGTGAATGTGGTGGGGGACAGCGCGCCGGAGGTGAGCATAATCGATCCGGTCCCGAACGCGGCGTACTATGAGGGGATGATAATAGATCTGACGGGTGTGGTCGCCGATGACCTGGGAGTGGTGAGACTGGACGCCTACAGCGGCGGGGAGCTTGTCGATACGCTTCTGGGGAGCCCGACGATAGATACCGGCGGAGAGCTTAACTTCGCGGTGACGGTCCCGGTGGTGGACGCTCCGGAAGACCCGCGAACTCTGGGATTAAAGGCGACGGACACCGGTGGCAACGAGACCTTCGAGGAGATAGAACTGACGGTTCTGGAGGATGACCAACCTCCGTTGGTAACTGTAACCGCACCGCATGGCTGGGAGGAGTACTACCCGGGCGATGTCTTCCGGATGAGCGCGGAGACTGAGGACGACGTGCGGGTAGTATCGGTAGAGTTTCGTATCAACGGCGAGGTAGTAGCGACAACGACGGAAGGATTGAATGAGGAAGAGCACATCGTAACGGTGGATAATCCGATCAGTTACGGGGAAGTGATAGTGAGCCGGACGGTCACGGCGGATTTCGAAGCGGAGTTTACGGTCCCGACGGATATTCTGGGGGAAGCGGATTCGCTGGAGCTGGTGATCACGGTGGTGGCGGTCGATCCGGCCGGGAACGATCGGACATCGCAGGCGGTGACAGTAGAGGTGATAGAAGACGACCAGCCGCCGGCAGTCCGGATTGTGGAGCCGTCTGAAGGCGGGAAGATAGTGGAGGAGACGGGTTATACGGTCACCGCGAATATCACGGACAATATCGGGGTGGAGACCGTCTACTTTACGGTCGACGGGGTAACGGTACCGGGAGTCCCGATCTCGATGAACCGGGCGGTAGTCCAGTTCGAGGCGAAAGCGGTAACGGAAGATGAGGAGATAGTGGTCGAGGTGAAGGCCCGTGACGGGGCCGGCAATGAGGGGATAGCAACCGTGACCGCGGTGATAATCCCGGATCAAGGGCCGACGTTGACAATCACGGCGCCTGAAGACGGGGCGGCGGTAACGGAAGGGAAGAGTTACGGGGTAACGGTAAGTACGGAGGACGACGTGGGAGTGGCGGCGGTGAATCTATTCCGTTCGAGCGGCGCGGTCACGGCGGTATCGGGCCCGGAGAACCTGATCTGGCACACATTTGGCGGGTGGAGCGAAGAGACGGAAACGATCGGGTCGGTTGGTCTGGAGCTGATATCGGGAGAGAGCTCGACAGAGCTCCACTATGACCTGACCGGGGAGTTTGACGAGCAGAGTGGCGCGTCGACGCGGCTCTACGTCAGCCCCGATGGTCTCCTGGTGGGCGAAGGAGACAACGGAGTGCTGGTAGTAACCGGTGCAGACGGTGCGGGGTTGGCGGAGGTGGGGTACGATCTTTACTTCGGGACGGGAGACTTCGATCGACAGACCGGAGTACTTTCGTCCGAGCCGTACACCTACTACTTTACGATTCCGGCGGGAGCGGAAGAGATCATGGTGGAGGTGAAGGGGCTTGACGGTGCGGGCGAGGACCTGCCCGACCAGCTGGAGCGGATAGGGATAACCGGGGTATCAGGTGGGGGCCCGTGTCCGGTGCGCGTGGACCTGGTTACCGGCGATGGAGAGCAGTATATTTCAGCCAATACTCTGGTAATCCCCGCCGGCCAGAATCCGTCACCGTCACGTAATTTCAGCCTGCCGGATATCTACGTGGAGCCGGGGACGGCGCCGGCGGTCCAGTCGATAGCCGCGCTGGGCGTTGACACAGCCGGGAGCCCGGCGGCGGCGTCACCGACCGAGGTGAGCTTCGTGACCGACCAGGCCGTGCCGGCGGTCACGATAGACAACTATGACAGCGGCGACAACGTGGTTGAAGGGCGGGGTATCACGGTGGTGGTAAAAGCGAGTGACGATGTCAAGTTAAAGAAGGTCTACCTCTTCCTGGACGGGTCGCCTCTGTCGGCGAAGCTGACGAGCAGCGCGGTGGCGACGCTGAATTTTGAGGTATCGATCCCGGCGGGTACGGCAGGGAACACGGTGGAGTTTTCGGCCCGGGCGGAAGACGAGGCGGGTAATATTGGTTTTTCGGCAAAGGTGGAGCTGAATGTAATAGAGGACGATCCGCCGGAGGTAACGATAGCGAGCGTATCGAACAGCCTGATCCCGGGCGGCCATCTGCAGAATCCTGCCGACTCTCTACCGATGGGTGGTATCAGTGTGCTGGAAGGAACAGTTGTGATGATCCAGGCGGACGCGTCGGATTTCGTGGGATTGAGCCGTGTGGAGATCTTCGTCGACGATGAGTCCATGGGAGCGGCGACGCTTTCGGGGCATACAACGTTCAGTTATCAGACGGGATTTATGGTCCCGCGCGGCACGAATGGGTGGCCCTACGAGGTGAGAGTGGAGGCGGAGGACATCCTGGGTCAGATGGCGGAGAGCGAGGTGATTATCCGGTCACAGTCGGACGAGGCGCCTCAGATAGCGATCGCGGCGCCGATCAACGAGCAGGATATAGCGGAGGGTACGTTCGCGGTAACGATGAAGGCGGTGGCGGCGGACAATATCGCGATCGGTTCGGTAACTTTCCTGATCGACGGCGCGGAGGCGGGAACGGTCCCGAGAGGGGCCGCGACCGGTATAGAGCTGGCGACGGAGCTGTCGGGGGCCGACCTGGTGCCGATACGTGATGAACTGGGGAGAGTGATCCCGTTTGACCCCCAGGTAGCCGAGGCGGTCTATAGTTTTCCGTCCCCGTATGACAACTGCGACCCTGAAGCGCACGCCGACCCCGACACGGTACCGCGGGTTTACAGCTATAAGATCGATATCCCGATCGGACTATTGGACGGCCGGACGCAGGTAACGCTGGGAGCGCTGGCGTCGGATTCGGAGGGGAACACGACACTGAAAGAGATCGTCTTGAATATCATAGCGGACGAGTCATCGCCCCTGGTCTCGGTAGTGGCGCCGGAGCTGGACTTTGACGCGGTCGAGGACACGGAGCTGACGATCACGGCGACGGCGGGGGACAACACGCACGTGAAGAGGGTGGAGATACTGATCGGTGTGGACGGTGACACCGCGCCGCCGGAGTACGTACCGGACGGCTACGAGGCGTATATAACGGTCGACGGCCCGACGGGCGGGAAGGTGATCTACAGCGGGGAGGACTTCCCGCTTTCGGATTATATTCCGGGATCGACAAATCTGGTCGATATCGAGCCGGTCTCGATCCTTTACTCACTGCCCAAGCTCTCCGAGATCGGGCTGACCGGTGCCGATCGGGTCCCCTTCAACGCCTTCTCGGGCGGGACGAAGGTTCCGTACATAATAATAGTGAGAGCCTGGGACCACTCGGGGTTGGTGGGGACGTCCTGGACGGAGATCGACTTGATCCCGGACAACAATCCGATCATAGACATCGTGACTCCTATCTACGGGACGGAGGTGGTGGAGGGAGCGTCGGTGGCGAGATCGGAAGAGCACACGTCTGAACTCCAGTCACACTGATATATCTCGTATGCCGTCTTCTGCTTGAAAAAAAAAAAAAAAAAACACATAAATAAAATAAACAAAAAAACAAGATCGGAAGAGAACACGCCTAATACCCACC
>CAKZYZ010000406.1 GCA_937885075.1 uncultured bacterium | reverse complement strand
TGTTTGTTCTCTTAGTTTGTTCTCTTTTTTTCTTTTCTTTTTTTCTTTTTTTTTTCTTCCTTTTTTTTTTTTTTTTTTTTGTTTTTTTTTTTTCAAGCAGAAGACGGCATACGAGATATATCAGTGTGACTGGAGTTCAGACGTGTGCTCTTCCGATCTGATTATTTTGTTCTGGCGCCTGATGGCACAGATCCTACCGGAGGCAAAAGAGATCAAGGATACGATACGGCCGTTTTTTTTCTGAACAGCACGAAATCGCCAGGTAACCAGTTAACTCTTAACGATTCAAGCCTCAGCGCGGTAGATACACTTTCCTGCAACAGCGAGTGGGCTGCCGGTGACACAAATTATCATTCTATGGAGCGGCAGGACCCCACAGTTCCAGGTTGCTCTTCTTCCAACTGGAATTCCGCCCCGAATAGTAAAAATTATAACGGCTTGAATTACGGAACACCTGGCGCCAAGAACAGCCAGCAGAAGAGTGTTGCCGTCTCCGGGAAGTCCGCCGCCGATAGAAAGGGGGCGGCTTCCGGTCCGTACGGAGCGTCGTCATACTCCACCTACAAATCGATGATGGATTTTGCCGACTGGATCGATTTTCAGACCGGCGATTATTTCAAGCTCTATGAGTGGGATCTTACCGACCTGGACCCGAATTACGCGCTCTTTGACTATCTTCCTAACTGCGCGTTCATCTATCTGGTTACCGGCTATAAACCGACCGGTGATTATTATAAAGAGAAACTTCTGGAACTGATCCGGGATAAGTCGTTCGATTGGGGAGGGGAGGAGCACTGCCGGTATATCGCCGATATCGCCGAGTCCTATCTGTCCATGATCCCGGAAGGATTTTTCAGCGAAGAGGAACGGGCCGAGATCGAGAAGAAATTCTATGATCTGGCGATCGGGCAGCGGGAGTATTACAACAGTGGGAACTACGGGCAGGGGGTTATCTGCGGGCTCAATGCCGTGGTTGGCTATATTGTCGGGGGAAAGAAAGGCGGCGAGATGATCTCCTGGTCCAACCAGCTCCTCAGTTATGACGATACCTGGACCCTCCCCGAAAACTCCAGTTACTACCAGGGTCTCTTCATCCGGGAGATGCTTCGGGTGGCCCTCTATTCCAATCGGATGACCATCCCGGATGTTGATAGCTGGGGGGTGGCCTGGAAACCCAATTTTGTCCGGCAGATAGAGTGGATCATAGATACTTTTCCGCAAAATGGGTTTAACCCGACTTACGGCCAGTGCTATCGGCAGAATTACATCAATCATTTTATGATGCCGCTGGTAGTGGCAACCACGGTTCTTGATGATGGCGACCCGGTTCATACCCGGTTGGCGGGAGAGTGCCGCTGGCTTCTCCAGAAGATGTTCAGCTATGGGACGAATCACTTCGTCAGCGCTTTCGGAGAGAGTGATTACGGGTATGAAGCCCGGCAGTGGGGGCCGTTCGCGATTCTCCTCAACCCGGTCTATCTCTACTGGTATCTCAACGAAGCCGTTATTCCCAGCCGCCCCGGCGGGGGGGCGGGTACTCCCAGCCGGGCGATCTTTCGTCCCATGAGTCCGAAAGGTGGGATTGACACCGGTGATATTTACACTGACTATGACAAGAGTCTTTCATCTTTTGTAACTCAGCCCGATAAAATCATTCATCGGACCGGATGGGAGGAGAACGCCCTCTATCTGATGCTTGATCCCGCTTATCCGGCGGCCCGATCGGGCGAGAATAAGTATAGTTTTGCTAATAATGTGGTCAGTATATCCTACGGGCCGGAGGAGTTTTTGACCGGCGTGACCATGAATTACTTCAACCCCGAAAAGACCCGCTATAACCTGGCCGATATTCTCGGCAGTTATGTGGGCGCGGAGCTGGTAAGCTGGGTCAATGAACCATCCCTCTCCCGCTCCGTTACCCGTCTTAAGGATGGGAAAAATACCTGGACCCGGGAGATCACTCTCTATCGGACCGGTGATCGGAGAATCGAGGTCAAAGATACTCTCTCCCGCCGCGGCAATGTTTACTGGCATTTTCAGGGTTTTCCGCAGTGGCAGGATAACGGAGTTCTCCTGGATATTGACGGCACCCGGCTCCAGGTAACCTGGGAAGGAGCCGAGCGGTATACTCATCACGATCGGACCAGCTGGGATAAATCAGATCCGACCGAGCGCTGGTGTTATTCCGGTGATCCCGACCGGGAAGTAAAACTCTACCGTTCCACCCCGGGGGTGGTTACTACTATCTTCCGAGGTTTGTGATGGCCCTGACTTATTTTGTTAGTTCTATATTCTCTGGTATCTCAAGTATGTGAAGTTGAAAGTGCCTAAAGTGCGCTTAAGTGCCTAAAGTTGTCGCTTCGACCGGGTGGGCCGGTTCCCTCGTTCCCACGCTCAGCGTGGGAATGCACTAGGCCAGCTCCGTCACGACGCAGAGCATCGTGGCGAGGGGCAAGGTGGATTTTCAAATGGTTAAGTTTTATCTATTTACTAACTAAATTCGGAATAACCAATCGAAGAACCAGCATAGCGAGGCGAAGCGACAACTTTTAACTTTAGGCACTTTAGCGCACTTCAAACTCTTTTTTCTTTATAATGGAAAGGAAGCAAGCATTAGAGATCATCCGTCTCCTCAAGAAAGAATACCCGGGGGAGGGTAGCGCGCTTAATTTCAGCAATAATCTGGAGTTATTGGTGGCGGTTATCCTCTCCGCGCAGTCTACCGATAAGCAGATCAACAAGATTACCGTGGATCTATTTCGGAAGTACCGGACGGTGGAAGACTATGCTATGGCTGACCGGGAAGAGTTTGAGCGGGATATCCGCTCTTCCGGATTTTTCCGAAATAAAGCTAAAAATATTATCGGCGCCGCCCGGATGATCGTGGATGAGTTCGGAGGGGAGATTCCCCGAACAATGGAGGAACTGCTCCGTCTGCCGGGGGTGGCAAGAAAGACGGCTAATATTGTCTTATATACCGGTTTCGGGATAACATCCGGTATTGCCGTGGATACCCACGTCAAACGGCTATCCCGGAGACTGGGATTGACTGAGGAGAATAATCCCGTTAAGATCGAGCAGGATCTGATGGAGTTGCTTCCCCGGGAGTATTGGGGCCCGGTTAATTATCTCCTGATCTCACATGGCCGGGCTGTCTGTCAGGCAAAGAAACCCAATTGCGGGGAGTGTATCCTCTCTCACCGCTGCCCTTCGGCCTCTTTTTTATAATTGATCGGTCGGACAGGTCAGACTGGTCCGACAAGTCCGACTTGCCCCCCGCCGGTAACGATCTTCACCGTTTTTTTCTTTCAACGTCCTCTATCTTCAACGTCTTTTATCTTTAACGTCCCTTCTTTCCCTATCTCGTCACCGGGATATCGCCCGAGCTCCCGAAATACGCCCGGGTGACTCCCCGTATCGCCCAGAGGCCGGAGGTCGGTCTAAATATGGCCAGGTCGTCGAAGTAGGTGTTGCTGAAATTTGCCGGAACCGGGATGTCGCCGGCAGTTCCGAAGTAAGCCCGTGTAATATTTCGAATTGCCCAGAGGCCGGAAGTAGGGCGAAAGACGGCAATAGAGTCGGGTCCGGACATAGTATATCCCGCCTGAATCGGGATATCACCATCTGCTCCGAAGTAGACCCTGGTAATCCCCCGGGCCGCCCATAATCCGGAAGAGCCGCGGAAGATCCCGATATCCGTTGTATTATTGCCGGAGTAGTCCCCAACTACCGGGCGGTCACCGGCGCTGCCGAAGTAAACCCGGGTGATTCCCCGGACCGACCAGAGGCCGGAGGTCTCCCGGAAAATGCCCGGATCACAGGTGCCGTCCCCGTTATAGTCAGCCGGTACAGCGCTGTCGCTGGCGGCGCCGAAATAAACTCTCGTAACTGACCTGATCGCCCAGAGTCCGGTGGAGGGGCGGAAGACCCCAAGGGCGGTTGTTCCGGTTCCATCATAATCCCCGGGTACCGGGAAATCGTTGTTGGCGCCGAAATAAACCCGGGTAATTCCCCGGATTGACCATAAGCCGGAGTTGGGGTGGAAGATCGCGATATCGGCGGTGCCGTTGCCATTATAATCGCCACCGGCTGGATGAGGTGATTCATATACCAGGTAAGCGACCTCGCAGGCTACCCGGGCTGAGGTGTATCTGATCCTCATATAACCATCTTCTCCCCAGTCGGTGTTCCAGCTGTTACGTAATATCCAGCACCCGCCGCCACCTTCCGGAGGGTTATCGTCCCAGCCAACCAGAGAGACCGCGTGATCGGTGGGGGTGTAGTAGCAGGTAGTATCGGGAGGGTCGCCCGGGCAAGCGGTAAGCGTGTCCTGAAAGACTCCACTGCTATAAGCGTCAAAAGCTGTGCTGGTTTGGATCGCGACGTCAACCACTCCGTAAGTTATGATCGCGGTTTTGATCGCTTCGATGTCAAGGCAGGCTACCCGATGCCAGGATTTAAATCGGACCCTGGGATAGGCTAGGTATGGAGCCACGGAAGCCGGAGCGGTTGATTGGTAGGGGAAATCCGACTCGCGGCAGACCCCTTCCCGGCCGGTAGTCCCGGCCCGGGTGAGAGCCAGCAGTTCAAAATAATCCCAGTCGGCGCCATCTTCACATCCCCCGAAATGTTGATTGTAGGGGGGGATGCTCCCCAGGCACCACATCATATATGACTCGGAGAAGTCGGCGCGGTTGCCGTCATAGAGCCCCATCGCCCAGTTATAAGTTCCTTCGGCGGCCGCGCAGGCTCCGAAGGCCCAGCATGATCCGCAGGGGTCCTGATCTCTGATCGGGCCGATGTAGGAATGGCCGTTGTAATTTCGCCAGTCGAAGCTGGAGGGAAGCGCGCGTTTGCCCAATTGGTCGATCAGTGGGCCGGAACCGGTGGAAGCGGCTTTCTTGCCCGGAAACCGGGACCGGTGCTTCCCGCGGAGGTTATTCCTCTCTTCCTCCGACATTCGAGAGATATGGTTTTCGGCTACAGTGAAGTCATATCCGTTATAGTCGATCTTATACCGGATCTCTTCCAGAGTATCGCCCGGTTCAAAGGGGAGTTTATCTCCATCCTCGGCCGGGAGAGCTCTCGCCGGGAAGAGGAAGATGATTGCGATCATGATCGTGGTGAGACTACTGAGATAAGATGAACGAGACATAATATGTACCTCCTGATTAGTTATTGATTAGTTATATACTACCACTTTTTTGGGCAAACTGCCAGTAATTAATCAGTCGGATCGGGTAGATTTGTCGGACAAGTCGGACTGGTCGGACCAGTCTGACATCCGCCTCTTCCGCCGGTCTCTAATCTCTCAACGGTCTGCAGTAGTTTCCCGTTTCTCTCTCTCCCGCTTCATCTCCTTCAATTTTCGGGATTCCATAACATAGAGTAGCTTGGCATCTTCTATAGTTCGAGCCGGCGCTCCCCAGAGGATCTGGTTGGGTTTTACCTTCTTGTGGGGGGCGAGTCCGGCCCGGGCGCCCAGCATCACATTATCTCCGATTTCGACATGGTCGGCGATGCCGCACTGCCCGCCCATGATTACATTCTTTCCCGTCTTGACCGATCCGGCCAGGGCGGAGAGTCCAGAGATGGCACAGTTCTCTCCGATGTCGTCGTTGTGGGCGATCTGAACCATGTTGTCGATCTTGGTCCCTCTCCTGATGATGGTCGCGCCGAAAGTGGCCCGATCGACGCAGGCGTTGCAGCCTATCTCGACATCATCTTCAATGATTACCTTTCCCACCTGGGGAATCTTGACCTGATTCCCGGTCTCATCCAGGACATATCCGAAGCCATCCCCTCCTAATACCGCCCCGGAATGGATGATACAGCGATTACCGATCTCGACATCCTCGTTCACCGTAACATTGGGGTAGAGTCGGGTCTCAGATCCTATCTTAGAATCCAAGCCGATGAAAGTCCCCGCGCCGATGATCGACCGATCACCGATTATTACTCCCGCCTCGATCACCACCCGCGGCTGAATAGAGACTTTGCTTCCAATTTTGGCTTCCGGGCTGATTGTGGCATCCGGTGAGATGCCGGGCGAAAATTCGCGGGGGGGAAAGAAGACCTGTGCCATCCGGGCAAAGGCCAGTTTAGGGTTCTTGACCCGGATCAGGGGTTTTGATGAGGATTCGATATCATCTTTACAGATGATAGCTTCCGCCACAGAGCCTTCAGCGGCTTTCAGATATCTCTTCTTCTCAATCCAGATCAGGGCCCCGGGAGATGCTCCTTCCAGGTTGGTTATGGTCTGGACGGCGACTGAAGGATCTCCGATCAGTTCGCCTCCGATCCGGGCAGCGATCTCTTTGAGTGTCATTTTCATGGGGTATCTCCTTAGTGGGAAATTTTTATGGAGTACTTTTTTTATACACCCTCCTCCCGCGCCGGCGGCGCGGGAGGAGGGGGTTGAGGTATTGGGTGGATCTGTTAGCAATCAATCACATCTCCACCGACACAAGGTCGGTGGTGGATAGAAAATCATAATCCAGAAGCTAAAATGTTACTTCCCGGTTATATTTTCTGGTTGAATTTGTAGAAGTGCTGTAATAGTATTCTCTTTTTCATTATTTGTATAGCTGGATATGATATTTTAAATTATGTATTTTTACAGATATTCGCGCCAAGGGCGCAAATATGGCGGAGTAGCTCAGTCGGTTAGAGCAGCGGAATCATAATCCGCGTGTCGGGGGTTCGAGTCCCTCCTCCGCTATAAACCCTAGCAGCGGAATTTTAACCCGCGATGACCGAAGGTCATTTTGCGGGTCATCCCCGCAAGGTAAAAGTTGTGCCAACTTTTACCGCGGGGTAAAAATCCTGCGTGTCGGGGGTTCTGCGTCACCGCTTTCAGCGGTGCCGCATCCGGCACTACTGCTGCATAAATGCAGCAGTAGATGACGGAGAGTCCCTCCTCCGCTATTATATTTTTGCGGGGCAAAAATATAAGGTTTATTGACTCTTCAATGCTTACTTGTTTATTCCCCCCTGTCCGTGATTTTCTATCTCATCAGTTCCGGATAAGAGAGGGGGGTAGGGAGCAAGAAAAGTGAGTGAGAAGGAGAAAGGCAGGTAGTCTACCCCGATGAAATCGGGGGACTAACTTTTTGTTCCAGCAAAGTCCCGGTCCTGAATGGATAAGGGGATCAGGGGATCAGGTTATCAGGTCTTTTAGCCCGGGCTGGCCCACCTGATATCCTGATCCCCTGGTATCCTGATCTTCTTATTTAGCCGACGCCGGTTCCTCGGGCGGGGCCATCATCTCTTCGATAAGAGTTTTGACGGAGAGGATCTTATCCATTGAGATACTGGTCTTGATCGCCATACCCCCGTCGTCCACTGTATAGCAGACAAGGAGCGGGAGATCAAGGTTGCCCAGCTTATCCATCATTGCTGCCTGCGGCGCCTCCACCCCTTCCGGCACCATCTTCTTCATCATCCCGGAGATCATGTCTTTGATGTAGCGGTTGACGGAGAAGAGGATCACACCATTGGCGTCTTCCCGGCAGGTTCCCAGTTCTTTCAGGTTGAAGGAGCTCTTGCCGGAAGCGATCAGGTCAAGCCGGGCCTTAATATCGGGTTGCCCTCCCCAGGCTATCTCGGTGACCGCCAGCTTATCGGTGGCAGCCATCTGGATGATCATGGGATCCTTAAAGATCTCAAAGGCCCGCTTCTCATCTTCGCCCATATCTTCCTTCTTGAGCAGTTTTTTGAAATCAAACTTAGCTTTGACGGTAAATATCTCGGTCCCGTTATATTTCTCCGGAGCCTTGACCCCTGCCAGGTCGAAGTTGATCCCGTACTTCTCATAGAGCGGCATCATATCGTTGATACTTTCGAGATAGCTCCTGGTGATATATGAACGATACTTTGCCGGGTCGGTAATCTTCTGAACCACCGCCGCCGAGAAGACAGTCCCCGGCGAGGAGGAGATTGATACCGCCATCTCATCCCCGGAGCAGTTGAGGTACTCCTGGATATTCTTAATAAATGTATCTTCTAATTTCGCCAGATCGATCGTTTTCTTACCGTTTACTTTGGTATCAAGTTCATCCAGGACCCCTCCGAAGAGATCGAAGAATCTCCGATAGAGTTCAACCAGCATCTCCTGTTTCTGCATTCTCCCGTCGATTACCAGCCAGGGGGTTGGTTCGAGATATTGGGCCAGGGAGAGAGTTCCCTTCTTCTGGGCCGCGAGGAACTCTTCCATGGGGCTGCCGGCTTTAGGTTCGACAAATTCAGCCAGTTCTACTCCCTTGTTATTGAAGGTAAAACCCAGAGCGGCGGTCTCGACCTGCCGGGCGTAATAGAGGTAGAAGTCCACATAAGACGCGAGCATCTTTCTGGTTACATCTTCACCCAGCGGGGAGGATGTGTCTCCCGCCGTCAGTTCCAGCCCTTCAAGCCCTTCCCGGGCCAGAGGTTCCGCGTAGTCAAGCAGAGGCTGAACCCGGAGAACGATTACGAGATTATTGTTCAGTTGAGGTTTTAAATCCGCGGCGCTGAGATTATGGACCTTTTTCAAAAGGTCGGGATCTAGTGAGATCCAGGCGGACTTATCCTTAATCGCTATCGCGACGGTTGTCTCCACCTTCCGGTAGAACTTGGCTGTATCCTCCTGTTCTTTCGCCGTAGCGGCATTATAAGCATCGTTGTCGAATTCCTCGATCTCTTTACTGTAGATGGTAATCCCGTTTCCCGTATCTTCTGATTTTACTTTCAGAGATTTTTTAATAGTCCTCAAATAAGAGGCGGGGTTGCTGAGAGTGAAGCTGATCGCCATTGAATCCAGCTGCTCCGGGTCGAAGCTGACCAGAGCGAGCGGCGCGTCCATGTCAACTCCGGTTAAGTTCGGATTTTCCAGCATTCCGCCCAGTCCCATCTTAAGGATCATGGATGCCATCGGCGGCATATCCATCTCCTGAATAAACTTATCCGCGTCACTGAGCATCCGCTCCGGGTTTGATATCCAGGCGTACCCGATTACACTCTCAGGAAGTTTGGTTTTCCCCAGAGCAGGCGTTAAGGCCATGACCATAAATAACAGGCTTAATACAATACCAATCGAGAGACTCTTATTTCTCATCACAATATCCTCCTTAAGTTAGCGAGATCGGAAGAGCGTCGTGTAGGGAAAGAGTGTAGATCTCGGTGGTCGCCGTATCATTAAAAAAAAACATA
>CAKZYZ010000405.1 GCA_937885075.1 uncultured bacterium | reverse complement strand
TTAGGCTGGATGGGGGCAGGCAGGAGGAATCAAGCAGTATAAGAGGGGTGGAGAATAGGATTGAACAGGTAGGGTGGAAGGTGTGTTGTATTTTTTTTTTCAAGCAGAAGACGGCATACGAGATATATCAGTGTGACTGGAGTTCAGACGTGTGCTCTTCCGATCTAAAGAGTCCCGGGACGAACCTGGATCGCCATCATGGCGGGACTGGGTGGGATCGTGATAATATTCCATGGCGGTCTGATCGGGGGATCATGGTCCGGGGACCTTTGCGCTTTCGGAGCCGCTCTCTGCCTGGCGGCGTATATGCTATTTACGCGCTATGCTCGAAAGATCAATATGCTCCCCGCTCTGGCCTTAGCCGGAATTCTCTTCTCCCTCTTCGTTCTGCCGGCGGCAAAACCGCTCGCCGTCAGCGGATCCGATCTGGTCCTATTCTTTCTGATGGGGGGAGTATCCTGCGCGGTAGGCATGGGTCTGGTTACCATTGCGCCCCGCTATATCCCGGCTACCGAGGTCGGTCTGCTCAAATTACTGGAAGCTCTGCTCGGCGCGGCCTGGGCCTGGATAATCCTGGCGGAAAACCCCGGGCCGGAATCACTTCTGGGGGGAGCTATAGTGATCGGAGCTCTGGTCTTCAATTCACTGGCCGGATGGAAGAAGGTTCGGAGAGTGACACTTGCCTGATTCTGCCTGACGCAGCGCCGCGGAGATCCCCAGCGTTAGGCGGGGCAAGAATTGAAACAGATGATTGGAGAAGAAAGTAATCAGTAAATAGTGATCAGTAATCAGTGCTCCTGCCGAGTCAACTGATTACCGGTTACTGATCACTGATTACTTGTTTTCCCACTGATTACTTTATCTAAAAGAAGATCCAACGTTCAAAACCAATATTATGATTACTTTCTCCAACCGTGCCCGCGGAACCTTGATGGTGGTCGCCGGGGTGCTTTTGCTGAGTGTCCAGGGCCTGTTGATTCGGCAGGTCACCGCCGATCGCTGGACACTGATCTATTGGCGCGGGTTTTTAATGTTTGTCAGCCTCGCGATCGGGATGATTATCTGCTGGCGGCGCCGGTCCTTATCCCGCTTTCTGGCGATCGGCTGGCCCGGATTGATCGCGGCGGTCATCCTGGCCGTCAGCAATATTCTTTTTGTGACCGCCTTTACCCTTACTTCCATCGCCAATACGCTGGTTCTCGCCAATTCCGCTCCTCTGCTGGTAGCTATCTTAAGCTGGTTAATCCTCCGGGAAAAAGTGCCGTTGCGGACCTGGATCGCCGTCCTCTTGGGACTGGCCGGGATCGGGGTGATCTTCCATGGCAGCCTGACCGGGGTATTGTCTTCGGTCGGGGACCTCTGCGCCTTCGGGGCGGCTATTACCTTCGCTGGATATCTGATCTTTCTGCGGCATGCTAAAGCGATAAATATGCTCCCCTCGCTGGCCCTGGCCGGACTTCTCTTCTCTCTCTTTGTTCTTCCCTGGGCCAGGCCTTTCTCTATCACCGCCACTGATTTGGGCCTCCTTATCCTGATCGGGGGGATATCTCTTCCGGCAGGCATGGCCCTGGTTACCCTCTCCCCCCGCTATATCCCGGCCACCGAGGTCGGTCTGATTATGCTGCTGGAATCCGTACTGGGAGCGACCTGGGCCTGGTTGATCCTGACGGAAAACCCCGGACTGGAATCGCTTCTGGGAGGATCGCTGGTGATTGGAGCGCTGGTCTTCAATTCCCTGGCCGGGTGGAAGAACTGTCGAAATGATAAATCTAGTGTGAATTGTCAGGAGATTCTTTGATGATACTTTCCGACCGGACCCGCGGAACTCTGATGGTGGTGATCGGGGTGGCCGTACTGAGCATACAGGGGTTACTGATCCGGTATGTCTCCGCCGATCGTTGGACCCTGATCTGTTGCCGCGGAATTTTCATGTTCGCGGTCCTCTCGATCTGGCTGAGCCTATCCTGGCGTCGCCGGGCTTTCTCCCAATGTCGTCGGATCGGATGGGCCGGACTGATCGCGGCGGTCATTCTGGCCGTCAGCAATATCCTTTTCGTGACCGCCTTTACTCTAACTTCGATTGCCAATACGCTGGTTTTGGCTGACTCTGTACCGCTGATGGTCGCCTTGTTGAGTTGGGCGATCCTCCGGGAAAAAGTACCGGGCTGGACCTGGATCGCCATCCTGGTAGGACTGGCCGGGATCGGGGTGATTTTCCATGGAGGTTTGATCGGAGGATCGTGGGCCGGAGATATCTGCGCCCTGGGAGCGGCGGTAACTTTCGCGGTGTACCTGATCTTTATCCGTCATTCTCGAGAGATTAACATGCTGCCATCTCTCGCTCTCTCCGGACTTATTATCGCTCTCTTTGTCCTTCCGGGGGCGAGTCCGTTTTCGATCAGTGCCAAAGATCTGGGTCTCTTTTTCCTGATCGGGGGGATTTCGCTGCCCCTTGGACTGAGTTTGATCACCCTGGCTCCCCGCTATATCCCGGCCACGGAGGTCGGCCTGATTATGCTGCTGGAAGCCGTGCTGGGGGCGACCTGGGCCTGGATAATCCTCTCTGAAAACCCCGGTATGGAATCCCTGTTGGGGGGAGCGGTGGTGCTCGGCGCACTGGCATTCAATTCACTGGCCGGATGGAAAAGCAGTCGTCCTATGCAAGTATCCCGCAATTAAAATATTTTATTCGTTGGTTGAAAATTGGGGTCAGACCTTGCTTTATGCGTATAAATGTAATAAATAAGGTCTAATCCCAAATTATGGGCATAACCCAAGGCCCCCAATTTCCCCGCCGGCAAGATAAATATTTATTTTTTTCTTTTTTTCCTTCCCTTCCCCGGATAATTGTGGTAGCTTAGTTTTATCACGTAAAAAAATAGTTAAAAAACGGGCAAAATGAGCTGTATCCCTGTTTTGCCCTCCCTGAGTTTGCGTGACACCCAATAGTTAAGTAAGAGGTGTTTCTAAGTAAAGTTAAAACCTTGGTTCTGTGTCTGTTGCATCAATTATAGCCATAACCCCTGATTATAATATTGGCTCAGAAGTGGACGCGACAGACGCGGAATCCGGGTTATTTCTTTCTGAACTGATAATCAAATGACTGAGGACCCCGATAATGGACTCTATCTACCATAAAAGTAATAAAAAGTCCGGCGGCATGGTCTGCTCGGACGATAGCTGCCGGATTGACCAGGAAAAACTGGCGGCGGCTCAGGCACGCTTCGGAACCAGAATGACCCGGGGGGTAGAAACCATACCTGGAGGAATGGTGGTAACGATATTCAGTAAGATCGATTGTCCGGTCTGTGATGAGGCCCGAAAGATTATTCAATCCTGTGTTGATGAACTGGAAGCCGGGAGCGATCTGACTATCCGTCATTTTGATCTGGATACGGCGGAAGGACTGGTGGAAGGTTCTCTGCGCAATGCCCTCGAGGTTCCGACCACGATCCTGGAGTGGCAGGGAGAGGAACTGATTCGCTGGGAGCAGGAGCCCCCCTCCCGGGACATCCTGATCGCAAAAATTTCGGCGCTCTCTTCCCCGGTTCAGCGATGAAACTCGGGGGGTATGAAAAAAATTCATTAATTGATTGGGACGGAAAAGTCGCCACGGTCGTCTTTACCAGTGGTTGCAACTTCCGCTGCCCGTTCTGTCATAATCCGGAACTGGTTATTGAACCGGAGGAGGCGGGCCGGAGTGGTTTGGATATGATCGGAGATTTTCTGGCGTATCTGGAACAGTGGAAACACTGGCTGGAAGGAGTGGTGGTGACCGGGGGAGAGCCGACCGTTCACCCCGATCTGCCGGAGTTTCTATCCGAGATTAAGCGAAGAGGTCTGCCGGTAAAACTGGATAGTAACGGATCCAACCCGGTCCTGCTGGAGAAGATAATCGCAGAGGGTCTGGTTGATTATATTGCGATGGATATCAAGACTGTTCTCTATCCGGAGCGATACCGGCAGGCCTGCGGCCGAGCGGTAGATCTGAAACCGATCCGGCGGAGTATCTCGCTGGTGATGGAAGGAGGGTGTGATTACGAATTCCGGTCCACGGTTATTCCGGGGTTCTTTGATCATAATGAGATCGAATTGATTACGGAAGCAATCGCCGGAGCACGGCGGTATGTTCTGCAGCAGTTCAAGCCGGGAGTATGTCTCGATCCGGAATATAACCATCGGGAGCCTTACCCCGATGATTACCTGGACCGGCTGCGCGACCGGGTATCCGGTCGGGTGGAATCCTGTCTGATCCGGGGGGAGATGGGAGTGGGGGAGAAAAATACAATATAACCGGCAGGATATATAGCAGCACCTGAAAATATATTTACCCACACAATATGACTGAGAACCAATACTATTAACTTATTTATAGGCGTTAGCTTCAGTGCATTTCCACTAAGTTAGCGCCGAAGGCGATAACTTATGAGTTATATCCCATCGGTAAAGAAACGGGATGGACGGATCTCTCCGTTCGACCGGAAGAATCTGGTGAACAGTATCTTTGAGGCTGGCCAGCCTCTGGGAAGCCAGAATAAAAAATTAGCCCGGCAGCTCTGCCGGGAGGTAGAGGATTATCTCCGGGAGGTCTATCTCGAAGGTGAGACCATCCTGACCGATAACATCGCCCGGGCGGTGCAGCTGATCGCGGAACGGAATGGGAACCAGGCACTGGAACAGTTGTATGCCTCTCATCGCAAGAAGAAGCTGGAAGCCCCCCGTAGAATCAAGGTGGTTACCAGAACCAGGAGTAACCTTGATACCACCGATCTCTCCCTGATGGTCGTGGCCGAATCACAGTCGGAACTCATTCAATGGGATCGGAATCAGATCATCCTCGCCCTGACCAGGGAGGCCTCGATCTCCCCCGATACCGCCGCCGGGATCGCCCATAAGGTGGAACAGAGGTTGCTGAAGTCAAATCTCCGGCAGGTTACCACCGGATTTATCCGAGAACTGGTTGATATCGAGCTCCTGGATATGGGATACGGAACCCGGATCCGCCGGCAGTCCAACCTGGGAGTCCCGATCTATGATCTGGAGAAAATGATCTTTAATAAAAACCAGGAGAACAGCAATCTTTCCGCGCATAACCCGGAAGCGGTTAATCTGGCGATCGCCGAGATCACCCTGAAACAGTACGCGCTGAGACATGTATTCTCCCAGTCGGTCTCCTCGGCCCATCTCTCCGGCCGGATTCATCTCCATGATCTGGGATATCCGATCCGGGTCTATTGTGGGTCTCATTCGCTCGAATATCTGAAAAAGTTCGGACTCGCCCTGGATAACCTGGATGTGGTCTCCTCTCCGCCGCGCCATGCCCGGAGTCTGACCGGACAGCTCAACACCTTTCTGGCCTCGATGCAGTCGTTCTACGCCGGCGCGCTGGGGATTGGTTTTATCAATATCTCCTACGCTCCGTTTCTGGCCGTACTCTCCGAAAAAGATATCCGCCAGGAA
Organism: uncultured bacterium; assembly: GCA_937885075.1. GTDB lineage: Bacteria > Auribacterota > Erginobacteria > Erginobacterales > Erginobacteraceae > CAKZYZ01. The sequence continues at coordinate 3,727 of CAKZYZ010000405.1, read as the reverse complement.
GCTCAGCAGTTGATATATTCCCTGGCTCAGTCAGCCTTCTCCCGGGGCGGTCAGGCTCTATTTCTGGACGCCAATATCCATACCGGTATCCCGGCTCATTTAAAAGATATCCCCGCGATCGGGCCGGGCGGAGAAGAGACCGGCAAGACGTATGGGGAATACGGAAAAGAGGCCCGGATCTTTGCCCGGGCCCTGATGGATGTCTGGCGTGAAGGTGACGCTTTCGGTCATATATTTTCCTTCCCCAAGATGGATTTTCACATCAACGCCGAAACCTTCTCCGATCCGGATCAGTACGAACTGCTCCAGTATGCCTGCCAGATTGCCTCGGAGAACGGGACCCCTTATTTCATCTTCGACCGGGATGAAATTACTCTTTCGGCCTGCTGCCGGCTCCGGACCAAAATTACCGATGACTATATGATCCGACACCCTGAGTCAATGCGCTTCTGCGGCTTTCAGAATGTGACCATCAATCTTCCCCAGGCGGCCTATCGAGCGCGCCGGAGGGCCTCCGGTGATCCCGATGAAGAATGGCGGATCTTTATCGAGGAGGTGGAAGGGGCCATGGACCTGGCCATGCGGGCTCACCTGGAGAAGAAAAAGTTTATCGCCCGGATGATGGAAGGTCCGGGCCGTCCCCTCTGGCAGATTGGGAAGCCGGCCCCCGACGGCAGGCCGTATGTCGATCTGGATTCTTCCACATATATTATCGGAATGATCGGTCTGAATGAATGTGTACAGTATCTCTCCGGTAAAGAACTCCATGAAGGTGATGAAATTTTTCGGTTGGGGCTTAAGATTGTCTCCCGAATGTATCTAAAAACTCAGCAACTGCACCGGGAGACGGGGTTGACCGTCACCCTGGAAGAGAGCCCGGCCGAGTCCGCGGCCCGCCGACTGGCCAAGGTAGATCTCCGGGAGTATCCGGAATCGGATACCGTGGTAAAAGGAAGCCGGGAACGGGATGAGTCCTATTATACCAACTCGATCCATTTTGCCGCGGCCGCGCCGATCAGCCTGATCGAGCGGATCGATGGGCAGAGCCGATTCCATACCATGATTGAGAGCGGCGCTATCATCCATGCTTTCGTGGGGGAGAGTAACCCCTCTCCCGAAGCATTGCTCTCCCTGGTAACCAAGACCTGGAAGAATACCAAGGCGGCTCAACTCACCATCTCACCCGAATTCACGGTCTGCCGGGACTGCGGGAAGGTTACCCGGGGACTCCAGACACGCTGCGGAGCATGTCATTCGGAGAATGTCTATGGCCTGAGCCGGGTGGTAGGGTATTTCAGTCGGATTGATAACTGGAACCTCTCCAAACACGGAGAACTGGCCGATCGGCAAGCGGGAAAATATTCCCCCGTGGAAAAATCTAATTAAAATCATGAAGTGTTTAATTTATTCGGGATCCCAATTTATTGAATTATATGTATCGGGACAATACTACTGGTAGCGGCGACCTTCAGGTCGCCACTAGTGGCAGCCTGAAGGCTGCCGCTACGAGGTTGCGTACATAGCAAGCTATGTTCTATATATTTTCCAGATAAGATCTGAATGAGAGATACATCAATGAATATTGAGTTGATCGCTTTTACACCGGATCCGCAGCAGGTAATTGCCGGGGCGGCCCGGACCTGCTATCTCTCCTTTGATAGACAGAATGAGGAGAGTGACCGTAAGCTGATCCGGCAGCTCATCCGGAGCGGGCATCTCTCGGTTCTGGAACATGCCACCGCTACTTTTCGTGTCCGGGGATGTTCTCGAGCTTTTACCCATCAACTGGTCCGTCATCGCCTCTGTTCTTTTTCTCAGCAGTCCCAGCGCTATGTAAAAGAAACAGGATTTGCCGCGGTTACACCGCCGCGAATCAGGGAAGATCCGGAGGCGGTACTGATCTATGATGAGATGCTGGATAAGATCCGAAGTGCATACCGCCACCTGATAGAGCTGGGGATAAGAAAAGAGGATGCCCGGTTTCTTCTTCCCAACGCGGTCACCAGCGAGATCGTCTTCTCGGCCAATTTTCGCCAGCTCCGTCATATGCTGATCCTCCGGGGTGATCCTCACGCTCAATGGGAGATCCGGGAAGTATTTATCCGGATCGGGACCATTCTGAAAGAGATAGCCCCGGACTGCTTCTTCGATCTGGTGGTGGATGAAGAGAAAGAAACAATTGAGCGGATAACCGGGGATAAGAATTAAGCTTAAATCAGAATTTGAATAAACCGCGGATTACGCGGATTGCTTCTCTTTTATTAAACAGCATAATCTGTGTTCCCGCTTTCCTCGGGACAATAACCCCTGAGGAAAGCAGGAAGACAGGAGGGGGAATATTTTAAATTTTCCTGCTTTCATGCTTTCCTTAGAGGTAAAGTTGCCCGAACGAAGCGAGGGCTAAGTTTTTGCTAAGCCCGGAAAATCCGGGTGAAGGCAAATAACTTTTTTATCCGCCATAGTGCTTGCATCCCGAACTTGATTCGGGGCTTTAGCGACGGAGGAAGGCACTTTCAACTTTAGGCACTTAAGGCACTTCCTTATGATAGCCATCCTTGATTTTGGGTCACAATATACTCATCTGATCTGCCGCCGGGTCCGGGAACTGGGTGTGATGGCGGAGATATACCCCGGTTTGAGTGAATTCCCCTCTGATCCCGAAGATATCAAGGGCATTATTCTCTCCGGATCTCCCGCTTCCTCCCGGGGACGGTCATTTCCCCGCCCCGCCCGGGGCTGGCTTCACTCGGGAATCCCGGTTCTGGGGATCTGCTACGGTATGCAGGTGATGACGACCCTGCTGGGCGGCGCGGTCGGGGCGGGACGAGGGCGGGAGTTCGGGGAGAGTGAAGTTACTCTTGCGGGGAATTCCCCTCTTTTTCATGGCCTTCCCCACTGTCTTCAGGTCTGGATGAGTCATTCCGACCGGGTATCGAAACTTCCGGATCGGTTTGTCGTCCTGGCCGCAAGCGGAGAGATTCCCATCGCGGCTATGGGTGATACCTCCCGGCATTTTTACGGGCTTCAGTTTCATCCTGAGGTCACCCATACCCCCTCGGGGAAAATAATTCTGGCCAACTTTCTCTTCCGGATCTGCCGGGCCGAGCGGGACTGGGATCTGGACGATTGGATTGACCGGACCGGGGAAGAGATCGACCGGGAGGTCGGTTCCGGGAAGGTGATCATGGCCCTTTCGGGCGGGGTGGATTCCAGCGTGGCGGCGGTACTGATCAAGAGGGTGATCGGGGAACGACTCTACCCGGTTTTTGTCGATCATGGTCTGACCCGGGAGAAAGATCGTCTCCTGATCGAGAAGATCCTGATCGAACGGATGGGGATGAAGGTTGTCATCGTGGACGCGTCCGCGCGGTTCTTCGGAGCTCTCAAACGGGTCCGTGATCCGGAGAGAAAAAGAATGCTGATCGGCCGGGAGTTCATCCGGGTATTTGAAGCAGAGGCCGACCGGATCCCCGGAGTTACCCATCTGGCCCAGGGAACACTCTATCCGGATGTGATTGAGTCCGCCCGGGACGGGTTTGGGTCCGCCACGATCAAGACCCACCATAATGTGGGGGGACTGCCCGAATCGCTTCCATTTAAACTGCTCGAACCATTCCGGACGCTCTATAAGGATGAAGTCCGGGTGATCGGGGAAAAGCTGGGCCTCCCCGATGAGGTTATCAGTCAGCATCCTAGATCGGAAGAGCACACGTCTGAACTCCAGTCC
>CAKZYZ010000404.1 GCA_937885075.1 uncultured bacterium | reverse complement strand
CCACTTATAAACGGTTCAAAAAAATGGTCAACAGATGGATTGAGCTTGCCATCCTGCACTCCAAGCTTACAATGGACATTGCTAAGAAGAAGGGGCAGAAGTAGACGAGAACTCATCACTCTCAAGTATATTAGTATTTAATTGAATACTAATATTATATCAATACATCCATAAAATAAAATGCCCCATCGGGGGGCATTAAACCCGGATTATGCAATTGGGCGCGCGCGATTTGCATCAATTGTATAATCTGGATAAATAAAAAAAGGAGGTGATGGAAATGTGTTGTTCTCCACCGAGAAGACAGGAAGGAGGACGGGCTGACACCTGCTGTTGTTGCGGGGGTTTCCGCCGGCGCTTTTTCTCCTCTTCGGAGGAAAAGGAGATGCTCGAGTCATACAAAGAGCAACTCCAGAAAGAGCTCGCCGGTGTGGATGAGAAACTGAAGCGAGAATAACTTCAGCGGGTCAACCCGACCCTGAACCGAAGGGGGGATGATTATCATCCCCCCTTCTTTACTTCAGCCCGGATTACGACTGGCAATTTGACTGTCTCGGGAGCGAGGCAGGAATTCGCGTTGCAGGGTTGGAAATCAACCCGAAAGGTGATGGTGGCGGACGGAGGAGGTTCCCCTCGAGCCCGGATTGTGACCGGGATCTCAACGGTCCCTTGATAGACCGAGAGCGGATCGGGGCTGAAGGCGAGTGTGATCTTCTCTCCCTCAGGATAGGACACCTCAGCGAGTATCCAGGAAGGGTTATCATCGAGTTCGATCCGGGGGGGTATCAGGTAATCCTGGATCGGACGGTGTGAGTTGATGTGCCAGCCTTTATCTATCAGCAAGCGGATGGCGAGCTGAACCTTTCCGCCGGAGGATTCTTCCCCGTGATCGAAGACCTTGATGGTCACCGGTGCTTTCCTCATCCGGGCCACTAAACCCGGTTCTTTTTCGATCTCCACATTTTTCGCCGGCTTCTGATCAAGGTAGATCGCCGCCGCCAGCATCAGGCTCTCGGTTCCCCGGGGCGCGTCTTCCAGGTAGACCCGGAAAGCCCGGAGGAGATCTCCAGCTTCTTCCCGGTAGGTCTTATTGCCGGTGATCTCTCCCAGTCGAAGCAGGACCCGGGCCGCGACGCCGTTCCCGGAAGGGACCGCCCGGTCGTAGGGATCTTTGGAACGGAAGAGGGAGATCGCGGGATCCCCCTCTACTCCATCCACGGAGACGAAGAAGAATCCTCCCGCTTGATCATCCGAGAAAAGTTCCAGCATCTCGTCGGTAAGGGTTTGGGCTTGAGCCAGCCATTCTTTCTCTCCGGTCGCCTGGTAGAGATCGAGGAGCCCATCGGCGAGATTGGCGTAATCATCGAGATAACCGGGGATCCGGGCTGATCCGTCCCGGTAGGTATGGAGAAGCCGCCCCTCCCGGCGGAGATTAGAGAGAATAAAGTTGGCCGCGTCTTCCGCGGCCTTAATATAGCGGGGTTCATTGAGAGCCTTGCCGGCGTAAGCCAGGCTCCCGATCATCAAGCCGTTCCAGTCGGTCATAATCTTATCGTCAAGATGCGGCCTTACCCGACCTCCCCGTCGGGCGAGAAGTTTCTTTCTGGCGGCGGAGAGACGATCGCGGAGTTCACCGGGTTCTATCCCTTCCGTCCCATAAGCCTCGTCGAGCGGGCGGGGGAGGAAGAGGATATTCGTCTTCTCTTCAGAGGTGGAAGCCGGATCTCTCCAATTACCCCCGGTGGTGACACCATAGGCACTGCAGAAGAGATCTCCTTCCTGTTCTCCGAGCACTTCAAAAATCTCATCCCTATCCCAGATGTAAAACCTGCCCTCCTCTCCTTCGCTGTCGGCGTCCAGGGCGGAGTAGAAACCGCCGCCTTCATCCCGCATCTCCCGGAGTACCCATTCGCAGGTTTCAATCACTGCCTCCCGAAACTCCTTCCGCCCGGTTAAGAGATAACCGTCCGTATAGGCTCGAATCAGCTGGGCATTGTCATAGAGCATCTTCTCAAAATGGGGAGCGAACCACCGATCGTCAGTGGAGTAACGGTGGAAACCGCCGGCGAGATGATCCCGGATGCCTCCCCGGGCCATCTCATCGAGAGTCACCGTTGCCATCTCCAGAAGATCCGGATCTTCCTTTCGGCGATACTCTTCCATGAGCAGACGGAGACTTCCGTGGGGTGGGAACTTGGGGGCTCCGCCGAATCCGCCCCGATCCCGGTCAAATGAATTAGTCATGGCATCCAGAGCCTTCTTAACTACCTCCCGATCCGGCAAGGCGGTGGTGGGCGATAACGGTACGGATGACATCCTCTCCATCGCCTCCCAGATCCGTCCCGCCTGTTCTTCCGCCTCCCCTCTCCTCTCCCGCCAGATGGAAGAGAGCTGATTCAGAATGCTTGTAAAGCCGGGTCGTCCGAAGCGGTCCTCGGGGGGGAAGTAGGTCCCGGCATAGAATGGCTTTCCTTCGGGGGTGAGAAAAAGGGAATTGGGCCAGCCGCCGGATCCGGTCATCAGCTGGGTGGCCTTCATGTAGATCTCGTCGATCTCCGGGCGCTCTTCCCGATCAACCTTGATCGGGATGAAACTCCGGTTGAGGATTTCCGCGACCGCCGGGTCTTCAAAGGACTCATGGGCCATCACGTGACACCAGTGGCAGGTCGAATACCCGACGGAGAGAAAGATTGGCTTATTCTCCTCTTTCGCCTTCGAGAACGCCTCATCTCCCCAGGGATACCAGTCCACGGGATTATCGGCATGCTGGAGGAGATAGGGACTTTTCTCAAATCTCAGACGGTTGGAATGACTTTCGCCGTACGGTGTCGGCTTGGCTATATCGGAAGATGCTGGAAGTTTATTGCTCATCTTCTCTGTGACCTCAACCGGAGGAGGCTTCGAGCACCCGCCGTAGAGTATGCCGATCAGAAGACAGATAGTCGGCCATGCTATTCGCGTACTCATTGCTTGAGAACTTAGCCCTCGGCTTCGCCTCGGGCAACTTTTCCTCTAAGGAAAGCAGGGAATCAGGAAAATTAAAATACTCCCTCCTCCTGCCTTCCTTAGGGGTTATTGTCCCGGTAATATCAATTAAGACAACCGGGATCCCGAAGTAAGCGGGGACACGAATTATGCTGATTGTTAAAGAAACCAATCCGCGTAATCCGCGGTTTATTTTTCGTGATTATTATTTATGCGTGGTCATCCGGCAGCATCCCGGCGAACCTTTGTCCAGATTGCAGTTGGGGCACTTGACGGCATCCGCCAGGCAGCATTGCTCTGTTCCCTTGATCTGACCGCATTTTGAACAGAGACATTCAGCGGGAATCTCAGCATCTTTTTTCATACTGCAGTCCGGGACAGTCTCAGCTTTCTTCATGGAGCAGCCCCTGGCAGCAGCGGCCTTTTTCAGACAACATCCTGAGCCCGCGACCAGAGTTGTTGCCGTTGTCAGGGCGGTAATCGCCAGGACAACGGTAAATATTAAAATCTTCTTATTCATCTAACCTACCTATATTTTATGCCTAAACTTTCACCATGAAGAGCATTAATCCCTCCATGGTTCGATTGGTTTTATTTCCCCGGGTGGTTCTGCTCCATATGATCCTTCCACTCGGCTTCCGAGATAAACTCACTGCCGCAGACCTCACATTTGTAGACCGACTTTGAATCGGCGGTCGTCTTATTGCTTGAAGCGCATCCTCCCAGCCAGAGAGGTGTGGCCACCAGGATTGTCAAAACCAGACATATACTTAAGATTGCTTTCATTATCTTTCTCTCCTTATTTTCGGCCTTCGGCCATTTTGGTTTAAACTACTTCAGCTATTAGTCGTCCAGATCGCTGAATTATTACAAGAAAAAGAAGATGTTAATAATTGAACCGCGGAGGCGCACCCCGTTATACGGGGTGCGTCTCCGCGGTTCAAATAAGTTGATAGCCTACTTTCCGGCCATCATTGCCTCGATATCCTCCTTTACATCGCCGGTCGGCTTGATGTCGAAGTTCTCCACCAGTACCTTGAGAACATTGGGGGAGACAAAGGCGGGGAGTGTTGGTCCCAGCCGGATTCCCTTTATTCCGAGATGGAGGAGGGCCAGCAGTACCGCGACCGCCTTCTGTTCGTACCAGCCGATATCAAATGAGATCGGAAGGTCATTGATATCTTCCAGGCCGAAGACCTCTTTCAGTTTGAGCGCGATCACCGCCAGGGAGTAACTATCGTTACACTGGCCGGCGTCGAGAATCCTCGGGATCCCGCCGATATCGCCCAGATCGAGCTTGTTGTATCGGTACTTGGCGCACCCGGCGGTCAGGATGATAGCATCCTCGGGGAGCGCTTTGGCTACCTCGGTAAAATACTCTCTTCCCTTCTGGCGGCCGTCACACCCGGCCATCACGATAAACCGTTTGACAGCTCCCGACTTAACCGCTTCGACCACCTTATCCGCCAGGGCGAGGACCTGATTGTGGGCAAAACCAGCCACCAGAGTTCCGGTCTCGATCTCCTGCGGAGGCGGGCAGGTTTTGGCCAGCTCGATGATCGCGGAGAAGTCTTTCTGCTCTCCGTCCTTGCGATCCGGAATATGCGTGACACCGGGATACCCGGCCATTCCGGAGGTGAAGATCCGGTCCTTATAGGAATCCTTGACCTTGATAATGCAGTTGGTCGTCATCAGGATCGGGCCGTTGAATGTCTCGAAATCCTGATTCTGCTGGTACCAGGGACCTCCGTAATTGCCGACCAGGTGCTCGTACTTCTTAAACGCCGGGTAGCTCTGACATGGGAGCATCTCGCTATGGGTATAGACATCCACCCCGGTTCCCTCAGTCTGCGCGAGCAGATCAGCCATGTCGCGAAGATCATGCCCGGAGATAAGGATACCCGGTCTATCCCGGACGCCGAGGTTAACCTCGGTAATCTCAGGATTTCCGTAGGTCGAGGTATTGGCTTCATCCAGCAGCGCCATGGTTGTCACCGCCGTCTCCCCGGCTTTCAGGACCAGACCAACCATCTCATCGACAGAGAGGTCTTTCGTGGTCGAGGCCAACCCCTCCATCAGGAAGCGGTAGATCTCATCATTTTCAAAACCCAGTATCGCGGCATGATCGGCATAAGCGGAGATGCCTTTCAGGCCGATCACCAGCAGTTCTCTCAATGAGCGAACATCTTCATTCTCAGTTGAGAGAACACCGACCTCAAGCGCTTTCCGTTTGAACTCTTCCAGATCATTGGAAGACCAGGTCGCCGCGTCGGGTAACTCTCCCAGGACTTCTTCTCCTTTCTCTGCCACGATCCGTGCCTTTAATTCATCGCGCACCGCCAGCGCTTCCTTGATCAGAGCAATGAACCGCTCATCATCAAAGTTGGCGTTGGTGATAGTCGCGAAGAGAGAGCGGGCGATAAAGAGTCCCGGTTCCTTTGGGGAAATCCCCAACTCTTCCGCTTTCTTCCCGTAGACGGCGATCCCTCTCAGGACAAAGATTAAGAGATCCTGAAGATTAGCGGTATCTTCCTTCTTCCCGCAGACACCCGCTACCGTACAACCGGTATTCCGGGCCGTCTCCTGACATTGAAAACAAAACATACTCATAACAAACCTCCTTGGTTAGCGCCTTCGGCGCAACTTTCTGCCACTAAGCCACTAAGACACAAAGAAAAGATTTTCACTTCTTTAAAGCTCTATTATTTCTTTGTGTCTTAGTGTCTTTGTGGCAGTGTTTATATTTATTTCATCCCACATCCGGAATGGAGTTTCATCATCCTGGGATGCGGGGTCTTGATAATCAGGAATGTAGCATTTTCTTCCGACCGGTTGACGATATTCATCGGAGTTCCGGGGGTTGCCGGGACAATATCACCTTCTGATGCATTTATCTTCTCCCCGTCCAGGTCTACAACCACGTTGCCCTTGATAACCAGGATCCGGACGTTGGAGTCGGCGTTGTGCTGGGGGACCATCTGTCCCGGCTTCAAGGCCGCCTGCATCACCAGGAGATAATCCTCATCGACCAGCTTTCTCTTTCCCATCCCTCCATCCCGATAAGGGATCTCTTTCAAAATATTTATTTTCTCCATCTTCACCTCCTCGGCTTGTAATTGAATATGGGTTGAAATTAGAATCCCTGCCATAATAACCAGCATCACTATTTTTCTCATTCTGCTTGCCTCCCCGTTTTGGGGAAGAGACGATTCATTATCGCCCTGCCTCCCCCGGTAAATAGACTGTCAGATAACTTCTCTGCCCCGGCACCGTCTCTTTCGATCAGATTGACAATCTGGTCAGCGTCGTAGACAACCTTATAATCATCACTCTCTTCCCTACGGGGTGAATGATGGTGCCCGATGATATCGGAAACCTTGTCTATGATACCACGGTCGATCCCCAATTCTTCCATAATCTTTCTGGCAACCGGCGGCCCCTCTTCCTCCTGGAATCGGTGGCCGCTGGAACCGTGTCTGCTGATCGCGTTCGGGATCCCGATATCATGAAGAACCGCGGCTGAAACCACTACCCGTTGGTCACCCGGTTCGGTTTTTAATATCTCTTCCGCGTAGAGGAGAACGGATTGTCCGTGCCGGATTCTATCTTCGTCATCCCCGAAATAGTCCTGCATGGCCCCAATCAGCTTCTCTTTCAACCCTTCGCGCTCCTTTCTCTTCCGGCCCCGAATCATCCGGTCATACCTATCCGGACCGACGCACTCCCGGGCGGAACCGCACCACTCCCAGCAGGCCGAGGGCATCTCCCGGAAGACCGGGGTTCCGCAGTTAGGACAGGCGACCTCTGCTTCATCGCTCCAGATCTCAACCGATTCCCCGCACCCCGGGCAATCAATCTCTTCCGCCCGCGGGCTCTTAATCAGATCCGATCCCGGACACTTAAAAATACTCATATAAATTAGCTCACTTCGTTCGCTACTTTATCCAACTCCCCGATTGAATCAATCGGGGAACTATAATTTTTGCCCCTATTGCCCACTACCTCCGTCCTCTTTCCTCTGTCATCTTTCCTCCGTCCTCCGTCCTCTGTCCTCCGTCCTCCGTCCTCTGTCCTCCGTCCTCTTTCCCCTCCTACCCGTGTATCAGAGCCGGCAGACATCGCACACAGACCCATTTGCTGTCGCCTTTGGTTCTGATCGGGATCAAGGGCGCGTCATTTTCCGTGGCGGAGCAGATGGAGCAGGTCTCATTGATGATCTGGCGTCCCCGCTTTTCCTGTTCCTTCTCGGCCAACGCGTGATCAAAAGGCTTTGCTTCTCTCTCTTCGATGGTCAACGCACCGGTCGGGCAGACCGCCAGGCAGAAACCCGCGCCGTCGCATAGTTCTTCTTTGATTACTTTTGCTTTCCCATCCACCATCACGATCGCCCCTTCCGCGCAGGGCGTTACACATTTGCCGCATCCATTACAGAGTTCTTCGTCGATCTTTACTATCGTTCTCTTCATCAGTTATCTCCTTTATTTAAATTTAGGTTTAGGTCATCAAGCAGACTCTCAATTGTGACGCAATCAAGTTCTTTGACGACCTCCTTTTCAATCTTCTTAATCCGCCTCCTGAGAGGACAGGTTTTTATATTACTACAGATATCTTTCCTGAATACGCAGTCCAGTAGCGCGACATCCCCCTGGAAGATCTCGATCAAGCGACTGATCCGGATCTCTGTTGGCTCCTGGAGAATCTTTACCCCGCCGTTTGCTCCTTCTCTGGCGGTGATAAGCTTCTCTTCCCGCAACCTCTGGAGTATCCTCCGAAGGTAGGGAAGGGGGATTGTCTCCTCCCGTGAGATCTCCCGGGAGGAGACATACTCCCCACCATTCCGGGCCAGGTGTAATAATGCCCGGATAGCGTAATCAGTATTTTTAGTTATCAGTTTCAAAGTTAGCGCCTTTGGCGCTAACTTTGCAGCTAACGCCAATGTAAATTTTTTTGCTGGTCTATTAACTATGACCAATATAGTATTAGTTACTATATCTGTCAAGGGTGTTTTTGAAATTATTTTATCCACCACCCCGATTGAATCAATCGGGGTGGTGGATATATTTTTAGTATTCCGTCGGGTATCTATGATATTATCAAAGGGTTAAATTATGGTTCCTGTTTCGGAATTTAAAAAAATTCGTGTAATTCGCGTAATTCGTAGTTCATTATGTTTTATTTAGCGAAGATTCGCGTGATTCGCGGTTAAATAAGTTGCTAAGCGGATTTTAAATTATCAAAGAAGGAGATAAGAAATATGAATGCACGTGAAATAACTGAAAAGGTCTATCTGTTGGGCGCGGTTGACTGGGACCGTGAGCTCTTCGACTCTCTGATCCCCCTCCCCGATGGGACCAGTTATAATGCCTACTTGATCCGGGGGAGTGAAAAAACCGCGCTGATCGATACGGTTGAGCCTGAATTTGCCCATGTCCTGCTCGGGCAGCTGGAAGAGGTCGAGCAGCTTGATTACATAATCGCCAACCATGCCGAACAGGATCATTCCGGAACCATCCCTCAGGTTCTGGAAAAATTCCCCGGGGCGATGGTGGTCACCAACGCGAGATGCCAGGGGATGCTGATCGACCTGCTGGAGATTCCGGAGGATAAGTTCATCACCGTCGCTGATGGTGAGACTCTCTCTCTGGGAGACAAAACATTGGAGTTCATCTATACCCCCTGGGTCCACTGGCCCGAGACCATCTCGACCTATCTCCGGGAGGATAAAATCCTCTTCTCCTGTGACTTCTTCGGCTCCCACGTAGCGACCAGCAATCTCTATGTCTCGGACGAGTCCCGGGTTGCCGAAGCGGCCAAGCGATATTATGCCGAGATCATGATGCCCTTCCGAGCGATCATAGCTAAGAATCTGGATAAGATTGAGAAATACGAGATTGATCTGATCGCGCCGAGTCATGGGCCGATCTTCAATAAGCCCAGCTATATAATCGATGCCTATCGGGACTGGGTTTCGGGAAGCCCAAAAAATTCCGTGGTTATCCCCTTTGTATCGATGCACGGGAGTACCCTGATCCTGGTACAGCGGCTGGTCAGCAGGCTGGTTGAGGCCGGGATTACCGTCCATCTCTTTAACCTGGCAGTGACCGATATCGGTAAACTGGCGATCACGCTGGTGGATGCCGCCACCATTGTCATCGGTACCCCCACTGTCCTGGTCGGACCTCATCCCCTGGCCCTGAACGCGGCCACCCTGACCAACGCGCTCCGTCCCAAGCTGAAGTACGCCTCGATCATAGGCTCTTACGGGTGGGGAGGTAAAGCCGTCGAACAGATTGTCTCCGCGATCCCCAATCTTAAGGTGGAACTGCTCGACCCTGTTCTTTGTAAAGGAGATCGGAAGAGCACACGTCTGAACTCCAGTCACACTGATATATCTCGTATGCCGTCTTCTGCTTGAAAAAAAAAATACATAATATTCTTATTTCTTCTCTTACCCCTGTCCTGCCTACCATACAACACCCATTCCTGTCACCTCCTTTCACTCCCCCCCTTGTCCATCCTTCCATTCTCTACACCCTTGACCTCCGCCTCCCCAC
>CAKZYZ010000403.1 GCA_937885075.1 uncultured bacterium | reverse complement strand
CCGTCATGGGAAAGATCGGCGTCGGTGGCTTTCTCCAAGACATCGCGGGCGCGCGGCCCAAAGAGGGACAGGGTGCCGAAGTCCTGGGTCACGTCGCTGAGTTCGGCCTTGAGCGCGGGATCGATGTAGTCCCGAATCCAAGCGGCGTCGTGGGTTCGGAACCCGGTGCCGGTGACGATGTAGTAACGATCGCTTGCCAGGCGTACCACGGTCAGGTCGCATTCGATTCCGCCCCGGGTATTGAGCATCTGGGTATAAACGACGCGCGCGATGGGGACCGCCACGTTGTTGGCGCAGATCCAGGACAAGGCGGCCTCGGCATCGGGTCCGTGCAGCTCGAACTTGGCGAAGGAGGATTGATCGAAGATCGCCACCCGTTCCCGGCAGGCGCGGTGTTCCTCCGCCACATGGGCGAACCAGTTCTGCCGGCCCATGGAATAGACGTCGGCCGGCTCCACCCCCTCGGGCGCGAACCAGTTGGGGCGCTCCCACCCCAGCTTGGACCCGAAACAGGCGCGCAACGCCTTGAGGCGCATGTAAAGCGGCGAGACGATGAGCGGCCGGCCGCTGTCGTATTCCTCGTGCGGGAAGGCGACCGTGTAGTGCTTGCCATAGGCTTCGCGCGTGCGTTCGCGGACCCAAGACTTGTCCCGGTGCATCCTGGCGAAGCGGCGAATGTCCACGCCCCAGAGGTCGAGCGGCTGCTCGCCGTGGATAATCCATTCCGCCAGGGACCAGCCGGCGCCGCCGCCCGCCGCTTGATTACCGGAGATAATACAATGAGAAATAAGTGCCGGACCATGAACTCCCCCGCCGTCGGCACTTCCGCCATATCCTCCATAGTTCCCTCCGGCTCCCCCGGCAGCACGATTATCCGCTATCGTGCAGGAGATGATTGAAACCGAACCCCCGGAACAGCTAATCCCCCCTCCACTGCCGCCCCCGCCGCGCCCATAAGGGCTGTGCTCCACATCGTAAGAACCGGACGCATTGTTCCCGACAATAATACAACCCGTGATCAATGATGAACTATTGCTGAGATATACCCCTCCCCCGCCCACACCTATCGGATTATGGTATGACTCCCCGGCGCTGACCCCATTGTAGGATATGATGCAGTCCTTGATGGTCGGCGAAGAGTCGGTTATCTTTATTCCCCCCCCATTATCTCGAGATATTGAGCCGTGGGTAATTGTAAAGCCATCCAGAATAGATGAGGCAGTTTCACCGTTATGAAAATAAAATCCCCTCTTCCCGCTTCCGGAGCAGTCTATAATAGTGCTTTCCGGACCGTTTTCGGAACGGAGAGTGATAGCTTTGCCCAGAAAATCGATATTCCGGTTGCCCTCTCCGGTATAGGTCCCGTCCCGGACGATAATCATATCAGTGCTGGTGGCGGCATCGATGGCGTCCTGGATAGTGGCATAGTCATCCGGTACATAAATGGCCGGTCCTGAACTTGGTGTCGGTAATGGGGTTTTATATCCATACGGAGTGGGGGAAGAAGAAGGGGTGGGAGATGGGGGAATGCCGGGAGTTGCAGTGGAAGATGGAGTAACTGTCGGGGGCGGTGTAATGGTTGGGATTGGAGTTAGAGTTGGACTCGGAGTAGTTGTCGAACTCGGGGTAACGGAAGGAGTCGGGGTAATCGAAAGTGTGGGTGATGGTGTCTTATAACTGATTGGAGTCGGGCTGGGGGTATAGAAGATCAACTTGCTGACGAATGGATTGTAGTCCCCGGCATAGCCGGCTTGATAGGGATTTTTAGTGGGGAAGTCCGGCGATTGGGTCCGCCCGCTCACATACACAGTGTTTCCTCTTGCCTCAATCCCATAAATCCGGTCGATTCCCGATCCGCCTAAATATGTTGAGTAGATAAGGGAAGACCCGCCGGTCGCAACCCTGGTGATAAAAGCGGTGTATGTGCCATCACCCTTGCTCGATTGATATGGATTCAGAACAGGAAAATCCGAGGACCTGGTGTATCCCCCCACAGTGGATTCCCCGTTTTCAACGGAGATGCCACGCCCCTTATCATAAGTATCGCTTCCTCCCAGATAAGTGGAATAAAGAAGCCGGGAACCGGAGGAATCAAGTTTACCGATAAAGACATCTTCTCCCCCGGCCCGCACCGGTTGATACGGGTTTTCAGTGGGAAAGTTATCCGAGGAGGTAGAACCGGTCAGATAGGCCTCTTCATTTGCGATGGAGATACCGTATCCCCTCTCATCATCGGAACCGCCGTAATAAGTTGAAAATACAAGAACCGAACCGGAAGAATCGATCTTGCTGATAAAAACATCTTCTCCCCCCGCGCGGACCGGTTGGTAAGAATTCTTCGTGGGGAAGTCATCCGATCCGGTGCAACCGGTTAAATAAGCATTATTATCCTGGACGGATTGTCCATAGCTCAGATCATCACCGGCGCCGCCGAGATAGGTGGAAAATATAAGAACTGACCCGGAAGACGCTAACTTGCTGAGGAAAGCATCCTTACCTCCTGACAGTCGCGATTGATAAGGATTTTGAGTGGGAAAATCATCCGACTCGGTATAACCGGTCAGGTAAACCTCTCCGCCGTTAACTGAAACCCCATAACCATCTTCATCTCCAGTTCCACCCATATAGGTAGAGAAAATGATATTACTGCCGGAGGATGAGATCTTGCTGACAAAACAATCATATCCCCCTTTTCGTCCGGACTGATAACTGTTCCCGGTGGGAAAATCATCCGAGGTGGTGTAACCGCAGATATAGGCTTCTCCCGCCTCGATTGAGATATCTCTTCCATTTTCATCACCGCTCCCACCAATATACATCGAGTAAATCAGGGATGACCCGGAGGAATCCAATTTGCTGACAAAAGCATCCCAGGTTCCTCCGCCGAAGCTGGACTGATAGGGATTTACAGTCGGGAAAGATACTGACCGGGTATAACCGGTAATGTAGGCCGCCCCGGTGGAATCAACGGCTATCCCCAGCGCGCCGTAGCTATCTCCCAGGTAAGTAGAGTACTCGAGTGAAAGGGATTGGCTATAAGCAAGAGGTAATAGCAGCACGAATGAAACCAGAAAAACTGCCCCGGTTACGGTTACTTTTTTCATCACACCCTCCTGCTAATTGTTTCATGTCATTATTTTATATATATCATTTAATTATAATATTGTCAAAATATATTGGGGACTGGGGAATGAGAGATGCTGTAGCCGCGGGAACTGACCGCTGCCGGACCGGAACTGCTCCATCACACTCAAATGGGTTTTTCATATTACCCCTCCTGTATAACGCATTGTGCGTAATATTCCTTAGCAGTAAATCAGCACCTTCGGTGCGGCCTTGTATCGGCCCCGCCGATTGGCGGGGCCGATAGTGGCGACCTGAAGGTCGCCGCTAGTGCGCCTCTAATGGTACACAATCAGAAAGGTGAGGTAGAATAAACGAAATAATATAAATTACCAAGTCCTTTTCGGGCATGCGCTCTCCGGCCCGTAGCTGAACGTAACTGCGTCGCCTAAAGCGGGGTGGGAAGCAACGGAAAGCGAACCTCCGGTCCGTAGGTTAACGAACCCGTTTCGGCCTTATGATACAGCGAGCCTGCTAGCGAATGGCGAAGCTCAGACCAGGTCAATATACGACAAGGAAGTCCGTCACGCTGAGGGGTAGCGTGCAAAAGCGATGGCGGGGTTCATAGGGTGGTTGGGGATGGAACGGAGGGAAGGTTGTGTACAGGAAGGAGGGAGACCCGGTGGGGACGAGACCCCATCGGGAGTCAGAGGCACCATAGTAGCGTTGATGCACCGTAATTGGTGTGGAGCAAAGGGTGCTAGGAAGGTAGATGCGAAAAGCCATGACAAAGGAAACAAAACCATCGGAAGTGAGCGGAAGCTCTAAACAAGGTGGAGAAGTCCGGGAGAGATTTCCCTGGGCGGAACCGGCGGTGTGGACGGATCGTATGTTGGCAGCCCTCGTCAAGGGGGTGAAAGGAAACAAGTGGTTTAGTTTGATCGACAAGGTCTATCGTCGTTCCAATCTGGAAGCAGCTTTTAGAAAGACCAAGAGCAACCGGGGAGGAGCCGGCGTTGATCGCGTCACGGTTGAACAATTTGAGGAACGACTGAAGGTAAACCTGAATCGGCTTGAAAAGGGGCTGAAGGAAGAAACATATAAGCCCCAACCACTCCGGCGAAAGGAAATAAGTAAGCCGGGAACGAAGGAAAAGCGAACTTTGATGATTCCGACTATCCGGGATAGGATAGTACAGGGAGCGATTAAGAACGCTATAGAGCCGATCTTCGAGCTAATTTTCTCGAATCGTAGTTATGGGTTTCGCCCGGGTCGCGGGTGTAAACATGCGCTGGGGGTAGTAAATTCCCTCCTGCAAGCTGGATACACCTGGGTTGTGGACGCGGATATCAAAAGTTATTTCGATATGATACCGCATGAACGATTGATGGAGTGTTTAAGAGAAAAGATAGCCGACGGAAGGGTTCTTGCACTGATTGAATCCTACCTGAAGCAAGGCATTCTATCTGGTCTGAGCAGTTGGGAACCGGAGCGGGGGACGCCCCAAGGAGCAGTAATAAGTCCTCTGTTGGCAAATATCTATCTTAATCCGCTCGATCACAAAATGGCCGAGATGGGGTTTGAGATGGTCCGGTATGCGGATGATTTTGTAATATTGTGTCAAAGTAGGGAAGAGGCTCAACGAGCCCTCGCCCAGATAACTGCCTGGCTAAAGGCAGCCGGACTAACATTACATCCGGAAAAGACACAAATCGCAGATGCAACGCAGCGTGGAGGTTTTGACTTCTTGGGGTATCACTTTGAGCGAGGCTATAAATGGCCGAGCAAGAAAAGTCTCAAGAAATATAAAGCTTCGATCAGGTTGAAAACCAAACGATGCAACGGACACTCCATGGAACAGATCGTTGAATCAATTAACCGGACGTCACGAGGGTGGTTCGAGTATTTTAAACATAGCCACTACACGACATTCCCCACGATAGACGCATGGATTAGAATGCGCTTACGTAGTATATTACGAAAGCGACACCATAAACGGGGTCGTGGTCGCGGTGTTGATCATCAGAAATGGCCAAACGTGTACTTTCGCAACCTTGGGTTGTTCTCGCAGGTAGCAGCCCATAGTTCAGCGTGCCAATCCTCTTAGAGGTAAAACTACCGACTGGAGAGCCGGATGCGGGAGAACCGCACGTCCGGTTCGGAGGGAGGGGGGACCGGGTAAACAACCGGTCCTCCCTACCCCTATCGAGAGAATGGGGGTTGACTGAAAACTTACGAAAGGATGAAGGGTGATTTATGGATAAGGTCAAACTTATGAAAATGGCTGAGAATCCTGATCTGATTCCGGGGATATATAACTACTGTGACCGGTGGTGTGAGCGGTGTACGTTCACTTCGCGTTGTCTTACTTTCCTGACAGAGGAAGAGAAGAAGAAAGAGTCAGGATATTCTCCCGGCTCGGATGGGCTGAACGAGGAGTTCTGGAAAGGGATCAAGGATAATTTCTCTCTGGCGATGGAGATGGTCCGGGATTTTGCCGAGAAGGAAGGGATTGACCTGGAAGCCGCCATGGAGAGTGAGGAGGTGGAAGCGGCAATGGTCCGGTCGGAGAAGAGGAGTGACGACGCCAATGCTCATCAATGCTCAAAAATGGCTGTTGACTATTATAGGTTGGTTAATAATTGGCTTGAAGAAGCACGGGGGGAATGGGAGGGAATTAGAGAAGATCTGACCTCAGCGTTCCGTCTTAAACTTCCAGGAAGAGATCCGGAGAATGAGTTGGTAAAATTGAACGATATCATGGATGTTATCCGCTGGTATCAGTATTTTATCTCCGTCAAGATCCATCGAGCTCTATCGGGAAGGGCGGAAGACCGGGAAGAATGGCCGGATGATGAGACAACGGGCGATGCCGATGGATCCGCCAAGATCGCCCTGATCGCGATCGATCGTTCGATAGGGGCCTGGGCCGCCCTGAATACCGAATTTCCCGAGCAAGAGGACGAAACTTTGGAGATCCTGGTTTTACTTGACCGTCTCCGAAAAGCTCTCGAAAGCGAATTTCCCGATGCCCGTGCTTTCATCCGTCCCGGGTTTGATGAAGATCTTATTTTTTCTACCCCGATTAATACTTCGGGGGGGCCGAAAAAATAAGAATGTGCAAGCATTGAACCAACATTGCGGGCATGTTTTAGAATATATTATGTAATCCCGAAAAATGACTTCATCATTTCGGGGAGAACCATCATATAGGGTGCTGGGCGACCTCGATCGAAGAAAGATCAAGATACTATTGTATATCCTAAAGAGTATTAATTTATCCAGAAACATCCGGCTTGATCGGGATTTTTAAGCCTGAAAAGCTAGGTGAAAGCGAATAACTTTAGGCACTTTGAACTTTAGGCACTTTAGGCACTTCTCTCATGAAAACTGATCTGACAATCTATCCCACCTCCCGGGCGCTGCGGCAGTTACAGCGCCGGGTATTGGAGAAGGCATCCTTCTTTGACGGCCGTCAACATATCTCACTTTCCGCTTTTCTGGGCGGATGCGAGGAGGCGGCCCGGCTTTCGGGGTTCCTCCGGGATTCTTCCGGGAGACCGCTCTCCCGGATGGATGATCTAAAGGGCGGTATCGCGGTAGTCGAGGCGGCGGAGCGGTTTGTTACTGCGCCTCCGGTCCCTATCCCGGTTCTGGGGGCACTCTCCCGGCGGGGGGTGGAGGAGACACTGGAACAGCTGATTGAGTATCTCTCGCCTCTGGCTGACCGGGCGGATGAATTCCTGAAGATCCTCTCCGGCGAGCACGGTTCTTCCAAGAATCGTGAACTGGCCGCGCTCTATCTCCTCTACCGGGAGGTATGTGAGGAGTTCGGCGTGGCTGATCTGGCCCGGGTTAACGCGGCGACACTGCGGCTTCTGAAGAGCGATAGGGAGAAGTGGCCGCCATTTTTAAGACCGGTCGGTTCGGTGGTTCTGGCCGGGGTCCGATGGGTGGGGCCATTTGTGGAGCGGGTAGTGCGGGCGCTGGAGGGTGATCCGGACCCGGTCCCGGTAACGATCAGTCACATTCTGGAGGAGCATGAGCAGGACTGGTGGGGAAGAGGTCTGATGACCGGGGCGGGGCGGTTAATCTTCGGAGAGGAAGGCCGGAATGGACCGGATCGGGGGGAACATTTCGAGCAGTCTACCCGGGAGGCCCTTGACCGTCTCCGGGAAGGTTACGCCATGCTCGACCCCGCCCTGGCCGGGAACGCCCGGTTTCATGTCGCCTTCTCCAATTCGGTCGGGAGATACGGGGAGGCGGAGGACCTGGCCCGGAGGATTGTCTGGGAGACAAGAACGCGCCCGGACCCGATCCGGCCGGAAGACATCTGTATCGTGGCCCGGGATATCGGCCGTTACGCCGATCCCATCCGATCCGTCTTTCCTCGATTTAATATCCCATTCTATTTTCGGCGGGGGCTTCCGGTATTATCCGCCCCGATCGTTAAAGTAATGCTCCGTTTCTTAGAACTCTCAGCCGGTGGTTCCCGGGAGGCATTCTGCTCTCTTCTGGAAAGCCCCTGGCCGGACTGGACGGATATTGTCGGTGCTCCCGGTAAGGCCGCGAGATTGGCCGATGATATCCGACGTTCCGGGATCGAGCCGCGGATCGGTTCAGAGAATGAACTAAAAAGCAGGCTTACTGCGTATTATAAACAGAGACCGCCGGGCGGTGTCGGTCCCGTGCCCCTTATCGCGGCGGCGGTGAGTGGTTGGCGGAAGGCCAGGGGGCCGGCGGTCCCGGGAAGATTGCGCGATGGAATTGCCGATCTCCTGTGGCGGCTTAATGAGGAGCTTCTCTTACCGTCAACTCAGAGGAGTCTGGCTGATAACAGTGCCGGGATGGCCGAAGAGAGGTGGAGTTATCTCTTTAACGCCCGGGCCTATGCCGCGGCGCTCAGCGCCCTGGAACTGCTCCGGGATTATTTTATGCTCAATCGTGAGACCTCCTGGCATGAGATTTATACTCTCGTGGTCCGGGCCTTGGAAGGGATAAATGTATTCCCGCTGCCGCCTGACGAATCCGGGGTCTGGGTTCTCAGTCCCCACGATATCGGAGGATTACGGTTCAAGGTAGTGATAATAGCCGACCTTACATCCGGCTCTTTCCCCCGTCTCCCTCTGGAGAGTCCGATCTTCTCGGACCGTGAACTGGAGGAGTTCCGTGAGCTCCTGGGAGGTGATCTGCCGCCATCGTCCCTGAGTACCTCCCGGGTCAGGTCCAGTCAGGAGAACCTGCTCTTCCTGACCACATTAGCTGCCGCCACCGAGAGGATTGTGGTCTCCGCCGCGGCCCGGGATGAGCAGGGGAGGGAGGTCACGCCGTCGGTCTTCTTCAGCACCCTCTGGCGGCTGGCCGGCTGGCCGGCCTTTAAGGATGAACTTCCCGAGCTGCCACCGGATCCCTATGACCGTTATAGGCTGTTATCCGGCGTTGACTATATCCGGGAGCACTGGGAACTCCAGGGAAGTTCTCTGATCCATCCCGGTGAACGGAGCCCGCTCCCGGGCGAGTCGTTTGCCGGTACCGTCCCCCTCCCATTGAGTGTGACCGATGCCGAACGCCGCCGGGCGATCGTTCGGGATCCGGCCGCGGCGGATGGGCTCAAAGAGTCCGATCCGGACTCTTCCGCCGAAAGTGCCGCTCATGGCCTCAGGGTGGAGGCGCTCCGGGCCTCCTTCTTCCATCGTCAGGCGGAAAAAGATGATGACCGCGTGGTTATCCGTTACCTTCCGGAAGAGGCACGATACAGCGGAGCCATCGGGGGAGAAGTTCTTCCCAAAAATCCGGATCCGGGCTCCCCCCGGGAGTTCACCACCACCGAGCTTGAGAAGCTGGTGGCCTGTCCCTACGCCTTCTCCCTGGAACGGATCTTGAAGTTACGGGAGGTGGAGACCAACGAGCTGGAGCCGAGCGCGCGGGACTACGGGGCCGCGGTCCATAAAATCCTGGAACTGGGATTCCTCCTCCTCCGGGGGGATGATATCCAGGAATTCCCGGATCCGATCCGGGAGGTGGGAGAGAGGTATCTCTTACTCCGCGGCATTGTCTGGGCTGTCCGGGATGGGAAAGGGTGGAGACTGGCCCGGGAGAGACCGTCGTCGGACGCGGCCGGCACTGCGATCCCCCTGGCATCTATTGATGGAGAGAAGGGCGAGGAGATGGCGCGGTATCTCGCCTTCTTTACCGAACTGGCCGGGGCGGTCCTGGATCGGTCCGGAGAGTATAACTGGATGCTGGGGGTTAAGGAACAGCTCCCGGTTGAGCGGCGGCGGATTATCAACTCGGTCCGGCGGATCGCCTCCCTGAATTTTACCCCGCCGGAGTACAAGAAATCTTCTCTCACCGACGGAAAGGAGAAAGTGGTCCGGACCACCGCCCTGGTGGAGTTTGCCTTCGGCCGAAAGGAAGAGACCGACGTCCCCCCGGTTATCCTCACCGCCCCGGACGATCCCGGACGGAAGATTGCTGTCCGGGGGAAAGTCGATCGGGTGGATCTGATCTTTGCGGACGATCGTCTGGCGGCAATAGCGGTTATCGATTATAAAGGCTCATCCAAAGGCAATTTGACTTCCACAAAATTGGCTAAAGAGATAACCGCCGGCCTGGACTGTCAGCTCCCCATCTATGGCCTGGCGGCCCGCCAGTATTTCGGGGAAGGGGTCCCGGTCATAATGCAGTATCTTGCCTACTCCAGCACCAAAAAGAAACTGACGGCGGATGCTAAAAACCACTGGATAGATCTGGAAAAAGAGCCGCTGACGGAGGCGCAGTGGGAGGAAATCTGCGATGACCCGGAAGCCGATCTGACCGAACCGATGAGAAGAGCGATATTCCAGGCCCTCGATCGAATCGAGGCCGGTGAGTTCCTGATCGATCCGGCCAACTGCAGTAAATACTGCAGTTTTAAGAACCTCTGCCGTTATATCCCCGGTGTGCTCTCGGCGGTTAAGGAAGGGGATGAGGAAGGATAATAGAGAGTCTACTTAGGCATAAATAGATTATTTGAAAATACCTCTGCCGGTAGCAATATGGGCATTATTTAATCAAAAACTTTAATCCAAAACTCTATAATCCAGAACTTCGTTTGTAAAGATAGCACAACGAGAGTATTATTTATAATGTTGGATGCAATACTGTATTTGTTTATACTTTGGATCGAGATTTTAAAGGAATCATAAAATCGGGCTTTGTGGACAACCTATGAGGCTTGCCGTTACAAAATTTATAATGAGGTACTAAATTTATCATGACTACTATCCTCCATAAGATCAATGAAAGAGTCGGGAAGGCAGTAGCCAATTACTGGCTTATCCGGGATAGCCAAAAGCAGAAACAAAAAACGTCGGGTCGTAAAGACCAGGGTGCCCGAGGGGCAGTAACCGGTGGCGCTCAGATGGATGGCTTTATCTCTCTGTTAACGGATATCCTTCAGGATGCGGGAATTGATGAAGAACATATTTTCCGTAAGAAATCCCTGGAACTCCCGGGTTTCTTTCGTCCTACCAAAGAATGGGATCTGCTGGTAATTCGGGATGAGCAATTGATCGTTGCTCTGGAGGCAAAATCCCAGGTCGGGCCATCTTTTGGTAATAATTTTAATAATAGAACTGAGGAAGCTATGGGAAGTGCTCTTGATCTCTGGACTGCTTATAGAGAAGGAGCATTCAATAGAACAGTTAATCCCTGGCTGGGTTATATCTTTCTTTTAGAAGATTGTCCTCGGTCAAGACTTCCGGTAAGAGTTAGAGAGCCTCATTTCGATGTTTTTCCTGAATTTAAAGAAGCATCCTATGCCAAAAGATATGAACTATTTTGCCGCAAGCTTGTTCGGGAGCGCCATTACTCGGCCACGACTTTTTTGATGGCGAATAAGGAAAGGGGAATTTATGGAGAATATATTGAACCGGCCGCTGACCTAAGATTTAAACTATTTGCCAGCTCTCTCCTCGGCCAAGTGATTGCTTCCGGGAAGGTATAGTTATGTTAGAATCAGTAGATTTAGAAAATATTATCACGAACCATCGTCTGATCAAAGGTGATGGCCGCCGGATGCCTTATATCCAGGATGAATCTATCCACCTGGTCTTAACCTCTCCTCCATATTGGACCCTAAAAAAATACAATGAAAGCCCCGGTCAACTCGGGAGTGTTTCCGATTATGATGACTTCCTGAACCAGCTTAAAAAAGTATGGGAGGAAGCCTATAGGGTTCTGGTTCCAGGCGGAAGACTGGTCTGTGTAGTTGGAGACGTCTGCCTTTCCCGCAAGAAACATGGTCGGCATGTTGTTGTACCGCTCCATGCCGATATCTGTGTAATCTGCCGGAAGATTGGTTTCGATAATCTTAATCCGATTATCTGGTACAAGATAACAAACGCAAGTTTTGAGGCGAATAACGGTTCTAAATTTCTTGGGAAGCCTTACGAACCTAACGCGATCATTAAAAACGATATTGAGTTTATCTTGATGCAGAGAAAACCTGGGGGTTACCGGAAACCTACGAAGGAACAGCGACGACTAAGCAAGATTGGTAAGAAGGAATTTAACGAATGGTTCCGCCAGTTCTGGACCATTACCGGGGCATCAACCAGGAACCATCCGGCGCCCTATCCATTGAAGTTAGCTCACCGGCTGGTCCAGATGTTTTCTTTCTGGGGGGACACCGTACTTGATCCGTTTTGTGGCTCCGGGACGACCATGCTGGCAGCAATGAGATGCCATAGGAACAGTATCGGAATCGAGATCGACCGGGAATATTGCCGGATGGCAGCCAATAGCCTCCAGAAAGAAACCCAGGACTTCTTCGCTAACTGCCGCCTGGAATTCAAAAAACAGATTGATACCCATGCCCAGGGCCTCGTTCTACACGAAGAACGTGCTCTATATGGAGTGCGCCGGCAAAAAGAAAAACTATATAAGTCTTAACCCTTAACCCTTTACCCAACAAAATTAACTTTGTTCATCACTGGAAAATAGTTAATCGAATATATAGTAAAGGCCTGTTATCAGCACTGCTGTCTTCGCTATGTCATGCACGAGAAGATGACAAATTAGAGCTTGCGTGAACGATTCAAGCTGCCCGAAACAAAAACGGCCCTTGTCTCACAGGCCATTTCCGCAATGTTGTCATCAACTAAATTGGCGAAGGAGATAACCGCCGGTCTGGACTGTCAGCTCCTCATCTAAAGCACTAGATCGACTCGAGGCCGGTGAGTTCCTGATCGATCCGGCCAACTGCAGTAAGTACTGCAGTTTCAAGAACCTCTGCCGTTATATCCCCGGGGTTCTCTCGGCGGTCAAGGGAGGGGATGAGGAAGGATAATAGGGAGTTAATCTTTTCGGGAGTAGATTATTTGGAAAAAATCAGTTCAGAAGCTAACCTGCGGCATTCCTCTGCAAGACCCCGGTCGGCTTGTCCGACCGGTGAATCAGTTCATTAGCTAATCCTCTGAAACATCCCCCCCCATCTCTTTCTCTCGTCTCCCCCCGGCGCTAGGGGGGAGGAGATACCGCCGGCTACCTGTTGAACTTGTGCTTCGGTGGGACTAACCCCTGCCGGACCCAATATTCAGGATCTCGAAACACTTTTAGTTTGCTTTTATCAGGAGTTAATAATAATATCATTAATATTCTTAATAATTCCAAAAGAAATATTCTTACAGGTGATTAAAATGTTTGAAAGAATATCTATTGATCCCCAAGTTTGCCATGGGAAGCCATGTATTAAAGACACCCGGATTATGGTCTGGCAGATACTTGATCTTCTCTCCAACGGCATTTCAATAGGAACAATTATCTCGGATGACTATTTCCCTGATCTTTCCGAAGAAGATGTTAAAGCTTGTGTTTCCTATGCCAATCAACTTGTTAAAAATGAAGAGATTCATTTCTTTCAAGAATTGGAACCTGCTGCCGCACTATGAAATTCCTCCTGGATCATTGTGTCCCTTTAAAGATTAAGCCATTGCTTGAGAAAATTGGTCATGAAGTAATAACATTACGCGAGCTTGGCAAATCCTCTGCCCCGCTGGAATTATATTTCTTAAATTTGCTCCCCCGCTCGAAGACGCTATCCAGTTGACATTTCAAAAGGCAATAGCAGAGCTTGCTTGTTCAACCCTTAGAGGATCCCTTTTAATCATCGGCCGAAATAAATACCGCTTGCGGCACAGCTAGACCTCGGAAATTATGAGTTATAATTCAATTCCTTTTTTCTCTGGGATGGTATATTGATTTCATGGGGGGAGTAAGGGTGATGCCACCGGATAGCTATTGAACTTGCGCTCCCCTACGATAAATCGTTGGGGGGGCGTGGCGTCTTCGCTGCTCTGAATTGTTATTGCGAGCACCGATTTTATCAGGGCTCGCAATGACATCGGGTGGTGGCGGCCGGGCGCTGTAGCCGCGGTCGTTGACCGTGGAAACCAGATCAGTCCGGGTGCCTCAAGTCCGCGGTCAGCGACCGCGGACTTGAGGAGGGTGCCCCGGTCGCGGATTTCTGATCACCAGTTACTGCTTACTGATTACTTTACTTTGTCACCGGAATATCCCCGACCCGACTACAGAATCGTCAACCCGGTGAAGTTATAGTCGAGTTAAAACCGATGCAAAACTCTCACCCGAATTTGTGTACAACTCTTGCTCGTACGAGCAAGATATGCACACAAATGCGAAGCAATCTCCTCTCTGTTCTCTGATCTCAGCCACTCCAAGAGGTCGGGGTTACAGTCGGGGCCGGGGTTGGTGTTTTGTATCCTTCCGGGGTGAAACCCCGGAAACCAGGGATTCTCCCTGGGCTTATATGTTGAACCCCGTTGGGGTTCGTTATGTGTTGGGTGATTGGTGTATATTCCCAGGGTTTCACCCTGGGCTTACATATGGAACCCCGTTGGGGTTCTATATGTGTTGTGTGATTGGCGTATATCCCGGGGATTCTCCCCGGGTTTGCATGTGGAACCCCGTTGGGGTTCTATATGTGTTGTGTGATCGGCGTATATCCCGGGGATTCTCCCCTGGTTTGCATGTGGAATCCCTTCGGGGTATTTTTTTAGGCCCCCAACCGGGTCCCACATCTTAACCCCGGGTTCCACCCGGGGTTAACCGCAGCACCGCCCAACCAACCATCTACCCCAACGGGGTCCAACATCTTAGCCCCGGGTTTTACCCGGGGATTGTAATGTATCACCCAAATCACATATCCGCATGGACCCCAACGGGGTCCAACATCTCAACCCCGGGTTCCACCCCGAACAATTAGGATAAAGCGTAATTGTCAGACCGTCAGCGGTCTGATATTTGTCGATTAGATCCTTCTTTTTGCTCTTGTTTTCTTTGCCGGGACTGGTAAAAATGGATCAGTTTGCGCGAATCATAGTCGTAGCGCCGGGAAATTGCTTCCCTTGAATCCCATACCCGTTGTAGTGTTGAATCAGTCATGATATATCCTCCTCACAGAGTTCCATGGGTGTCACCAACGCGGGAACAAATAGACCCAAACGTGTATTGATGATACGGATATGCTCAAACTTGTTTGCATTCGCGAGATGACTGCAATTCCATGTGAGCAGGAAGTCGCACTTGTGGAACGACGCCAGGGCCAGATGTAACGCATCGCCAAGGCGTTCCCGCGGCATCAGATGATTGGCGATATAAGTATCCACAATGTTGGCAATCTCATCCGGCATATCCAGTCGTGGAAACCCTGACATTAAAGCAACAGCGTCCATCTGGTTCGGATACTCACCTTCTTCCAGTTCCGCCATCACACCTTCACTGGTGACAAGTTCATAATTCCCTCTATATCGGTTCCACCATTGCCGTGTCCAGGACCTTCTGGCAACCATCTCCGGTTCTTCCCTGATCTCGTAATAGAAGCTGGGAATCGAAGTTTCTATGTAAACGGTTCTCATAATGTAACGCTATTTCACTTTCTCTAAGATCAAATGTATACTACAACGCCATAGTCGTTTCTATTATATTATTATTTTTTGATAGCTTATGCAACAACTAACTGTGTTGTAATCGAGTTAAAACCGTTTTGAAAACTCCACCAATTTTTGTGTGCATATCTTGCTCGTACGAGCAAGATATGCACACATAATTCATGAGTTATAATCCGATATGGTTCTTCTAAGGGGTTGGGGTTACAGGCGGAGCCGGGGTTGGTGTTTTGTATCCTTCCGGGGTGAAACCCCGGAAACCAGGGATTCTCCCTGGGCTTATATGTGGAACCCCGTTGGGGTTCGTTATGTGTTGGGTGATTGGTGTATATTCCCAGGGTTTCACCCTGGGCTTACATATGGAACCCCGTTGGGGTTCTATATGTGTTGTGTGATCGGCGTATATCCCGGGGATTCTCCCCGGGTTTACATGTGGAACCCCGTTGGGGTTCTTTGTCTGTGGGGTGATCGGTGTATATCCCGGGGATTCTCCCCGGGTTTACATGTGGAACCCCGTTGGGGTTCTTTGTCTGTGGGGTGATCGGTGTATATCCCGGGGATTCTAGATCGGAAGAGCGTCGTGTAGGGAAA
>CAKZYZ010000402.1 GCA_937885075.1 uncultured bacterium | reverse complement strand
GGTGAGGTAGTGATGCGCAATGTGGAGGCTGCGCAGTGGTTCAAGGTAAAGAAAAAGAAGAAAAGAAGAAGTTTTTTTTTAATGATACGGCGACCACCGCGATCTACACTCTTTCCCTACACGACGCTCTTCCGATCTACATTGATATGGCCAGGAAAAAGTATCCCCTCCACCAATTCATAGCCGGAGATGCGGGAGAGATGGATTGGGATAACGGATATGATGTAATCCTGATTAACTCCCTGCTGCATCACCTCCCGGATGACGCGGTGGCTAAGATAGCAGAAAAAGCGGTCCAAGCTCTCGCGAAGGGGGGGAAAGTCATTATCCAGGAACCCCTGGTTCCGGGAGAGAGGGAATGGTATCACCGTTTAATGATGCGATTGGACCGGGGCAATTACTTCCGGTCACTTTCGCATTGGAAAAATCTATTCGGTGAGGCGGGATTGGCCGTGGAGCGCACCGAGCTATATAACCTTCGAATCATAGGAATCTATGGTTATCACTACCTCTCAATCTCTTTTACGGCTGCGTCTGCTTCGGAATTTAAATAAACCGCGGATGAAGCGGATTTAACGGATTGCTTTTTCTTTTAATCAGCATAATCCGCTTAATCCGCGGTTAAATAAGTTGCCAGAACGAAGTGATGGCTAAGTTCTATGGCCTGCCCCGAAGATCAAGGAGGGGGATTCCGGCAGGCGGAATATTCTTCCTGAGAGAGGGAGGGATCGCGGCAACCGCGGCGGATGGAATGATAACCGGGCCGATCACCTCCACTTCTCCCTCTGTCTTGATCCGCAGATCGACGGAATGGCGGGTGGGATTTAACTCAACCATGAATAGCTGCCATCCCCATCTGTAAGTACATTCTTTCTCCTCCGGCCGAATCCCACCGGCAACAGTAAATGAGGTTGGTTTGTTATGGCGGATGGCAAAAGCCAAGCTGAGCCCTTCCTCATCCGGTGGAAGTGAGAGAGAGAAATTCCAGGTTCCTTCAGGAAGAGACGCGAAGGGAGCCGGCCCCAGCAGATCATCTAAGAAGCGGGGTTTTAGGATTTTACCTTTCAGGCCAGTCCATTCCGTCTTTAAATCAGAAACCGTAACATTCGACCGGATGCTTTCTAAATCCCATACGATACCGACCGGCATATCGTAAAAAGAGTTCGCGGCGGCCCGGTAAGCGTGTTCATCGGTATCCGCCCAGCGGGCAAACTGTTTCGGATTGGCCCGCAGTTCCCCTTCCTCAAAGTGGCAAAGATAGAGCCGGGGCATGATCGAGCGGTAAAGAGACCAGGGCGGGTTACCGTCATCGGTCGTATGCCAGGGTAGGTGTTCCAGTTCATCATAAACTCCATTGATCACATCGCGAAACCGGGGGTAGGAGAGAAAGACCGGTATCGCCAGATTTCCACTCCGGATACGGTTATGAAGCTGGAGGATATTATCCACGCCATATCGGGTAAGATACGCCTCCTCGGGATCATATCGCACCCCGGTAGCGGCAGTATAATAGTTAAGGACCGCGATAACGATCAATACCCCGAGCCAGGCGAAGGAGCACCATCTTCTCACGAATTTAAAGATACTCCAGGTAAACAAGCCCAGCACCACAATTACCAGAGCCACCAGAGGACGGTTATAGTAAGTTATCTGATGGAGAATATCTTTTCCTTCCGGAAGCAGAATACCTCCCACTGTAACCAGGGCGATAATAGTGAAGAGGATCATCCTCCCCCACCCTTTCCAGGCGCGGCTGATAATAATCAGCAGGACCAGCAGGCTGCCGGTAATAGCCGCCAGAATAGACTGAATAAGATAATGTGGAGTAGACCAACCGAAGGTATAGGTGAATACATCCCGGGTATTGAGTAGAAGATACCTGGCGTTAGCGATCAGCTTGGTCCATAGAGACGGCATCCCCCGGACCGTCATCCCCGCCAGCGGTTCTTTCAGATCGGGAGAGATAAATGTGGGGAGGAAGAAAAGGAAGAGCAAAAAGCCCAGACCGGTAAGAACTATAAATGACACCAGCAAAGGCCAGCGGACCCGCTTCAACCATGGCCAGGTAAAAAAAGCCACCGCGAAGGCCGGCAGAATAAAGAGGGGATACTCATCCGTAAAGAGGCCCAGCCACCAGATAATAGAGACCGCGATACCAAGAAACCAGAGTCGGGAACGGTTCTTCCCTTTCATAGCCAGCAGGAGCGAAAGGATCCCCAGCACCTCTATCGTCACAAAGTCTTTAACATACCGGATCGGGGCGTGATGACCGATCAAAACTTCGGAAGTCATCAGCCAGAAACTCCCCGCCACCATCCCGGGAAGCCAGCTGCCCGTCCACTGCCGCACCGCCAGGGCGATCATTACGCCGATGATGACGGCCATCACCAGACAGAGCGGAAGCCACATAAACGGTCCGAACCAGTAATATAGATGGGCGTAGATCCGCGGAGTAAAAACTTCAAAGAACTGGGAAAACTGACGCTGACGATATTCGGTATCCGAAGCCCGCCAAACAAAGGCCTTGCGCCAGTCAAACTCTGACAGGGATGAGCTGAGCGGACCGCCGGAGATACCGTTCTGGCAGGCGTAATACCGTAACCGAAAGATCTGGGGTGTCCCTGTCTTAACAGGGACATGGAAGAGAAAAACTACGAACATCCCGACCATTACTAAGGTGAATATGCAGACCGGTATTTTAAGTTTGTTCATCATTTTCTCTAAGGGACTCAATCATTATACAATTTAATAACTTTTCTTCTTGAAGTATGCTTACCTGATAGAGAGAGCTGCCCGGGCCAGGCCTTTCATCTCTTTGAAGGAACTGATCTTCTTCAATCGCTTGAAGATATATGACGGCCGGTAATAGTACTTCCGGAAGAAGCGGCGCTGCCAGATATCGAGGCTTGCCGGATCAAATGATGAGCCGATCCCCGGCAGATCAGCGAGGATTGCGGCATTTCCCAGAGTATATTCCCGCCAGTAATCAATCCCGGTCCGCTCCACCAGTTCCCGGTAGACCGGTGAGGGCGGCTGAGGAACCATCTTGTTGACCTGGATAAAATCACAGTCCAGCTCCAGCGCGAACCGCATGGTCTCCTTCAGGTCCTCTTCGGCCTCTTCCGGAAAACCGATGATGAAAAACCCCAGGGTCACCAGCCCCTCTTCCTTGGTCCATCGGACAGCCTGACGGACCACATCCAGCGGGATATCCCGGTTCATCTTTTTAAGGATTTCTGGGTTGCCGGATTCAATCCCGAAGTTGATCTTGGTCAACCCCGCCTCCTTCATGGCGTGGAGAATCTCCTGGTCCACATAGTCCACCCGGGCCCGGATCGACCAGTGGAATTTCAGTCCCCGGGAGCGGATCAGTTCGCAGGTTTCCAGAACTCTATTACGGTTTAAGGTAAAAGTTTCATCTTGAAAGAGGATCTCCCGGATGCCGAAACGGTTAACGCACTCATCAATCTCATCCACGACATGTTCGGGCAACCGGGTTTGATATCGTCCAGCCGGGACATCGCAGTAGGCGCATCTCAGGGGGCAGCCCAGGGCGGAGAGCATGATGGTAATCGGCCACTCCTGGGTCATCACGGTGGTATAGCGGTCGTTGGGAAGAAGATGACGGGCCATATAGGGGACATCTTCCAGGGTGAATTTTTCCGGCCGGGGGGGCGTCTCCCGGTATTCTCCCTCATCCCGGTAACATATCCCGCGGACCGTGGAGAGATCACCGTGCCCGGCCAGGCACTGGAGAAGCTCCGGCATGGTCTCCCAGCCGTCTCCGATCACACCATAATCAATATCGGGATAGGAGAGAACCTCCCGGGGATATATACTCATCTGAAGTCCGCCGACAATGGTCCGGATCCCGGTCCGCTCCCTGATCCCCTGTATCCAGGCCAGACTATTGAGAAAGTTCTGAGTACAGAGGCTGTAACAGACCGCGAAGGGGTCGAACCGGCGCACCTGTTCGGCGGTTTCGTCCATACTCAAACCCAGAGCAAAAGCGTCAATGATTCGGACTTCATAGCCGGCCTTCTCCATATATGCCGCCAGGTAGGCGATTGAGGTATGGGGCAGGACATAGGCGCTGGAAGTATATTGTTTGGCAACCCGTTTAGTATAAATCTGTTCGGTTACCGCCATCGGAGGATTGATGAATAATATCCTCATATAAATTATCTCCTCCGGGATAAGAGACTGAATGCAATCTCTAATGTCGATTTCAGGAACCACTTTACCTCCGAAAAACTCCGGATGGTTGACAGGATATCCAGGATCTTCCTGGGGCGGAGATAAAATCTCCGAAAAGTCTGACGATAGAAATACTCCACATCTTCGGCCCGGGTTACCCCAATCTCAAAAAAGGCCCGGCCTCCAAAATAACCTGCTTGGAGCCCGTCATAGGTCGGGAACAGAAATGTTCCTTCTCTCTCAATTTTATTATAGAGCGGGGTCCCGGGAAAGGGCGTGGCAATGGCAAACTTGGCCATGTGAGGATTGATCCTGGTGGCAAATTGAATGGTCCGTTCCATTGTCTCCGGACAATCCCCCGGCAATCCCAGGATAAAGGCACCAAAAACAATAATGCCTTCTTCCCTTAAAAGCTGAACCGCTTGAACAATATTTTTAAGCCGGCTGCCTTTGCCCACTCCATCCAATATCCCCTGATCACCCGATTCGATTCCGATTGTGGTAGCATAAACGCCAGCTCTCTTCAGCAAACGGGCCAGTTCCGGAGTAACATGGTCGGCCCGAATCCCACTAACCAGATTTACTGACAGCTGTTTCGGAAAAGCAGCTAACTTACCAAGAATTACCCGGGCGCGATCCCGGTTCAGGGAAAAATTGTCATCGAGGATATCAATCTGCCGAACTCCGTATTCATCCACCAGGCGTCGAATATCATTCATAACCCGATCGGGAGAGTGAGCTCGGAAATGATCTCCGAAGACACTCTTACTGCAGAAGGAGCATCGGGAGGGGCAGCCGCGGCTGGTTACAACCGCACCAACCGGAACACGCCGGGGACGGCTATGGTAAAGCGCCCTGTTCTCTAAAAGGTCCCAGGCCGGAAAAGGGATTTCATCAATGTCAGATATCAGACTGCGCGGAGCATTTCGCCGGATCCGCCCATCCCGATCACGCCAGACCAGGCCATCTATGCCTTCGAACCGGGGAAACTCCTCTGCCGGGGACGCGCAGATTTCTTTCAGTGTATGTTCTCCTTCACCCACCGCTACCGCATCAGCCCGGCAGCGATTTAAACAGTGTTCCGGGATGGCAGACGGGAAGGGTCCGCCCAGTATGATGGGGAGATGGGGAAAGCGTCGCTTGAACAAATCAACCAGGGGGGGAACTCCTTGCCAGTTCAGGATGTGAGATGAGATACCAATCAGATCGGGATCGGAGCGAGCTGCTTCATCAATCACCCGGTCCGCCGGAATGGACACGATGTCAGCGTCGATGATTCGGCAGTAATGACCCTGCTCCCGAACCACAGCAGCAAGATAGGCTAACCCGAGGGGAGGGGCAGTGGTACTGCGATTGGTGCCACGACTGGCAGGAGAATAGGGAACTATAAAAACTATGTTCATAATAAAATGCCGTCTGGTGGAGAAAGTCAAATAAGATAGGTTCTGTATGCTTTCCAGGATTCGATCTTTACAATTCGTTTCCAGGTGTAAGAAGGCCTGTATTCATTAACCAGGTATATTTATTGAATGCCCGAAGAAATTTTGTTAATCTTTTGCGTTTGCGCTCCATATACTACAGCAGAAAATTTCCATAAAATAATCTTCAGCATAATTATTAATGAATAATCGAGAAAAATCAATACAGATTTTAGCTATTATTATCCTTATCCTGCTGTCCGTACTTTTATCAGTGCCCACTATTCACTACGGCTATCTTCTGGAAGACTACAAGTATCTGCGTCCTTACTCATTATCGGAAATCGCTCATACCTTCTACGCTCAATGGGAGCCTATTGGGACCGAGACAAAAGGATACCGTCCACTCCATGCGGTTCAATATGGGTTTTTTTATCTCATCTTCGGTGGAGATCCGGTTATAAATCATATTTTTCAGATATTTCTTTTTACCATCGGGATACTACTTCTCTTCGCTCTGATGCTCCGCTGTACGAATGATACCACAGCTGCATTCTGGACCGCTTTAACTTATGCAGGATTAGGGACAATGGCCTGGCAGGTAAGCCACCTCTGTAACCGACAACATCTTCTTCTAATTGTCTTTTTTTTTCTCACCATTATTTATTATGATCGGTACCTCTTCAATCGCTCCAAGATATCATGGTTAATCAGTTTTATCACATTTATAGCCGCCCTTCTGTTAAAGGAGATTGCTGCGACTTATCCATTGATCATCTTCGCTTTCGCCACCATTATAAGAGGAAGACCAATCCGATCCCAATTAAAACCACTCGCTCCTTATTTCTTAATTCTCATTTTCTTCATCATCATACGGGCCAATGTGCTGGAAGATATTCCAAAGACCAACTTATATCCACCGCCGTTTGATCTTCATCCTGTAAATGTGATATCCGTATACTCCCGGGCACTCCGCGGAACATGCATCCAGACCCAGGGCATTCATGACCCTAAAAATGACTTTCCCATGTACGATATCGGCTTAAAATCACTCAGGGATTATGCGGGATTAAGCGCATTCCTCTTCCTCTTCATTGCCGGCATAATATTGCTTTTTCGCCTTGGATCGAAAAAAGCTAAACGAAGCTTTGTCTTTGGACTATCCATTCTTCTTTTCGCTAATATTATCGTTACCGCGTGGTATCGGACCAACCTTATATTTATCAGCTCCATAGGTGTTGCCCTGATGACCGGAATAATAGTCTCCTTGATTTTCAAGTCGTTCACTCTACCGTATAAATTAGTCAATATGGCTATATCCCTTCTAGCTCTTCTCTCCTTTCTGCTTTATTTTTCAATAAATATTATGGTGTTTTACGAAATTCAATGGGCCCAGCGACCCAATGGTTTTATAGCTCTAACCTGGGACAAGTGGGATTACGATGAGTACTTCGAACATCTGGAAAATCTTAATATTAAAATCATCTCCGGTGAACAAATGACACTCTTCCAGGAGAAACTTCGACAAACTGGGAGGAAGGAATGGGCGGATAAACTCTCGGAAACGATAGAAGAAACAGGAGCAAAATAATAGTATTACTGAGCACAATAGAGTGTGGCGGTCTGCTTATCTGACATACTTAAAATAAAATTCTTCAATAGGCAAATCGGCTCTGCCGAGTTCAGCTATTCCGGATGGCTGAACACAACATTGTTCAGATTAAATCCGGGGCCTTTCAGAGCATCATCAAGAATAAGAATTAACGAGGGGAATAGGCGGGGGCCAATGGCTTAAACTCATTTTTCAGGGATCTGGGCTGGAGGGGAATGGAACCTTCTTACATCTTCTCATCTACAGATGATAACCTCATCTAAGAACCTTCATCAGAATGGGCGAGCCCCCTCAATCGATACATATCATCTTTTAAGCGGGGAAAAGAAGAAAGAACGTGCACGATAACCCGGGGGATTTTCTTCGGCGGCATACCCCGGGATTTTCCCTGGCGTGAAGAATACACTACCGGCACCTCCCCCAGCCTGGCACCAAGAGCAAACATACGAAGGGTTAGTTCCGTTGCTATCATATCTTTCAGCAAAAGCGGTTCCGAGATCGCATTGATAAATATATCTCGACGAAAAAGCCGGAGGCCGCTATCAATATCACGGACCGGAATCCTGAAATAATACCTGATCAGCATATTGAATATCCGTGTCATGACCTGCCGATAGACCTGATCTCCTCTCTCAACTTTAACCCCGATAATCAGGTCGGAATCTGAACGCCGCTCCTGGAGCCGCCAGAAGTCATCTGGAGCAAACTTCCCCCCGGTGTCGCTGAAGAGTATCCACTCCTGTGAGGATAGTTCAATCGCGTCAAGCAGGGCTGGAATATATCCCTTCCGTTCCACGCTCTGGATTAATTTGACCGGCAGGCGGGTTGCTATCTCCCGCAATAGTTCACTGGTCCCGTCTGTACTGCCATCTTCGGTCACTATAAGTTCAGAGCCAGGAAGCTTCTCCACAACCACCCGGTAAAAATCCTCCACATCCTTTTCTATCGTCTCCACTTCATTATGAGCGATCAGGATGACCGAGACGGGGTCGGGGGGTGGGTTGTTTTTGTGATTATTTTTGGGCATTGTTATTTATGTTGTTGTTAGCAAGGACTAAATTGATGGTAAGCAGTAAGCGGTGAGCGGTAAGCAGTAGATGCGCCCTGGTTAGGCGGCTTTACTGTCCACTAATTTTTACCCCGAGATGACAAAGTCATTTTTCGGGGACACGAATTACACTGATTGTTCCGCTTAGGCTTGTTCACCGCTTACTGCTCACCGCTCACTGCTTACTGCTCACTGCTTACTGATTACTGGTCTTCTCCGCGTCAGCGAGAAACATCCGGACTGTCTCTTTACTGTAAGGATGGACAATCATCCCCTCCAAGAGATTCGGGGATACGGTGACAATATGGGCACCGGCTTCCAGCCATTCTACCACGTTGAGAATCTCGCGGGTGGAACCGATGATAATCTTTGAGTTGAGGCCCTGATCATCAAGGAGGTTCCGCAATTTATCGATCTCCTCAATCGCGTTGTATCCCATATTATTAATCCGGCCGCCGAAGAGGGAGACATAGGTCGCTCCGGCCAGCGCGGCGAGCAGGCCTTGCTGGGCGCTCATCATCGCGGTAACATTCACCCGGACATCGTGTTCGGTCTCCAGAAGGTGGACGACCTCCAGATTGTCGAGTTCTCCCTCCGGGCCGTGAATAGTTATCTTGACGTTGATATTATCGGCCCAACCGGCGAACTCTATTGCCTGTCTCAGCATCTCATCCCGATCGTTAGTAGTTACTTCAACCGAGAGCGGCAGGGGATTGATCAAGCGGGCAATCTCAATCTGCCGTTCTTTGAGAGCCTCCTCTCCCCCCTTGAGACCATCTCTTAACAGAATTGTGGGATTGGTGGTAACGCCCCGGATTATCCCCATCTTTTTGAAACGCTGAATTTCGTTTACATCACCTGAGTCTAAAAATATTGCCATAATTTACCTCTTTTTACAGACGATTGGATTTTGTATTTCACCTCGCCTTAGTCGCAATTTAACAGACGATTGAATGTGATTGGATATGATTGCTTCCCCCACCTCGGCCCCTTTGCAGTCCACTAATTACACTAATTGACACTAATTGTTCCCCCCACCTCGGCCCCTTTTAACCCCGATTAAAACTTCGGGGGGGACCAGACGATTGTCGCAGATCCGGCAGTTTTCTGACGGAAATATGATTGGATGTGAGAGTATTCAATGTCATTGATTTAAGGATTGTCTTATATTTCACTATTTACAATATATTATTTTGTATTCCTTTCCTGGCGAGGGGCGGGAATGAAATGGAATATGAAAGTGTCTGTTACCAGTGCAAACATACAATAGTATTGTAATATTGCAGTGCATTATTACAATATACTATTTACTCTCCATGTATAATGTATCCGGGCAGACATCTTGCCCATGGGGCCAGGATATAGATCCCATGGAAGGCTTTACTTGTTTAAAATACGATATCTTTTTCAGTTCGCGAAATACACCAAAATCAAGATAAGTATTCATATCGAATCTTCGTTTTTCTCCATTTCTAAACTCGATAGTCAAAGTAAAATCATTGTTCGCAATCACATTTTTTACTCTTGGGTACATTCTCGTTTACCGCTCACTGCTTACCGCTTACCGCTTACTGGTTTTTCAGATTCCCATTTCATCTCCGACACTTTCATCTCCGGATGGGAAACGATCAGATGGAGGATGACACTCTGGAAGGCTTCGGTGTGAGGGGTGATGCTCTCCGGATTTACTGTGGGGATAACGATGCAGGCATCCGCGACTTTCGCGGTATATCCCCCGTCCCTTCCTACTACCCCGAGGATCTTCGCGCCGACTTTCTGCCCGTACTTCAAAGCCTCTACAATGTTGGCGCTGATATTCCGGTCCGCATCCCCTCCCCCGACTGAGAAGACAAAGATACCGTCTTCCTGCCGGAGCCGACTCACCTTGAGCCACTCCCGGAAGACTGTCTCCCAGCCTTCATCATTAACCCGGGCGGTTAGCTCGGGGACGTTATCGATCGGGCTGTATGCTTCAATTCCAGCAATCTTCCTGAAGTCATTCACCGCGTGAGATGCTATTCCCGCCCCGCCGCCGACACCCAGGATAAATAGCCTACCATTCTGTCTGCGAATTTCAACCAGACTCCGGATTATCTTCTCGATCTTTTCAGGATCAAGAAGATCGACTATATCTTTTGTTTCCTGGAGATGTTTTTTTATGTGGTCCATATTGCTTATCCCTTATATTGACCTTACTAAAAATCTATTTAAAACACGAAGGACACGAAGGAATTAAATAAATCAGGTAACGTGCAATAGGTTCCCTTGTTTCTCTTCGTGATCTTCGTGGTTAATGCATAGCTTTTTGAGCAGAAAAATCAGTTTTATCAATTTTAAATGTTATAATCAGCAAAATTGACAAATTTTGATGACTATACTCTTGAAAATTTCCGTATATTCATATTTTCCCCAAGCGGGAGATTTTTTTCAAGATTCTTTTTTTATTATAATCTCCAGAGCTTCCGAGATGTTCTTAATTCGATGATTACTTTTTACATCCTGATTATAGGGCGCGTCAAGTAGTATGGTGGTACATCCGGCTTTTTCACCCGCTCCCATATCCTTCCAGGTATCTCCGAAGAGGAAAGAACCTGCGATATCTATCCCCCACTTTCGGGCCGATTCAACTATCATCCCGGGTTTCGGCTTACGGCAGGCACAGTTATCGTCATTATCATGGGGGCAGACTATAATATCGTCAATCGGAAGTTCACTCCGGATTAAATCATGTATCGAGTTAAGTTCATCCCATCTGATCAAACCACGCGAGATATCCGGCTGATTGGTTACAACTATAAGAATGAAACCATCTTCTTTTAGACGGAGAAGTACATCGTTAATCCCATCGGTCAGACGGCAATCACTTAGCTTCCGGGGAGAATACGGCTTCCCTTCTTTCATTATCACCCGGTTTATAACCCCGTCCCGATCCAGAAATATTGCTCGTTTTGACATTTATAACTTAGCTCTCACTTCGTTCGGGAAACTAAATAGAACTACGAATTACGCGAATTACACGAATTGTAACATTATATAATTAGAGCAAAATATATACGATTTTAAATTACCGCCGACGGCGGAAATTTAAAATGAAGCGTCTCTAAAGTTCACCAGAACTTTAGAGCCTTCAAAGTCGAACCGATACCGCATCGGACGGAGGCCGGATTCTTTCATCAGATCTTTGAATTTACGGTGATCCTTCTCCACATAAAAGACAAAGAACCCCCCTCCCCCGGCTCCGGATATCTTTCCTCCCAGGGCTCCATTCTCCCGGGCCAGATTATAGATCTCGTCAAAGCGAGGATTTGTCATCCGGGTTGATAGCTTCTTTTTCTGCTCCCAGTGCTCATCAAAGAGGGTTCCAACCCGGGATAAATTGGATGATTCCACCGCCTCCAGGATCTGATATCCAATCTCCTTGATCCGGTGCATACTATCCACGATCTTTTTTTCATTCTTCTCGATCCCCCGGCTCTGTCCCTCCAGAATGTCTGAAGACCGGTGGGAGGTATGGGTATAGAACATCAGCATATTCCGGTTGAGTTCATCAACGCTATCTTCCGATATCCGGGCGTTTCTTACTTTAACCACGCCGTCTTTCGAGATTTCGAGAATGGTAAATCCACCGAAAGCCGCCATATATTGATCCTGTTTCCCGATCGGCGCGCCCAGGATATCTATCTCCAGTTTACAGGCTTCTTCCGCTAAATCATATTGATTGATATGATCGTGCTTAAAAGTATGAAGAGCGTTCAGGATTCCTACCGTATAGCAACTGGAAGATCCCAGGCCGGTCCCGGCGGGGATATCGGCGATAGAGACCACTTCAATCCCCTGCTCTATCCCCATCATCTTCAGGGCTTCCCGGGCAATATCATGGTCGATATCCTCAACCTCTTTCACGGTCTCAGAGCGGGAATATTTGATCCGAACCAGGCCGTCGAAAGGCTGGTTGACATCGATATACATATACTTGGCGATTCCGGCAGCGAAGATAAATCCTCCGTATTTGGAGTAGTACGACGACAGGTCCGTCCCCCCGCCGCCCAGGGTGACTCGAAATGGTGTTCTGGTAATAATCATAATTTTTACTCCGTAAAAATTATTCGGGATTTATAAATAGATAACATTAGTAATATATCCATAACGGGGGAAATTTACAAAGGGTATTTGATCGAACTGCAACCGCGGTTGCTGACCGATGATTTCAGGGCCGAGGTCAACGACCTCGGCTACAGGCTGAGATTCGGGCACTGTAGCCGCGGTCGGTGACCGCGGCAGGCCTGAAACCGCGGTCAACGACCGCGGCTACAGAGAGCGAGGCGGGGAATACCCTTATCCGGAGATAATACCCTTATTCTTTCCGATAAGTCCACCGGGCTCCTCGACCTTTTCCCTCACAAGTAACCCGTCCATCTTTTTTCAGTTTTGCTAGGATGGATTGAATCCAGTCGCGGCTGACACTGGGACAGGCCGCTTCTAATTCTAAAATGGTAAATGGAGCAGGAAACTTTTTCAATGCGTCAAGCACTAACTCCATCTTCGCTCCCCGGGAAGTTGCCATTTCACCAACCCTGGTATCGAGCTCCTTATAGGCTTCTTTGATAATGAAGAGCAGGTAGTTTATATAGGGCCAGGGATCGTGTTCACCTTGATGCCACCCCCGGGAACTGAGCAGTAAGGTTTCATAGTAGCGTTCCTTATTTTGTTCGAGTATTCTTTCCAGACTTATATAGCGTCCAACTTCGAAACCAAGATGATAACAGGTTAAAAGAAGGAGAAGCCGTGAAACCCTCCCATTTCCGTCACGGAATGGATGAATACATAAAAAGTCAAGATTGAGAGCGGCCAGCAAGAGTAATGGATGAATCCTGACATCCTTAAGTGCGCTATCAAATCCGTTCGCAAGATCCCGGATAGCGCCCGGTGTTTCTTCAGGAACCACACTCTTAAAGCGGATTGTCCGGGAGCCATCCGGGGAGAGTTCAATGATATCAACCGGTTTTTCTTTGTACTGTCCCGCGTCCCATATATCGCCACGGCTAAGTTTATGAAATCGCAAAATGGTTGATTCGGAGATAGGGATGTCGGCGTGGTCCGAATGAATCCAGTTTAATGCTGAGCTATATCCGGCAACTTCTTCCTCATTCCTATCTTTAAATGCCGGAGTTCCTAAAATCACAATCTTTTCACGACCCGGATCCACTTCCACACCTTCGATACGATTAGAAGAGATGGCGCTTTCAATAAGCGCGTGTTCACGGAGCGCTTTGAGTTTTTGAGTGGACTGCCCGGTATAGAGTTCCTGTTTCCCCCGAAACTCAGCCAGATCGGCTATTAACCATCCGGTTGCCATCGGCACGGATAGATTTTTTTCTAACATTAATATTGTATTCATATCTTATTCCTAAGTTAGCGCCGCAGGCGCTAACTTATGTCGTAACTCATCCAGTCCTTCCGGGGAGCCGATCATATTTTTGGCCCGTAGTTATCGGGTTACGGGGATGTATGATGGGCCGCCCCAGTAGGCGCGGGTGTGGCTGTGGATAGCCCAGAGCCCGGTAGCGGGCCGGTAGATGGTGATGAGGGAATGACCACTCCCGTAGAAATCAACCGGTTGAGGGATGTCTCCCGCCGTTCCGAAGTAGAGGCGGCTGACTGCCCTGATCGCCCAGAGGCCGGAAGCCGGCCGGAAGATGCCGATCTCGTCCCCGATACCTCTGTAACCAGCCGGGACCGGGTAGTCTCCCTCCCTTCCGAAGTAGGAACGGGTTATGCCCGGCACCGCCCAGAGACCGGTAGATGGGCGGAAGATTCCAATCCGGTCTGTTCCATCTCCCCCATAATCCCCCGGGATGGGAAGATCATCACTCCCCCCGAAGTAACGCCGCGTTATCCCCCGGATCGCCCAGAGTGAAGATGACTGCCGAAAGACACCGGGATCGACGGTCCCATCACCATCATAGTCTCCGGGAACCGGGATATCCCCGTCGGCCCCGTAATAGAGACGGCTAAGCCCCCTGATTGCCCAGAGACCGGAAGCGGACCGGAAGATCCCGGCATTAGTAAAGCCATCCCCGTCGTAATCACCCGGAATGGGGAGATCGCCGGCGGTTCCGTAATAGAAGATCGATGGACTCCCCCCGCCGCTGAGATTGATCATCCACCTGCCATGGGCTGTGTTCCAGACCGCCATGTCGGCGATTCCATCACCATCATAGTCGTTCCCGGTGATTACCAGGTAGATAGGGGTGGAAAATGGGGTTGGGGTGGGGATTGGGGTTGAAGGTATGGTGGCGGTTGGGAGTGGTATTGACGGAGAGGGGGAAGAGGGCGGCGCCGGTGTCGGGGTCTTATAGCCATGCGGTGTAGGGGTGGGGGTGAAGGCACAGTGAATTGTGATGTCGTCGATTGCCATTTCACCACCAGTCGAAGAGTAGGAGAACTTTATCTTCCTGGTGGTAATTTTCAAGTCAAACGGTCCGATGATCTCCCCCTGACTTGACCAGGGGGAAAGATCCAGGTCGGTGATTGTGGTCCAACTGGAATAATATTCCTCCACCAACAGGCTATCATACTCAAGATAGGATATTCCCCTGACCCAGAATGCCAGATCATCCGGTGTACCGAAGGTTGCCGTCTCAATAGCATCGCCATCCTGATCGAGTCTGATCGAGGGTGCCTGGAGACCGTAATAGCCGGTTGTTGTATAAACATCAGTGTTGGCGTTACAGCCGGAAAAAATCCACCCGGACGGACGCGAACCGTACTGAAAATCATCGAAGCCCTCTTCAAGGCGCATACAGATCTTCGGTGTCGGGGTGGAGGTTGGTGTCGGTGTTTTATAGCCGTAGGGGGTTGGGGTTGAAGTGGGGGTCGGGATGGGAGTCGGGGTCGCGGTAATTAAAGGAGCGGCGTATTCATAGACTCCCATATCAA
This sequence comes from uncultured bacterium, assembly GCA_937885075.1. Lineage (GTDB taxonomy): Bacteria > Auribacterota > Erginobacteria > Erginobacterales > Erginobacteraceae > CAKZYZ01. The sequence continues at coordinate 398 of CAKZYZ010000402.1, read as the reverse complement.
CGATGGCGGTTCCCCCACCCTTCCCATCCCAGATCCTGGTATGGTCGTCCAGGTCATTGCCCCAGGTAACGACGGAGTTGTCGCCCATATCTATGCAGGGAGAACTCCCCGTCAGGTGGAAATCAGTGGAAGTGGCAAATTCGGGATCGGAGTCGATGTTCCAGGTGCCCGCCCAACCGCCTTCGATATCGGAATAATTTGCTGTCGTACTACCCCCATTGATTTGATCCGGTGAATTGCCCCATAGGACAGTATTGGCAATGGTGGGGGAGCCACTAATTCCTCCCCCATAATTTCCCGCCAGATTGTTGAGGATGGTGCAGTTAGTTATAACCGATGAGCCGGAAACGCCGGCGCAGATCGGAAGAGCACACGTCTGAACTCCAGTCACACTGATA
>CAKZYZ010000401.1 GCA_937885075.1 uncultured bacterium | reverse complement strand
AACTTCATTAAAGCTCCGACTCTGGGCTCTTTGGTAACCTGATAAACCCTGGATCCCGAATATTTTGAATAATTGCCCTGGAAACCGCAAAACTTGCAATTCCTACTCAGAGTTCGCTTAATTTAGGCCTAGTTAAATTGCTGCTCTCCCGAAAATATTTCTAACATTCAACCCGGAAATATATATCGAGATATTCAAACTTTGTTTGCGGGCAAATATAATAGAAATAAATTAGCTAACTATCTCGACGGCGTCAAGTGATAGTACTTAAAATTTTCTCATAAAGTTTTGAAATAGAATTTATTTATTTATTTTTCGGTTTTTCGAAAAATAAATATTTGACAGATTGATATTATTAACTTATATTCGCGGGCCTTTTTGAAGTTACCTACGTTTTCTTCTGTATTCGTTGGTCTACTCGGTTTTACGGTTCCGGTCTGCTATAGGCAGGATTTCATAGATTAAATCCAAAGGCGCAAATTTTCTGCTTCGGATTCTCAAGAGCTGAATAATACGACAAGTATCGTAAAACGATTTATTAAAGAAATTACAACCGGCATTAATATTAATGCACTTACAGTAAGTTAGCGCCGCAGGCGATAACTTAAAGAGGTATAACATATGAGCGATCTTTTCGATAAAACGATTCAGCGTTACCTGCAGCCTGTCTCCAGTCTGAAGAATGGGATAGGGGACGCGTACTACTTTTTCCGCAAAGACGGAGCTTTTGTCTTTACCGAAGGATATCTACATCCCGAGGGAGGATTGATGGGGAAAGTAATGCTCACCCCCGATCCTGATGGTGATACGGAGATATTCGGCCGGATGTTTAAGAGCAGTTATAAGCGGGTGGTGGATGGCGAGTTAACTCTGATCTCCCATCCCGAGCAGATGCTCAATCAGTTTGATCTGACTCCGGGATTGGATCCGGACGCGCCGCGCCCGGTCTATGAGGAGTTCCATGTTGAATTTTCTCTGGATGATTTCGTGGGAGTTTTTGAGCATCACCATTCCCTGCTGACCGCTATGGAGGACTACCCCATGGTGAAGGATTCGATTGAAGATCTGAGCCGGGGTTTTGATGTACCATTCTCCCGGCTGGGCTGTACCGGTTCAACCTGTTATGGGAAGTTTGAAGAGCCGGATGATGATGTCGATCTGGTCTGGTACGGCAGTATCGCCGAGAACAAGAAAGTTCTTGCTCAAATCATGGAATTGACCCGCAACCCGAAGAATCGTGTCTTTGAGTTCGGACGCTGGTGGCCGATCCGCTTCTTCTGGAATGGCATGATGATCTGCTCCTTCTTTAACTACCGGCTGGAAGAAGAGATGCCGCTCCGGAATTGTCGGATGACCATACTGGAGGAAGACATAAAAGGAGTGGGGATGGTCGATGACGATACTCATACCATATACATGCCCTCGATCATGACTCTCAGTCACTTGCTCCTCAACGGAAAAAAGAGTCGGGATATGGATTTAATCATATATGACGGATCGCTCCGGGGTGAATTTTTCGCCGGCGACTACCTTGAATTCAAAGCCTATCGGGTCCTGGTACAGACCCCGGATCGGGAGTATGAGGCACTCCTGGTTAATTTAAGAGACAACATAAATAAAGAAGAATAATAATAATGAACTATACTTTTGATCAGATTATGGATCGTTTTCTTCGGCCCCTTTCGGAACTTCCGGGTGGTCGGGCCGGCGATTCACAATATTTTTTACGCAAAGACGGAAGTTTTATCTTTTCCGAGGGATACTGTCATCCGGAAGGCGGGATGTACGGCAAGATGATCTACTATCCTAAGAAGGGCGGGCAGATCGATGTCTTTGGCCGTGAATATGGTTGTACCACAAAGAAAATTGTGGATGGTGAATCTATCTATATCGGCCATCCTGAACAGATCAGGCTGCATGGGGAGGTAGATCCTTCCCTGGATCCCGATATTCCCCGGCCGGTCTTTGTCGAATATGAGATGCCGTTTTCTCTCTCGGACTTTGTAGGCTACTTTGACCCGGTTCATTCTCTCCGGGCTTGTATCGAACTCTATCCCTGGGTGGAAGAAGGAACCCGGGTGGCGGCTAAGGTTCTGGGGGTGGAGTGGGAGACTCTGGGATTGACCGGTTCCCTGGCTTATGGACGCTATGAAGACGGTGATGATGATCTCGATCTGGTAATCACCGGGAGTATTGAGCATAACCAGCGGGTATATCGGACTATCCGCAGTTTCTCTGATCAGCCGGAGCACCGGGTGATTGAATTCGGCCGCTGGTGGCCGATGCGGATGTATGAAGAGGGATTTTTGATCTGTCCGTTCTTTACATACGACAAATGGGAGACTGCTCCACTGAGAGATTTTACGGTTGATATCATCCGGGAGGATGTACCGGTTACCGGAACAGTGGTGGATGATACCCATACCAATTACATGCCTCCCATTCTTCCATTGGATGATGTAACTATCGATGGGGATGAGTCAGAACCGCTGCCATTGATTATCTATGACGGAGCGCTTCGGGGAGAGTTCTTCAACGGAGATATATTGAAGATGAAGGGACGCCTGGTTCAGGTAAATCAGTACGAAGAATCATACCGGGCGGTTCTGGTAACTCTCTGGGATAATATTAAGAAAGTTGGAGAAGTCGAATAGTAGAAGAGTTAAGTGACTACCTCGAAATCTCAATAAATTCACATTAAGAAAGAAATACACCTTAGGAAAGCAGGAGGGGGATAATTTTGAATTCTCCTGCTTTCTTGATTTCCTTAGAGGAAAAGTTGGCCGAGGCCCCGATAAATCAGGGTAGACTATGCCGAGGGTTAAGTCACGGTTGGAATATAAGCATACAAATGGAGAAAATTTCATGTCTGATAGATTTAACGAAATAATGGACAAGTTCCTTGAGCCAATCTCACGGTTGGACGGGAAGATTAAGGATTCACTGTATTTTCTGAGGGAAGACGGCTGTTTTGTTTTTTCCCATGGATATTATCACCCCACCCCCGGTTCTTTCATCGGGAAGATTATTTATTACCCCCTGGCTGAAGGAGATTCCGATATCTGGGGGCGGCGGTATCAGGCTATGCATAAAGCCTGGATCGATGGTGAGCATGTGGCCATCATGAATGATGTTCAGATTCTCAAGCAATATGAGGTTGATTCATCCCGTGATCCGGATGAACGCCGCCCTCTGGTGGCGGATTATACTCTGGAGTTTCCTCTTTCAGATTTTTTAGGCTACTTTGACCCGGCCCACAGTCTGGAATTATGTCGTGAGATGTACCCTGAGCTGGCAATAGGTTGGTCGGAGGATAGCGCGAAATTAATGAACTTTCCCATCGAAAAGATGGGAGTAACCGGTTCTCTGGCCTATGGCAAGATTGAAGAAAAGGATATGGACTTTGATGTGATATTTATGGGTACCCCCGCCGAGAACTTAAAGGTGCGGGACAAGCTCCATCGTCTCTCTCAAGTTCCGGAATGCCGTGTCTTCGAATTTGGCCGGTACTGGCCGATCAGGATAATGCACAATGGTTTTCTCCTCTGTCCGTTCTTTGTCTATGAGAACTGGGATGATGTTCCCCTGGCTTCCGCGGAGGTGGAAGTGATCAAGGAAGATGTTATCGTGACCGGTACAATAACCGATGACTCCAACAACTCATATCTGCCGATTGTTCTGGAGCTGGGTGATGTAATTCTGGATGAAAAGGAGAGGGAGAGTCTCCGTTTTATCTGTTACGACGGCTCAGTTCGGGGAGAGTACTGGGCAGGCGAACGGATCCGGATGAATGGACGGTTATTGAAGATAAAAGACCATCGCGGAGAGTATGAAGCGGTGGCGGTTGATATCAGCTTTAATATCACTAAATTAAAGCAGGAGCAGTACCCTATTTAATTTTCCGCGGCGCGGGAAATTAAATATCAGGATTATCGGTCATACCGTGTAGAGTATTTTTTATCCCCCTCGGACCACACTTCAAGATATCCCTCTCTCCGAGTTTATCAGCCGGGTTTACTCATATGCTTTCATATTTGCTGTGAATAAATCCAGTAGAAAAATCTTGAAATGTGTTGAGTATTTTGATAAATACTCTTAAATTATTGAAAAATATACAGACGACAAAACCCCCGGGGAAAAATTATGACATTAGCGGATATATTAACAATTGAAGAAGTTGCTCAATATTTACGGGTTTCAGAAAGGACGGTTTACGAATGGGCCCAGAAAGGGCAGATTCCTGCCGGCAAATTAGGGGCGTCATGGCGGTTCCAGCGTTCTGAGATTGAGCGCTGGGCGGATGAGAAACTCAGCCAGGGGAAAAAGCAGGCCCTGCCCCACATTGCTCCGTTAAGGGAAGTGCTGACACCGGAACGGGTGATAATATTGAGCGCGGAAAGGAAAAAAGAAGCCCTGGAGGAATTATTTCGATCTCTGATGCAGGCTACGGAAGTAACGGATAAGGATGAACTGCTCCGGGCCATATTTCAGCGGGAGGAATTGATGAGCACGGGGATAGGTCTTGGTATCGCCGTGCCGCATGTTAGACTTGATTCCATCAAAGGTCTTATCATGGCCCTGGGGATCAGCCGGGACGGTATTGATGATTATGAATCTCTGGATGGAAAACCGGTTCATATTGTCTGTATGATCGGAGCGGGAAGATTCCAGCATACGGAATATCTCAAATTACTGGCGGTGATCAGCGCGAGAATGAAAGAGGAGTCATTTCGTAAATCTCTGTTGACCGCTCCCGACCCGGAAACAATCTATTCCATCTTAACCGATAAAGGTAATTGAGAAATGGGACATATAGATCTTAGTGTTCTTTTTATCCTGGGAATCGGCGCCTTCGGCGGGATTCTGGGTGCCAGCCTTTTTCAGCACTTCCGGATCCCCCAGGTGGTGGGGTATATCGTGATCGGGCTTATCATCGGGCAGAGCGGCCTGGGCCTGGTTAGAGCCGAGGATATTGTATCCTTACGATTATTTAATCTCTTCGCGCTGGGTCTGATCGGGTTTCTGGTCGGGGGAGAACTTCAGGCCGATACTCTGCGTCGGTATAAAAAACAATTTATTGCCATTCTATTAGGAGAAGGACTGGGGGCATTTTTCCTGGTAGGAATTTTGACCGGTCTGGCGGTATGGCTCTTTACCCACAACCCGACAATTTCGGTCGCGGTCGGGATTGTTTTCGGGGCGATCGCCTCCGCCACCGACCCGGCGTCTACCATTGATGTGCTCTGGGAATATCGGGCCCGCGGTCCTCTTACCACCACCCTGATAGCGATTGTCGCGCTGGATGACGCCCTGGCCATGACCCTCTATGGCCTGGGAACCAGCGCGGCGGAAATTATGACGGGCGGGGCGGTTTCAATCAGCGAGATCGCGATCAAGATCGGCATCGAGCTTATCGGGGCCGTGCTGCTGGGCTTTTTCCTGGGGTTGCTCCTGAACTTTACCTTCCGCTGGATACGGGATAAGGATAAGACCCTGGGAACAGCGTTAGGGGC
>CAKZYZ010000400.1 GCA_937885075.1 uncultured bacterium | reverse complement strand
ATGAGCGCAGTGACGAAGCAATCCCTTTGATTTTGCAACATATTAGGAGTGTTCGCAATGATTGAACGTTAAATATTTAATTATAATGAACAACACTGACTCAACTGGAGTCAAGTGCATACCCCCATTGTTTTATTATTGGTGGTAAACTTCTAATGGATAATAGAGGTTGCGGTAGTGGTGGATATTTTTGCTTCCAAAAGATAATTTTCGCTCTTCTCGGGGATATTGGTAGTTCTAAGAGGGAGGAGGTCCGAAGAATTTTGCGCCTTTCTATACCCGCCATCTGGTCCGCCGAAGCACGGAGTGCGAAGGAGGAAGCTCGAAGAGCGACGGCTGGTTTGCGGCTAAATAGTGACCGGTGCGGAGGCTCAACCGAGCAGAAAGACCATCATTACTACAGTGAGGATGGAGGAGATGAAGGTGGTGAAGACCAGAATGGTGGTCAGTTCGGCGTCACACCCGTAGCGCCTGGCGAAGACCGCCGTCAGGGCCGCGGTCGGCATCGCCGCTTCCAGAACTACGATCTGGTGCCAGAGCAGGGGGAAGTCCAGCAGTTGGGATTGGCCATAAGCCAGGAGCGGCTGGATTATCAGTTTGATCAGACAGGCCAGCAGCACTATCGGGAGCACTTTCCTGAGATCCCGGAAATGGAGCATGACCCCGATCACAAGTGTTACCAGGATGGTATTAGCGGCCGCGATTGTACGGAGAAGATGGTAGAAACCGGCGATCAGCCAGTTCTCCCGGGGGAGAGGTATGAATGAGAATATCGTGCCGAGAACCAGGGAGAAGAAGATCGGGGACCGAAAGAATTTCAGGGCTTCAATACGTTTTTCCCGGGGTGAGGCCTCATTGATACCGAAGTGAATGGCGATGATGACCCCGACAGTGAAGATCACCATCGCTACACCCAGTTCGCTGACTATAGCGGCATCGGAGAGGGCCTGACTATTGCCGGAATAGATCTCTTTTACTACCGCGTAGCCTAAAAAGCCCGAACTGGTAAAGGTGGAGGCCAGGATCAGGGCGCCTTTTTTTGCCCGGGAGAGTTTCAGGAGGTTACTCATCCACCAGGCGATTCCCGCGCAGATCCCCTGGGAGACAATCATGACCACTGCCAGCAGCAATTTCCTGAGATCGAACTGGCTGACCGATAGCGCGCCGAAGATCAGAGCCGGCAGGGTATACTGGGTTATCAGCCGGGCGATGAGCCCGCCATCTTCCTCCTTGATAACCCCCAGCCTCCGCAGCCCCATAGCCAGGAAGATCATCCCGATCAGGATCCCGACTGCTTGAATTACACTCTGGTCGAAGCTCATAAAATTTCCTCCGGAAATATTATTCTTTCCAATATCTAACCGCAAAGGTGCAGTGAACGCAAAGGAATAAAATCAGTCGGATCAGTCGGATCGGACCGATCCGTCCGATATTGCGAAAAAGCAAACCGAGGGAAGGCGAACATTCTGCGTATTTTGCGCATTTCTTGACCCGCCATCTGGTCCGCCGAAGCACGGAGTGCGAAGGAGGAAGCTCGAAGAGCGACGGCTGGTTTGCGGCTAAAAAGATCCCGAGCTGAGGCGAAACAATCAGAGTAATCTGCGTAATCCGTGGACAAAAAAAGGGGGGGAGGTTGGGGAGAATGTAAAATTAGTGCGAATTAGTGCAATTAGTGGACTGCAAAGGGGCTGAGGGAAGGATCAGATAATCCCCAGAGAATCGGCGGTGAGCCATCCGGATTCCCCGTCGGGGAGAGCGATCTGAAGCCAGCCGTCTTTTTTTCGGACTACCTTCACCTCCGTTCCCTCATGAAGCTTGAAGGCGGCCGCGTCGGTCTCGGCTGGACCGTAACGGACGGAGACCGTCGGCTGGAGAATAATCGCGCCCGGGGTCCGATAGAAGGAGTAGGCCATGATACTGATAACAACGCTTATGGCCAGACACCCTCCCAGCCATTTCAGGATCAGCGGTGACTTTTTCCTCAAAGGCCGGATCAGGAGCGCGGCGATCAGCCAGGCGATAGTCAGGAAATAGAGGGCCGCGCTGATTCCGATCCAGATTCCCAGCGGGAATTGCAGGATCACCGCCCTTCGGGCCCGGGCCCAGACCGAGAGGGGGAGAGCGGCGATATCATCCCGGAGTCCCTCCCGGGCGTATTCGAGATTCTTGGAGATCTCGGGATCGCCGGGAGAAAGATTCCAGGCCTTCCGATAGTTCAGGATCGCCCGGCCCAGGTTATTCAGTTTGAAGTAGGTGTTGGCCAGATTATAGTAGAGCGGCCCGCTCTCCCAGCCGGCCTGGAGGATGGCGTTGTAACCTTCAACGGCTTCAGCGTATTTCCCTTGAGCGTAGAGAGAGTTGGTCTGACGGAAGAGTGAGGGGATCTCCGCCTCGGGAATCTCGGCGTGGACCGTGAAGATTCCACTTAATGAGATTAGAAGAGTTAATGTAAGGATTCTAATTTGCATTATGTCTTTATCGGTAAACATCCGGTAAACCCGTCATCCCGCACTCGTAGCGGACCCACCGACGGCGGGGCCATAGTGTGGCAGCCTGAAGGCAGCCGCTACGAGAGAGCGGGTTTGCCGATATCGTTTATCTAATATTTGTTATTTGACCTTAATTTTTTCCAGTTTGCTGATCAGTCTTTCAACTCTAACCAGGAAGTCATTCATCTCGTCTTTATCCGATGACGAACGAGCAAACCGGGCCAGGTCGAATTCGGAGAAACAGGTCTCTACTTCTTTAATAATCTCCGCTGCCGCTCCGGCTGACGATAATTTGTCGGCTACAATAGTACTCCCAACCGCACCGGAAGGGATGCCGAGTTTATCACCCAGGTAACGGTTGAAGGCCCGGTGGACCTCTCCGTAGAATCTTTCAGAATCTCCGGCATTAAGAAAGGTCCGGGCTTTCTTAAAGCGTTTCCGCGCGGAACGGGAGGCTCCGACCTGCCGGGCATAGACCAGATCCGAACGGAGTTTCTCTCTTCGGCTCTGGATGCCCCAGACGGCGAAGAGCCCGAACAGCGCGGCGATCGGAATAATCCAGTATAAAGGGCGCCGGTAATAAAATCGTCCGGCGCGGGTCAGGTGTCCCGGACTATCCTTGATATACAGGATGTCCTTCTCCAGGAGCTTGATCCGTTCCCGGCCGGGTCCGGACCCCGCTCCTTCGACCAGGGCGACCGGCCCCTGATCCGGCGCGGCTTCCACTCTAATCGGGATCGGCTTCTTTTTCAGGGTCCGGTATTTCCCTGTGGCCGGATTGAAGAAACTGAAGGATACGGCCGGGATCTCTTTCGCCTCAACCGAGAGCGGTATAATCACCTGTTTAAAGACCTTCTCCCCGTTGACGCGCCCTCTCCGCACTCCTCTTGTAACTCCAACCTCCGGGGGATAGGTCTTGAAAGTCTTTCCGCATTTGATCTCCGGCATCGAGACCGTATCGAGATTGCCGGTTCCGCTAATCGTCATAGTGACTGTGATAGGTTCGCCGACTTTGACTGCAAGAGGGTTAGCGGTCAGATCGAATCGGTAATCACCCACCGCCCTCTTAAACTCTTCCGGTCGCCCTTTCCGGGGAAGGGGTTTTATCGTCAGTTTAATGGGGTCGGAACGGAGACTAAATGGTTTACGTTCATCATAACCGAAGAAACCTCCCCGGCGGACTAATATATCTCCTCGGAGTTCTCCCGGTCTGATCGTTAGCTCCCCGGAACTTATGGGGAAGATAGCCTTTGACCGCTCACTTACATTATATCGAACCCCGTCGACTATCTGAGTATATGTTTTCTCATTGCCCAGGTCTTGTTCCGTAAAGCCAATTGATTTTAGAGAAATATTTTGAATATTGAGTCTATCCACCCGGAAAAAGAGGTTAAAATTCAGAGTTATCTGCTCATCAACATAAGCAACTTTCTTGTCCACCGTGGTTGTGATGAAGAGCTGTTTAGGGGATTGTGGTTCCGGCAGATTGTTTATTTTAGGTGCTGCTTGATGAACGGGCGAATTATCTGTAGCAGGAGCTATTTGAGGAGCAGTACCATCCACGACCGTGACCGTGATCGGTTTGGTTAAGTATGTCTTGCCCCTGTATTCCAAACTGGCCATTGGGATGGTGAAAATACCTGCTTTAATCGGCATCAGGGTATAGGCAAGATTCTTGATGATTCTGGTATTACTATTGACCAGAGAGAATTGGGTACTGACTGACGTGCCCAATAACTCAAAGTTAGAAATAGCGGGTAGGATGGGATTAGCGCCCCGGGCGCCTTCGATAGCCAGTGTATAGACTAACTGGTCTGACTTTGAGATGGTCGTGCTATTAACTGAAGCGGTGAAAGAGATATCCTCCGCGTGGACAACTCCTTGAGCAAAAATAAATACTATATTTATTAATATGATTATTCCGTATCTCATAATTAAAACTAACCGTATTTATTTCATCTTCAAAACTATTATTTTTCGCAGAAAAATAATACTACCAATCTTTTAGTACTTCCTGCATCCGGCCCCGCTGCTGTTCCATCTGTTCCGCCCTCTGATCTTCCTCTTCGGCTAACATAGCATCAAGGAGGCTCTTCACATCTTCCTGATTCATCTCCTGCTCTTTGGGTTTGTTCGGCTGCGGTTTCTCTTTATCTTCTCCCTTTTTCGGCGGCTGCTGCTGCTTTTGATCGGATTTATCCTTATTCTCTTTCTGCTTCTTATCTTCTTTCTCTTTACGCTCTTGCTTCTGTTTCTGATCCTGCTTATCTTCCTGTTCCTGCTCTTCTTTATCTTTTTTCTGGTCCTTCTGCTCTTGCTGCTGCTTTTTCTGTTCTTCCTGCTTTTTCAGCCTGAGGCGGGCCAATTCGAAATTGAACTTGGCATCTTTATCATCAGGGTTCAGCTTTAGTGCCGCCTTGTAGGCGGCCGCGGCCTCCTGGTATTTTTCTCCCCGGAAGAAAGTATTGCCGAGATTATAACCGGCCCGGGCATTAAGGGAGATATCTTCCGATTCTCCAGCCTTCTGGAATAGTGCTGAAGCTTTTTCGTAGTCCCCCTTCCCATACTGAGCGTCGCCGATATTGTAGTAGATATCGGCTGATTCAGGAAGTTCTACCTGTGCTTTGCTATATTTAGTCAAAGCCTCGTCATATTTTCCCTCACTGAAGAGACGGTTCCCTTCCTCAACCAGGGATGCTCCCGGATTTCCGGCGCCGAGATTAACCAGGGCCAGAGCGGTAATCAAGAGATATAGTTTTCTTATTATCTTCATCTTTTAAACCAGGTCTAACGCCCCGTTGGGGCTTTTCGTTCGATCCGCCGTCGCTCCTTTGGAGCTATGGCGGACAAGCTGTTCGAAGTTGAGCGCTGTGCCCGCCGTAGCTTTAGCGAAGGCTGGTTCGGCGTTCGATGTTCATTCTTTTTAAAACGCCGACGTATTCCCAACCCTTTCTTATCCCCCATAATCGATTCCAGAAACAACAGTATCAACGCCAGGAGAAGGGGCCATTGGTAACGATGTTCATAAACCTTCCTCCGGGTGCTCTCCAGCTCTTTCTTATCCATCTTCGCGATCCGATCGGTATAGATCCGATCCAGTTCCATCCCCGATGCCGTAGCCCGGTGATAGGCCCCTCCGGTGCTGACGGCAATCTCCTGGAGGACCGACTCATCGAGCTTGCTGACCACGATGTTTCCTTCCCGGTCTTTCAGATATGAGTTTCCTCCCGGGACGGAGATTGTGATCGGAGTTCCTTCCGGATTCCCGATGCCGATCGTGAAGATTTTTATTCCGCGTTTTTTTGCCTCTGCCGCGGCGGCTTGATAGTCCCCCTCCAGGTTCTCTCCATCGGATATGATCAGGAGCGCCTTATGCTCGCCCGTACCATCCCCGAATGCTTCTACCCCCTTAAGGATCGCCCCGGAGATATCGGTCCCTCCCCGAGGGATAGTGGTTACGGAGAGATCGTGGATGAACATCCGGAAGGCCCCGTAATCGAGAGTAAGGGGGCAGAGAACAAATGAACTCCCCGAGAAAGCGATCAGACCGACCCGATCGCCTTTTAAGAGTCGGACCAGATCCTCAAGTTCCCGTTGAGCCCGGCCCAGTCGATTCGGTTTAACATCGTCGGCCAGCATTGATCGTGAAGTATCCACCGCCACTATTAGATCGATCCCGCGCCTTTTAACATCCTCCCAGTGATAGCCCCAGCGAGGCTGAAGGAGGGAGAAAATCAGCAGCGCGGCCACCGTCACGAGCAGGATCGGGCGAAATTTTTTCTTGGATTCACTTACCCCGATCCGGAGCCGATTCCAGAGAGGATGATCCGCGAAGAGCTCTTCCGATTTTATTCTTCGTTTGATTGCCCAGCGGAAGAATAATATCAGCAGAGGAAGCAGTAATATGAGCCAGATTAAATTGAGCGCGCCGAACCTCATGGGAGCCTCCAGATCGGAAGAGCACACGTCTGAACTCCAGTCACACTGATATATCTCGTATGCCGTCTTCTGCTTGAAAAAAAAAAAGAAAAGGAAAAAACACCGGGATGAAACATGACCTGTTTATATTCTAATATCCATT
>CAKZYZ010000399.1 GCA_937885075.1 uncultured bacterium | reverse complement strand
GTGTACGTTCTGCTCAGTAGGTGTATGGTCGTGTGGGGGAGATGTGACAGGTCGTGGGGTGGGGGGGGGGGGGAGGGGTGGTGGGGGGGGGGGGAGGGGGGGTGTGATTTTTTTTTTAATGATACGGCGACCACCGAGATCTACACTCTTTCCCTACACGACGCTCTTCCGATCTCCCCGGATGGTATTGGCTCCTCCCAGGTAGAACCGCTCATAGACCGGAACTATATCCGTATCATCATAAGGTTGAGCGGTCCCGGCCCGATATCTGAATCCGAAAATGTAACCCTTGAATATGGAATAATAGGCGCTGGTATAGAATGTGGTCTTGATGAAGTCCTTGTCCCCGCCCAGAACTCCCCCGGCGACCTGGGAGGACAGAGTATTCTTCATTCCTCTGGTCGGGACCAGGTAGCTATCCCGGGTATCTCTGGTCAGGGATGGGGTAAGACTGCTGATCCAGTTTGTTCCTTCCTCGCTCTGGATCGACCAGTCCGCGTAGTCATCGACATCGTAAATATCCACGTTCTCCAGAGTGTAGGTCAACCCCATCTGGGTAAAGGTGGTCAAACGTTTCCTGAGGCGGATATCCCCCCCCAGACGCTGCTCTTCATAGTCATCCCAGGTTCGGGTCCGCCGGTAGAGATCCACCCCGAAAGAAAGCGGGATGCCGAACATCCATGGCTCGACAAAGCTGAGCTCATAGTTTGATTTGGAACTCCCGAACTCGGCCCGGATCTTCATCTTCTGGCCGTCTCCTACGAAATAGGGTGGATTGAAGAGATCGAAATTCCCCTGTCCGATCTCAATAAATCCGATAAAATCGTCCATTGAGCTATAGCCGACACCGAACATGAACTCTCCGGTCTTTTTCTCTTCCAGCCGGACCACCAGATCCTTCTTGCTTTCCTCCGCGGTGGGGATGGGATAGATCTCGACCCGTTGAAAGAAACCGAGGTTCTGCAGTCTCTCCCGGCTGCGCTCGACTTTGACCCCGTTGAAAAGGCCCCCCGGTTTAACCGAGAGTTCCCGGCGGATCACAATATCGCGTGTTATTGTGTTGCCGGTGATATCAATCCGATTGATATAGGAGATCTCTTTCTCCTGGATGGAGTAAGTTATATCCATCTGCTCGGTCTTCTGATTGAGGATTGTGTGAGAGCGGATATCGGCGTCAATGTAGCCCCGGGAGAAATAGAAATCCCGGATAGTTTTAGTGTCCGTTCTTAAAGCCTCCGGGGAGAAGACAGCTCCCATCTTCAGGGGGAGCAGAGCTTCCAGATCTTCCGCCGGGAAGTTCTCATTCCCCACAATTCGCACCGTTCCGGCATGATACTGCTTCCCTTCACTGATGGTTATCGTGATGTCTAATCCGGTGCCATCGCCGCGGATAGTATTCTCAACATCGAGGATCTTCATGTCGAGATAACCTTGAGACCGGCAATACATAATGATTCGCTCCAGGTCGAGTTTGAACTCATCCTCTTTGAACCGTCCGGTGTGCAAGATGGAGAAAAGAGATTGGGCATGCGTCTCCATTACCCCCAGGATATCATCCGGATCGAGTTGGGTCGCGCCGAGGATGGAAATATCCTTGACCCTGATTTTATGCCCTTCATCAATATTGATATAAACTATCGCCTCTCCCGAGTCGGGGTCGAGTTTGATTTCATAATTGATTTTGGTCTGATAATATCCGTCATCCTCATATAGCTTATAAATGGCGGCAATACCTTCGTTGATTTTGGTATGCGAGAGGATATCCCCGGCCGTTATTTTGATCTCTTCGAGCAGGTCGTCGTCATCATACTCCCGGTTCCCCTCGAAAACTATTTTCTTGACGATGGGTTTCTCTTCCACGGCAAATATGACGGTTACTTCTCCATCAGTCAGTTCTTCCGACTTGACCTCAATAGAAGAGAGGGGTCCCCATTCATGGAGCCGTTTGAGATCAGCGTTAACATCCTCCAACCGGTATGGTTCACCGGGGCGGGTCTTGATCCGTAACAGGATCGCGTCCGTGCTGATTCTCCGGTTCCCGGTAATCTCAATGGCGGTGACGGATTTATTCCTCCCGGCCCCGGCTGTGATCGGGAGGATAAGGGTTAATCCAAACAGGATTATCCAGGTGGTCCAGCGGTAGATACCAATATTATTCTTCAGGTTCAACATAATCTTCAAATCTGGTATATCTCTTGATAAAAGTTAACTTAATTTCTCCGGTAGGTCCATTTCTCTGTTTGGCCACATTGACGAAGACCAGATTATCCAGGGAAGGATCATTTTCTATCAGATCCGGATAGGCCCCCGGCCGCATGATCATTATAACCAGGTCGGCGTCCTGTTCGATAGCTCCCGACTCCCGGAGATCAGAGAGCCTCGGTCGGCGATCGGGTCGGTCCTCCGGCCCCCGGTTAAGCTGGGAGAGAACCAGGACCGGGATATCGAGCTCTCGTGCCAGGGCTTTGAGCGAGCGGGAGATATCCGATACCTCCTGCTGCCGGCTTTCACTCCGTCCCGTGGTCGCCTGCATCAGCTGGAGATAGTCGATCACAGATCGGAAGAGCACACGTCTGAACTCCAGTCACACTGATATATCTCGTATGCCGTCTTCTGCTTGAAAAAAAAAACAACACATCTCTTCTCTTCCTTATCCTCCCCTTCTCCTTCTCCTTGTTCTCCCACCCCCCTTGCTTTCCCCTCCTCTTCTCTTTCTTTCT
>CAKZYZ010000398.1 GCA_937885075.1 uncultured bacterium | reverse complement strand
GGATAGGGGACGGTCTCGCAGCTGGATTGGCCGGTCTCCAGTGTCTTCCGCGCGGGGCACCAGGGGCAGGGGGTTTCCCGTCTCTGGTAAACCTCATAGCATTTCCGACCGATTACGGGCAACCGGTCGGCATACCTCTTTTTTATCCACGCGTTGACCAGGACGATGTTGAGGTTGAGGTCAAGGATGCTCAGGCCTTCGGTGATACTGTCGAAGACATCAAGGAGGAGCCGATCCTTAGTATCGTTATCTTGTTCTTTTTTCTCAGTCATATCGCACGCCACGGCTACAGTGCCTGACCATGAGAAGAACTTAACCCCCGCTTCGTTTGGGCAACTAAATTGAACTACGAATTTCGCGAATTATGCTGATTAGGGAAAAAACAATCCGCTTCCCCGCAAAATGCCTTTGGCATCGCGGGGTAAAAATCCGCGGTTTATTGTCCCGAGACTTAATATTAAACAACTCGGGATCCCGAAGTATTTCGGGACCCGGTAATATCAATTAAGACAACCGGGATTCCGAAGCAGCGAGTTGACGGGGGGCATTGAGAGCTTACTTCCATCCACCTAAATCAGTTGGTGTATTTTTTCAACCAGGGGAGCGAACTCATCTTCCGAGAAGCAGTAGCGCATCTCTAAGAACCGCCCGCGGAAAGATTTGACCTCCTCTTTCAGGTTCTTGCCTTCAATCACTATATCGTGGATGAGGGTGGCAAGTTCCTGAAAGTCCTTCTCTTCCATCCCGAAACGGGTCATCTCGGAGACGCCGAGTCTCACGCCGCCGGCGGCGGAAAAGCCTTCGTCCCGGGGACGGCCCTGGTAGTTGACGATGATGTTGTTATCTTCCAATCGCCGGGCGATCTCCGGTCCCTTGCTGTAGCCGACATTTATTACGACCTGGTGAGTCTCGGTATAACCCAGGGCCGGGTCGCCGGCCACATCCAGCCCTGAATCCGCCAGAGCTTTCGCGAACATTTTAGCATTGGCGATTACCCGGGGCTGGTACTCATCCTTGAAGTGGTTCATCTCGTAAGTAGCCATCAGGAGTCCCAGCATGGTCCCCAGGTGATGGTTGCTGACCGATCCGGGGAAGACCCGGGACTGGAGCGCTTCCCAGAGCGGCCAGCGGTAATCATCCCGGGTATAGTTCGCGGCCACGATCCCCCGCTGGGTGCCGAAGAAGGTTTTGTGGGTGGAGCCGGTGACAAACTCAGCCCCTTCCCGAAACGGCTCCTGGAAGTGGGGTCCGATCAGGCCCAGGACATGAGCCATGTCATACATGATCACCGATTCGGGCGAGAGTTCATCCACCAGCGCCCGGATTTCGGCCACCGGTTCGCGGTAGAGGATCACGCTCTTTCCCAGGATGATCAGCTCCGGCTGGTAACGTTCGATAATCTCCCGGCAGGCCGCCACATCGATCCGGTACTGGTTGTCGGGCAGCACCGGAAAGTTTACCACGGCCGGTTTCTCGGTCTCCGGATCCCTTGCCACGAAATCCCGCAGCGCCCCCATCGGCTGGGAACTGAGATGTCCGCCCTTCATGATATGGTGGTTCATCACCCGGCGCATCCGCCGGGGTTCCCGCTTGCGGTCGCCGAAGTTTATCCGGTGGACCATGGCGGAGAAGACCGCGGCGTTAGCCATCTGGCCGGAGATTACCTTGGTCTCCACCTCCCGGCAGCCGAGGTAGAGGCGGAGTTCGGCTTCCAGAAGTTCCTCCACCCGGCCGATAAAGTCTGCTCCCTGATAGTAGAAGATCTCGGTCTCCTCAAAGGCCTTGAGCGCCTTATGCTCCGCGTAGCGGCCGGAGGGATCCATGATGGAGAGGAGCCGGACCAGCCGGGACTCGGTCATCTCCGACGGGATCAGGTTGATACATTCCCGCTGCCGCCAGACGGTGTTGGCAATCGATTTTTCGATCAGGTCTTTTATCTGAGGCGGGGCCGCGGTTTCGGTGGCCGCGGCTTTCTCGTGGAAGAGATGATCATACTGGATAGGCCGGGCATAGGGGGGGGCCTCCCCCCGCATATGGTAGGGGACGATTACGCCTTCGGTGCGCTTGCCCCGGATCTCGATCTCGAGCCGGTCGCCCTTGCGGAGATGGTTGTCCAGAAGCGCCAGGCCGATGGCCCGCATCTCTTTCCCGTCGATCAGCCGGCTTTCCAGACCTTCCCCCTCCCATTTCCATTTCGGTACCATTGTCCCGCTGGTTATATATCCGACTTCCTTATCCCCAATAAATACTTTATCCCCGGCCCGGGCGATTCCCCGGCCCGCCAGGGCCACCGGCATGACCATCCGGGGCAGGTCCTCAATCCGGGAGAAGTCCCCCTCCTTCCGGATCAGTTTGCGGGCTTCCCATTGTCTGTGCAGCGCCTCTTTCCCGATAAAATCTCCTTTTAAGGGGGAGAAGCTGACCGCCACATTGGCCAGTCCCGCCGCGAAGATCGGGATTTCATTACCGTTCGCGTCGATCCCGAACTCATGGCCGTAGAGAGGGAGTCCGGCTTCCAAGCGGAGGGTATCACGGGCTCCCAGGGCAATCGGCACCGCGCCTTTCTCAAGCAATAGATCCCAGATTTTCAGAGCGTCATCCCGCTTGATGAAGAGTTCAAAGCAGATCGGCTCTCCGGTATAACCGGTCCGGGCGATCAGAATATCGGCGCCGGCGATTGTTACTTGAGAAAGACAGTTCCGCATCGGCTCGGGTAAGTCGCCCGAGTCGATAAGATCGAGGAGGATATCTTTGGATGATGGTCCCTGGAGGCTGAGCATGGCCAGGTCCATGGTCTGATCGGTCAGTTCCACATCGGGAAAATCCGGAAGAAGAGACTGAAAGTGATCCCAGTCCTTGATCCGGTTGGCCGCGTTCACTACCAGCAGGAACTCATCTTCAAAGAACCGGTAGAGATAGGAGTCATCGATCGCGCCGCCCGCGGCATTGGGGATGATAGTGTACTGGGCCTCGCCCGGCAGAAGAGCCGCCGCGTTGTTGGTCAGGACATGCTGAAGAAATGCTAGAGCCCCCTCTCCCCGGAAGATGAACCGTCCCATATGGGAGACATCGAAAAGCCCGGCGCCCTTCCGGGTGGCCAGGTGCTCCGAGACGATCCCCGCGGGGTACTGAATCGGCATCTCCCATCCCCCGAATTCAACTATTTTGGCCCCCAGATCGACGTGTTTATCAAAAAAACCCGTTCTCAAAAGATCGCTCATAAAAAATTTCCTCCAAAAAAAAATTATTATGGTTGATTAATTTTTAAATTTACATATATTAGGCCCCAGGCGATCAAATAAGCTAAATCCCGCCCGTCGCCAGATGGATATTGTCAATATAATACTATGGCAATAGTAATCAAGCAATTTTTTTTGATCGAAATTTTATCATAAAAAATTTGTAACACTTTAGCTTTTTGAAAATACTCCTATACCCTCGTCACGATGCTCCGCATCGTGACGGAGCCAGCTCGGCGCATTCCCACGCAGAGCGTGGGAACGAGGAAAAGGGCTAAAGTTTTACAAAAATTTTTATTATTTTCCGGAGGAAAATAACAGGAGGTAACAGTGGAACAGAGAGTCGGTAATTATGAACTGCGAGATCTGGATCCTATCTTCAATGCTCGTTCGGTGGCAATTGTGGGAGCGTCCACCAACCCCGAGAAGCTGGGATATGAGATCCTTAACAACCTGATCAATATGGGCTACGAAGGCCCGATCTACCCGATCAACCCTAAGGCGGATGAAGTTCTGGGTTTAAAAGCTTATCCGTCCCTTTCGGATGTCGGAAAACCGATCGACGTGATCGCCGTGATTGTCCCCGGCAAGTTCGCTCCCGGGGTGATTGAAGAGGCCGGAAGACTGGGGGTGAAAGGAGCGGTGGTGATCTCCGGCGGATTTCGTGAGATCGGCAACGACGATCTGGAAGCGGCGCTGGTCTCAGCGGCCCGCGCCGGCGGTGTCGGGATCATCGGTCCCAACTGCCAGGGGATCAACTATCCCGCCAACAAGCTCTGTATCTCCTGGCCCCTGATCAAACGCGAGGGCGGCCTGGCTCTGATCTCCCAGAGCGGGACGATCGCCGCGGCCCTGGGCGACCGGGCCGAGAAGGAAGAGATCGGAATATCCGGTCTGGTAGCTCTGGGCAACCGCTGTGATATTGACGAGTCGGATCTGATTCATTTCTTCGGCGCCGATCCCAGCACCGAAGTTATCGCGGTTTACATAGAAGGTATCAAGAATGGCGAGAAGTTCATGGAAGTCGGAAAGCGGGTGGCGGGGGAGAAACCGGTCCTGGTCCTGAAGGGAGGGCGCACCGAACGGGGCCGACTGGCGGCGGAATCTCATACTAAATCAATCGCTGGCCGGGGTGAGATATTTGACGCGGCCCTGAGAAAGATCGGGTTTGAGAAGGTGGAGTCGATCGATGAACTTTATGACTGTGCCAAGGTTCTGGCGATGGAGAAGAAACGGCCGGGCAAACGGGTCCAGGTGATAACCTCCTCCGGCGGGTCTGGAATCGTGGCGGTAGATGTCCTGGAGGAACTGGGGCTGGACGTGGCTCCGCTCTCGGAAGCCGGCCGGGCCCGGATGAAGGAAGTTCTTCCTTCTCACTGTGTGGTGGGCAACCCCCTCGACCTGACCGGAGATACACCGGCCGAGCGGTACAAAGAGGCGGTCCTGGCATTAGCGGAAGAGGAGCCGGGGATTGACCTCTATCTGTTGATATTCGGCGATCCGATCCCCCGGGCGATGGAGAACTGCCTGGAGATGAAAGAGGCGGTGGATAAGCCGATCATCGCCTGTTATATTGGGGGAGGAGAAGTGGAGGAGGTTGAGTTCAAGAAGATGAACGGAGCCCGGATCCCCACTTTCCCCACGCCGGAAAGAGCCGCCCGGGCCGCGCGATCTGTTTTAACCGGTTGATTTGGAACGATGATATTAATTACCACGAAGGACACGAAGTTCACGAAGGGGAAAAAAGGAGAGAAGAGTCATTAATTGATAATTCTTTGTCTTCGTGTTCTTCGTGCCCTTCGTGGTTAAATATTCGTTTTTAAATTCAGATAAACATTCAAACCTAAAATTTTTTCTTTGAAAAAATTTTATTAAGGAGGAAGTAAATATGAGTAAAGTTGGAATGGATAAAGCAGGGCTGAAGACCTTGTTGATGGGTAACGAAGCAATCGCCCGGGGGGCGGTTGAGGCGGGGATAGAGGTTGCCATCGGGTATCCGGGAACACCATCCACCGAGGTGGGTGAGGTAGATCGGAAGAGCACACGTCTGAACTCCAGTCACACTGATATATCTCGTATGCCGTCTTCTGCTTGAAAAAAAAAA
>CAKZYZ010000397.1 GCA_937885075.1 uncultured bacterium | reverse complement strand
GGGGGCGAGGTTCAATCAGATGTGGGGGGTGAGGTAGGGGGAATCTGATTGAACCGGGGAAGGGCCGGGGGGAGGTTTCAGTCCGGGCCTGTAGGGGGTGAGGTAGGGGCGCCCGGACTGAAACCGCGGGACCAGGTTGCTGGCGTTGGCCGAGGCCGCAAGAAGCGTGACAGCTTTGCTGGCGCGCTTCTTGCCCAGGGAACGTTGGCTTGTTGGAAAATGTTTGAATTATCCGGAGAGTATAGCCAATCGAGGAGGGTGAGTCTGGGCTGGCAGGATAGAAACCGATGGCAAAGTAATTAGAAAGTCAAATCTGTTCGAAGAGGATATAGGATTTGAAATTTTGGGTTTTGTATTTTTTTCTTGACAGATCCCTGTTTAGAGTATTTCAATTGGTGTTATTGTAAAAATGTAAGATAGATAAAATTATGGTTATAGCAGAGACATACACTTTATTCAGACTAATCTTATCAGGAATCGTGGGCGCCATCATCGCCACGACTTTCGTTCTGTCTAATGATGCCCCCCTATTTAATCCATTCTTCCAATCAGAGATCGTTTCCAGAATAAATGGTAGAGTTAAGGAGAAAGTGTGTTGCATCATATTTCCTATTATATTGTCAGTAGGTACAATATTTACGTTGTTCAGTATTACAGAGTTGAACCCCAAGATTACAGCATTGGGTACATGCCTTATCACAAGGTGGCTTCATGCAGGTGATCTAGACCGAATCATGGGAAAAGTTTTGGGCAACAGCTAATGGTCTTCCAATACAAAAGGAGTGAAATTGTGCAAAAGATACATAGAATGGCTCACCGCATAGGTGTGTATGTGCGAGCCTATACTATAAGGGCCTCATTCTATTTCTTCTTTGTATTGATATTCATAACACGATTTTTTAGAGAGGGTGACCTAATATTCATAATCGGCTCTTCGATCTTGGCAGCAGCAGGCATAGCTGCATATATAGTTGAGCGTAGGATGTTAAATAATGGAACGGCTAAGGAAAAGAGGTTACTTGCAAATTTTTTAGTTCATAGTTATTCTCCTTTTACAGCACCACTCTCCTCACTGTTTTATCAATTAAAGCGGCGAGTTCGGGTAGCACCTGGGGAGATAAAAAAATTATACATCCAAACCTGTGATTTTTCAAATCCGTATTTATATACCTTTAGAAAGACTATGGGTAATTACGGGGTTGAACCAGACAAAATAGAGTTCCAAATATCAGGATTTGGAGACAAAGAAAATACCCAGGAATTTTCGAAACTTTTTCCCCAGGCTAAAATATTTTTTACACAAAAAATGCTCAAGACACATTTCAATATTATTCAGACAATGGATAGGACTTTCATCTGGTACGAACCTTTCCATGATCACCATTCTAAATTACATTTCAATCGCCCAGAAGATGGAGCCTTTTTAATGGAGGCTAAAGGGGATGCTATAGGAATAGCTTTTGATAGATATAATGCAGATAAAATTCCTGTGGTAATAGCCAGTTAGGCGGGCAGAGATAGGAAGGACTGCTGTAATAGGAGGAAGGTAGGTAACCTTCCTCCTGTTATTTTTTAGAGAGGACGAACAAGTGGCTAAGTTGGACGAAAAGGCAAGCAAGTATCAGACTGCCATTATCTATAATACAATATTATTATTAAGATAACTAACGCCTCCATGTGCTGGTGGATGCACTCACCGTGAGGCTCCCTCCTCTTTTGCGGACATCTACATTGACATAAGGTGTCCTGTAACCCCTTCCCAATCTATATCCAGCATGGCTCATATTATTGCATATGAACTGATAATCCCCTTTGCAATCAGGGACATTAAAAGTTTCTTCATTGCACCAAGGACAAGTAACTTTCATGGCCATCCCCCTTTGTTGGATTAAAACCTACAATAACATAATATGGGCGATATTATAGTGGGTCGAATAATATTCATAGCATCAAAGTATAACAGAAACAGCTATAGCTCAAAAAAATTCTTTGAAGCATTAAACTTCGCCCGGATTTTGCCGTGACTCTTCCGGGCCTGGAAGGTTCCGAAGTTCCGGAGGCGGACCAGGTGGCCCTGCTTTAACTGCTCCCGGATCGTCTCGATCACGGTCTCCAGGATCCGGGAAGATTCCGCCCAGGAGAGGCCGTGGTTCTTCCGGATCTCTTCGGCCAATTCGCGGTGATTCATAGCTTCAACCGTCTCAGCTCTTCGTCTATCCCGTTGGCTATGTCCCGGAGGTTGACCGCCGGCTGGCGGAGGACCTGGGCAAGGGTCTGTTGCCAGGTCAATGTCTCCCGGCCGACGTGCTTCTCCAGGGCCTTGACAATGTCATCCTGGAGGATGGTCTTCTTTCCGGACTCCCGCGCGATCGCGGCGGCCTCCGTGATTACCTTCTGAATTATTGCATTGAGCTGCTTATTGATCGTCGCCACTACTTTAGAAGACGATCGGAGCTTTTCGGTGTCGCGGATATACTTCTTAATCATTGAATCTTTAATAAAATCAGGTTGCCCGGGCATGATTATCTCCTTGCTTTTTTCTTTGCCGCTTTCTCCGTCAGTCTCCACTTCCGGAGAGCCAGCTTCATGATCCTTTCGCTGAGCCGGCGCAATTCATAGGCCCTGACCAGGTCCTCCGACTTGGCGATCAGGGGGACCATGACCTCCTCCAGCTTTGCCGTCAGCCGCTTGCTGGAGATGGCCTCCGCCTCCAGGCCGTAGAGGACCGGCTCCCCCCGGTCCCGTTCCTCCAGGTATTTCTGGTTCTCATATTTCCGCTTGTGGACTTCCTTCAGCCAGTCTCTGTTTTTGGTCGTCATTGTCTTGCCGGCCCGGATCCGGTACCGGGAGAGTTTGACTTCTTCGACCGTCAGCATGTCCGGAGTGATCAGGTCGAAGGTATGGATATTCTTGATTCCGTAAAACTTCAGGTTGTTGATAAAGGCGTTCCGGATAATCCAGCCGCTCGGATCGTAGTCAACTATCCCGAAGAGATAGAACGATCGCCGGAGGTTGACGCTGTTGGCTTTTAATTCGTCAACGAAGTACTCCAGGTTAAGGACGGAGGGCTGGCCGCCCAGGGCAATGATTGAGACGCGGTATTTTTCGGCAATCTCGGAGAGGAAGGACTGATGTCCCAGTTTCTCGGAGAAGAGGACTATATTGGCATTGGCCCCAACTCTCCGGTGGGCCTCATTGTCATCCCGGAATCCGATGTCGCTGTATCTCATCAAGTCCAGGTCCCGGACCATGTTGACAAACTGATAGACCAGTTGCTTGTACTGGTTAACCTTGTGAGAGAGGGCCCCCGCCCTGGAGAGAGTGGGCTTGATGTACATGTACCAGAAGGTCCGGATCAACTCGTTAAGGGGAGGCTTCTCCCCCCGGCGGATCCGCTCGCGGACCTGCCAGATGATATTGCGCATTAGGCAGGCCACGTTGACAGGGTACTTGGAAGATCCCTTCCGGAAGTTCTTGATCAGCCACTCGCGGGATTGGTCGTGGATCAGTTCATCGAAATGCCGGATCCCGGCGGCTTTGAGGCGGTCTTCAAGGCGCGACTTCATTTTAATAGGGTTGTGGTCCAGATGTTTAGGTTTATGCGATCTGGAGGGCCTACAGGCCTGAATATGAAGGAATTGTAACATCTGGACGAAAAAGGGCAAGATAGAATCAGGAGGCCGTGAAACCCGGGTAGTTCTGCACTCTCGAGGCCTTATTTAGAGACTGCTCTGGAAGCGGTTCTTCTCTTTTTTGAGTTTTGGCCTGGGATCCTCCTGGGCTGGATGGCAAAGAAAAAGTGGCTCCGGAAGGATCCGCTTTTTCTTCATCCCTTCCTGAAGCCGGAAGATCCCGGCTTCGAATGTTCCGTCTACGCTGTAATCACCCGGCCCTTATTATGAAGCCCATGTTTTAATATTTTTCCTGCGGCAAAAATATTAATTGGGACCCTGGGCGGCCAAGGAATTAACTCGATTTTATCCCAGATTATCGAATATGACTAAAGGAGAAGCCATATAAGAAAACATCGGGATTATTTCTCACTGACATCCAGCATTATCGGCATACCGTTCGGGCCTACGGGAATATATACAGTGGTATGATTCGGAGATTCCGCCATCGATACCTGGGCCTGAATCGCTTCATGCTGAAGATAATTCCGAGTTAATGTTTTATTAATTATCTCTTGGGATCTGGCGATCCCTTTGGCTTCCTCAATCCTGATCTCAGCGTTTTTCTGTGCAATTTCTTTTTGGATCACCTTTTCTTCCAACAACTGCTGGGCGGCCATTTTTTTCTCCACGGCGGATACAACGATATCCGGATAATCAATATTTCCGATAACCAATTTTACTAACTCAAATGGACTATCCACCAGATATACGACCAGTTGTTTTGCAACTTTATCTGATATTTCTTGCCGTTTATTTTTTAATTCCCAACTGGAATACTCCGGCACAACCTGACGCACATAGGACCGTAAAGGCTCTTTTATAAATCTTTTATACCAGTCACCTCCGCCATAAAGCTCAACTACTGATTTAGAACCACCGGGCTTAATTAGGATAATCGCCTGAGCATTAATACCAACATTCAGATTGTCTTTTGCCAGAATTCGGAATTTTTCAAGATAAGTCTGCGGCCTTATATCAATATTCATCACCTTGTTTCGCCAGGCCGACACACCGTAATTTCCCGGACCTTTGATAATCCCCCGAAATCCGCCTTTTCCCCATATGCGGGGAGACTCATATACATAACCTTCAGATCCAGCCGGTGTATGAGGATTTGTGCACCCCGTAGCAACGACTATGATAATCAGCGGCAGAAACCATGTTAATTTCTTCATTGTTGCCTCTTTCATTCGTTTAACCCCGATTTTCACAGTAGGTTTAAGCATATGATACCTTGCACCCTTATTCTTTGAGCTACTTCAGGGGGACGTAGTTCCCCGCCGATAGACCTCACCTGCCAAGGTGAGGAAACAACCATGATCGAACCGGTCCCCGGAACCTCATACTCACGACAAGCCTATTCTATCGGTCTTCGGATTCCATGATCTTAAGAATGTATTGAGCTTCGGCATACTCCTGCGCGGCAGCCTTGCTAATCCATTTAAAAGCTTCACTATAATCCTGCCCCACCCCCTGGCCTTTTCGATACATCATCCCAAGGTCAAACTGAGCTCGGGCATACCCCTGCTCGGCTGCTTTACGGTACCATTTCATCGCCTTCTGGTAATCCTTCTTCACGCGATTGCCTTCGAAGTACATATCACCGAGACTATATTGAGCTTTAGCATGCCCCTGATCAGCCGCTTTACGGCACCATTCTATCGCTTTCCGGTCATTCTGAACCACCCCCTGACCTAAGAAATACATGCCCCCAAGATTATATTGAGCTCCAGCAACCCCCTGCTCAGCCGCTTTGCGGTACCATTCCGCCGCCTTCCGGGAATCCTGCTTCACCCCCTCTCCTTTATGATACATCGCCCCGAGGATGTATTCGGCACGGGCATCCCCATGATCGGCCGCTTTGCGGTACCATTCCACCGCCTTTCGGTAATCCTGCTCCACCCCCTGACCTTTGTCATACATCATCCCGAGGCTGTATTCTGCGGGGGTATCCTCCTGGTCAGCCGCTTTGCGGTACCATTCCACCGCCTTCCGGTAATCTTGCTTCACCCCTAGGCCTTTACGATACATCGTCCCAAGGCTGAACTGAGCATAGACATACTTTTGCTCGGCTGCTTTGTGGTACCATCCCATCGCCTTCCGATAATCCTGCTCCACCCCCAGGCCTTTACGATACATGGCCCCGAGGATGTATTCGGCACGGGCATCCCCCTGATCGGCAGCTTTGCGGTACCATTCCACCGCCTTTCGGTAATCCTGCTCCACCCCCTCGCCTTTGTCATACATCAACCCGAGGCTGAACTGGGCATAAACATACTTTTGCTCGGCTGCTTTGTGGTACCATCCCATCGCCTTCCGATAATCCTGCTCCACTCCCTGGCCTTTGGCATACATCGTCCCGAGTTTGTACTGCGCTCGGGCATGCCCCTGCTCAGCTGCCTTGCTAAACCATTCCACCGCCTTCCGATAATCCTGCTCCACCCCCTCGCCTTTACGATACATTACCCCGAGGTTGAACTGAGCAGAGACATTCCCCTGATCGGCAGCTTTGCGGTACCATTCCACCGCCTTCCGGTAATCCTGCTTCACCCCCTCGCCTTTGTCATACATCAACCCGAGTTTGTGCTGAGCACGGGCATGCCCCTGCTCAGCCGCGTTGCGGTACCATTTCACCGCCTTCTGGTAATCCTGCTCCACCCCGTGGCCCTTGTAATACAACTGTCCGAGGTTGTATTGAGCTTCAGCATCCCCTTGCTCAGACGCTTTGCGATAGTAATCCGAATCACCTGCGTGAGAAACTTGTGTAACCGCCACAAAAAGAAACAAAACAATTGAAAAATACCGAACCATCATATCACTCCTTTTTTATCTCTCGCCTCAAAAGCCTGTTGCTGAACTGGATTTACTGCATCAGCGCCCTTAGCTTGAGAGCGAGCGGGATTGTTGTTTTTGAATAAATAAACTTTTTACACTTATAAGATACTTATTATTTGTGGAAAAGACTCCCTGGTGAAAACTAAAATGAGCGAAATCGTTGGTTACAAACACCCGATACACGTAGTTTTCGCTGTCCAGCAACCTCAGATGCTTGACCCCATAGGTCCAGGGCTATTTCAAATTCTACTCCCTCTCATCACCATCTGAGGCACCGTGATCATCTTCGCCGGGTTGGCTGTTACGGGGAGGCCCAGGCCACCAAGGCCATCCGGGCCAATCCCCACTGGGGAAGTCCCAATTCCAATCGGGGTCCAAATCCTCATCCTCCCCGTCGTCCTCGATGTGGTCCCAACCATCATCTTCATCTAAACCCGGCCCCGACACCTGACCCCAAGCATTACTTGATGAGCCATCAGGGTTCAAGATAAAATCCGGTTGGAACAGTTCGGTCAAAAATAACATAACAAAGAACAATAAAAATATTGCTATCTTTTTCATACTATATCAACCTCCTTATTAGTATATTTTAGTTAGTTAACGTTTGTAGTTGCTTCTCTCATTATAAATTTTTACCGCTTGATTGAATGAAAATAGCTGATGTATTTCTGCGCCACCGGTCTTGACTTGATCTTAACCGAGGATTCGTTGTTCCGCTCAAACGCCGCGAAAGTCCAGTTGTGAGAGCCGAGTACCGTGATCTCTTCATCCACCACTAAAACCTTGGCGTGAGTTGTGGTCTTTTTATCATCCAAACTGATCTGGATTCCTTCGCTCCTTAAAATCCTCATAACTTCTTCGTTTATCTGCGTGACGTACTCCCCCCACTCTTCCTTCCCACTGGTCTCCAGTATCACCTTTACCTTTACCCCGCGCCTCTTTGCTTCAATCAACTCCTCCACCAGGGTGTTCGCCATATCATTCTCGCCCCGGCCTTTAAGCTGAATCCCGTACATCACCAGGTAGATCGATTTCTCGGCGTTCCTGATCAAGTTCAGCACCTCCGGGTAGTACTCCTTCTTGATCAGGGGTTTGACCTCTTCCACCGGGAGTGAGAATGATGGGGGGAGAAAGACGGAGATTGAAAGTACTGCTGTTATTAAAATGATGGTCGGCGTCTTCATATTTTATCTCTTCCAATCTTTCGGTTGCCTCAGATTCTTTAGCCGAGGTTGTTGACCTCGGCCCGGTCCTTCCGCGGTCAGCGACCGCGGCTACAACCTGGCCCTATTGCCGAGGTCATTAACCTCGGCTACATAGCATTTAGTTTCTCAGAAGCAATCAGTATGTCCTTCCCCATTTTTATCCCCGAGGTGCCGCAGGCACTTTTCGGGACCCCAATCACCATCCCATCTTCGTGAATCTCTCAGTCTGGTCATGTAATTGGTAAAAATACTTGAGATAATCCTTCGCTATCGCCTCCGACTTGATCAGGATCGAGACCTCGTTCTGTTCGGTTAAAGCCGCCTCGGTCCAGTTGTGGGACCCGATTACGGTGTACTTCCCGTCCACCACCATCAGCTTGTCGTGGGTCTTGATCTTGGGATAGTCGTACTCGACCTCGATCCCTGCCTTCTCCAGCTTCTGATATGACTTTTCATTGGCCTCTCCCTCAAATCCTCCCTCCTTCATGGGCTTGTCCAGGATTACTCTCACCCGCACCCCCCTTTTTCTCGCCTCGACCAGACTCTTCATTAACTTATTAACCTGACCTCTCTTCTTCTTCCCCGAATTCATAACGAACATTACGATGTAGATTGACTCTTTCGCCTCATTGAAAAGCTGGTTAACCCGCTGGAAGTAATCGTTATTGTTTAGCAGATTGACCTCGACCTTTTCCTCCTTTGGCTTCATCTCCAGTTCCTCCCGGGTGATCTCTGGGAAACGGTAGGCGGCCACGGTGGGTTTGAGATAGGAGAGACGGTCCTCTGCTTCCTTCTTCTTCCCGGTGGGCTTCTTCTTTTTTATCGAGGCAACCCTCCGGGGTTTGGAGGCTTTGCCGACCTTGACCGTGATCCAGTCCTGTAACCTCTCAAATGTTTTGGGGCCGATTCCGGAGACATTGACTATATCGGCGATACACTTAAATGATCCGTGCTCCTCCCGATAATCGATGATCGCCTGGCCCTTGGAAGGTCCGATTCGGGGGAGTTCGATCAATTGATCGAGATGGGCGACATTGATATTGGTTTTTTCAGACTCCAGCCGCTTACGTTCCGCGTGAGGGTTCTCTTTCGGCGGCTTCTTCTCCAGAAAAACCTTGTAAATATACCGGTCCGCCTCCACCCGGATAGTTCCCCGCTCATCGGTCCGGTAGAAGTCGCAGTCCACCGCGTCGAGCCGGTCCAGGACTTCGCGTTTGGGGTGCCCGAAGGCGTTATCCTTTCCACAACTGATAATCGCCACCTCCGGCTTGACCGGGAGCAGAAAATATTCTCCGGTGGAGTGACGGCTTCCGTGATGGCCCGCCTTGAGAATCTGGCATCGAGAGAGTCTCCCCTTATTCAGCATCCGCAATTCACTTTCTTTGGCCGCGTCACCGGTCAGAAGAAACTTGATATCCCCGTATTGAAACTCAGTTACCACCGAGCAGTTGTTGGGAGATTCAAACAGGGCATCGGGCGGGCTTAAAATCTTCAGTTTAACCTCGCCGAAGTTATATTCATTGCCCTGCCTCCCCAGTTCATAAAAGATCTTCTTATCCCGGACCAGGGTCAGCAGATCATCGTAATAGGAGGTGGTATGGGGCTTGCCCGGGTCCATGAACTTCTCCACCGGAAAATTATTTATCACCGCCGGGAGTCCCCCTACGTGATCGGCGTCGGGATGGGTGGCGATCATGAGATCGATCTTCCGGATTCCCCGTCCCTTGAGATACTTCACCACCCTCGCCCCGGCGTTGCGTTTCCCCCCGTCGATGAGGATGTTCTGGCCGTTAGGGCACTCAACCAGGGTACTATCTCCCTGCCCCACGTCGATGAAACTGAACTCTATCTTCTGCCCATATAATCCCCTCCCGCTCCCCACCAGATCGGGAGAACGACCCCAGAGGTATTCCGCGCAGTGAGCGGCCTTCTTTTTAATACCCAGCCGGTTCCAACCGGGATTGCTATTGGAGATTTTATCCAGAATATCAAGCGCACGGTGATACTTCTTCACTGCCGGTTCGAGTTGATAACCCCGGATTAACCGATCGGCATCTTTGATCAACAAATAAGCCTGCTTGTACTCTTCCGGGGGACCGGGCCAGGCGGAGGAAAGAAGAGTCAAACTGATGAGGCATAATAAAAATACGATTGTAGCTCGAAATATTTTCATAAGAACTAAACTAAAATTTTTCACGGAAAAATTTTATGTCACAAAAAAATCCCGAACAGAAAAGAATCTGCTCGGGATAAAAGATTTTGAATTGATGGAAGCTATTACCATGTCGAGGGGGGAATATGCCTGATGTATTCATAAGTCCTTCCAAATTAAATTAGGAGGGGAGGAGTTATGGAAACATCTCTTGTTGTTTTTGTCAATAAATGAAATGCTCGGGATCGTGCTCTATAAAACTGCCTGATGATATTTTTATTTTTTTCATCCAACAGGAACGCCGTTTTTAAGCCCTGAGTCGCACCCTGGGCTCTTACTATTCTCCGATCTAACGGTTGCCTTGTCTCTCTGGATTACCTGGTAGACCCGATTCTGTAATATCAAGCGGAAACGGGACTCTCAGATCGTTTCTCAGGCGTTTAAATTTTCGGATTCGGGTTCTGATAAGACCCGGAGAGACTTTCGCGCGGATCCCGGACACGGCGACGGACTTGAGCTCCGCCCGAGGATCCGGGAGTATGTTAAATCCTCAGGCACCCGGCTGTTTTTTTCTCTCCTATGGTCCGCTTGTTACAAAATTAAGAAAATCTTGTAACATCTGTAACATTTTAATGCGGTAGTAAACCACGCCTACGGTGGGCAAACTTCCGCACTCCATATTCTGCGGTCAACGACCGCGGCTACAACGCTTCGCTATGGGGGCGGCACTGGTTCTGTTTATCTGTCCTGGAGCGAATAATTACTCAGATGCCCGTCACGGCGTTTTCTTTCCCGGGATCGGTGTTGTCCCCTCCCGGAAATCGCGGTTTTCCGGTCTTTCGTGTCAACAAATTATCCTGGATATTGCTCCTGTTTTTCTCCCCGATTATGCTACTGATAACTTATATTTTTAGTACCATACGATTAGACTTATTAACCAATCCACTTTAAGGTTATGGCCAGATTTAAAAGCGTAGCCAAAGTCACGACCAACGTAAAACCAAAAATCCACCAGGTAAGACGTTTTAGTGTATTTGTCTGTTTTGCCTGTTCTCTTATCCGGAGTTCCTGGAGAAAATCACTGGTGGATACGAGATTGCGACCGCCAACGGTTTTGAATATTTCAAGCAACTTCTTGTCATCCTTCTCTTCCCATATTTCTATATACGATATCGACGACATAATATAACGCCTCCCTTTTTATTTTAGATTGTCAAACGGAAGCTGCCTTTGCTACCAACTTCGCAACTTCACCGCCTCGATCCTGGCGGTTATCGTCGTAGAACCGGAGGACCTCGTAGCTCTTGTGCCGGGAGAAATCCCGGACGGCCGCTAGATTGCCGTTGGTGAGCTCCAGGGCTTCAGTGATCGCGGTGTGTCGGAATCCGTGGGGCCTGGTCTTTATCCCTGCCCGGGATGCCACGGTTAAGACAATCTTATAGATTCCGTCATAGGTAAGCCGACGATCGCCGGGACGGCGATCGTAGTTGTAGAAGAGCGGCCCCGGATCATCTCCCCGGAGCTCTATCCAGTCGGATAGAGCCCGGGCGGTCTCTTCCGGAAGCGCGACCAGCTCTTTCTCGCGCATTCCCTTCCCCAGGATCGACACCTGCTTGGCGGTTAGATCAACGTCCTCGATAGTAAGGCCGGCCAGCTCGCCGCGTCTCAGGGCCAGGTCGTAGAGCATCCGGATGATGGCCCGGTCCCGGATATTCCGGGGCCGATCCGATTCATGGAGTTCCCGCATTATCCGTTGAAACCCCTGCCGCCCAGGGCCCTTTGTATTCCGATAGGGCCGGCTCTTTACTCCCGGGATATCCAGAGACCAGGGGATGAATCCTCCCATCCGAGCCAGCTTGACGGCTGACCGGAGGGAAGACAATCTCCGGTTGATTGTCGCCGGCGTCTTCTCCTCTTCGATGAGGTGAGCCTTATACTGGAGTGTTAGAGAGTTGGCCTCCCCCTGCCCTTTTTCTATCAGTCTCCGGAGGGCCTGGATTGGATCCTCTTCCCCGAGAAAATCGGCAAAGTCTTTCAGGTCTCGATTGTACGCTCTCCGGGTGTGTGGGCTAAGTGTAGTCAAGTAGGAGGTCCGGAGCTGCTGGAGACGGCTCAGGAAATCAGATAGGGCGGGATGTTGAACTGGACTTGTTATTATAGCGGTATTGGTCATTTCTCACTCCTTGATTTATGGGGCGTTAAGGGCACCAGTCTCATCCTGTAGCATTTTTATCGGAGCAAACTCATCTACAGATTACTTGTTATTTTTGTTTTTTAAAATAAGAAAATCATCATCATTTCAGAGCTTTAACCCATGATGATGATTTACATATTCTATATTCTATATTTAGGAGGTCATAAAGTGTTGATATTCAACGGTTGCATGTCCCGAACTATCACCGATTGAACGTTAACTATCACCGATTGAACGTTAACTATCACCGATTGAACGTTAACTATCACCGATTGAACGTTAACTATCACCGATTGAACGCAGAGCGATAGTTTAACTATCACCAATTGAACGTTAATTATCATCAATTAAAGATGCGGTGATAATTTAAATATCACCAAAGTATTGACAGATGATAGTATGTTTGATATCACAGCCCTTATGACTACAACTGCCCTGGCAAAAAGAATGCTTGATAAAAAAGATGCCAACGCGCTCATAGCCGTATCCAACGACCTTCTTAATAAAGCGCAATGGCCTCGACTTTCCATCAACGAACAAAGACTCATCCTCTATATGTTGGCTCTGGTCGAGAAGAAAGATGAAGATTTTAAACGCTATCGGATATCTGTTCAGGAGCTAAGAAATGCCATCGGCACAAAAAATGAGAGTCCATATACCCGATTTGATGAAGCGACGGACGCTTTGATGGGCAAGATCATCCGATGGCTTGACCCGGAGCATGAAGACTTGATCAAAGTGACATGGTGTTGCTACGCGAGGCTATCTCCCGGGAGAGGATTCGTTGAACTTGAATTCCATCCGGAACTGAAACCCTTTTTGCTCGCTCTCAAAGGAAACTTTACGATGTATGAGCTCCGAGCCGTCATTCGCCTCCAGAGCCATTATTCCCTCCGGATTTATCAGTTCCTGAAGTTCAACCAGGGAATAGCGAAACGCGATGGACGAAGATCAGCAACAGTCAGCGTCGAATGGATGAAGCAATACCTCGATATTCCTCCGAACCAGTATAGACAGTATGGCCACCTCAAAAGCAAAGTTCTCAGGCCGGCCCAGAAAGACATTGAGGAAAAAACAGATCTGCTTTTCCGCTTTGTGGAACATAAGGAAAGTAGAAGGGTCGCGTATCTTGAGTTTTTCTGGAGCAAGAATCCCGCCTACAGCCAGCAGGAACTCCCTTTCAAACCCCCTGTGGAGCATCATCCGCGCCAGCCACAGGCACCTTCACAGCATAAAGAACTTCCGCTCCCGGCAGCAGGAATCTCCTCTCGACTTCAAGAGCTTGGATTTGACGACTGGCGCAAAATCCGCAACCGTTTCTCTGACGAAGACTGGAAGATTGCCTTTGCCGATCTGGATTTTGAGATCCAGCGCAAAGCCAAATCCGGTCAGCACCTCGCTAACCCAGGGGGATGGTTGCGAAGTCGTATCAGGCTATCCCGGGCCGGTGAATCGTACGAGCCATCAAATCTTTACCAGGCAACCAGGCAGAAAGAACAGGATGAGAAAGATAGATCCGATCGAGAAAAGAAGGAGAGACAGAAAGCTGCGAAGATAGGACGCCTGAAAGAGATCTTTGAGAAAGAAAGAGATAGCAAGCTGAAGGAATTAATCAGCAACTACACCTCAGACCAGGACAAGGCATTCAAAACCTGGGTTGAGAATAATTTTCCAGAGAGTGAGTTTGTGAAACCTTATAAAGCAAATGGCGAACCGAAGATCAGCTACCTTAAATTGTATTTTATAGACGTGGTGATCCCGGAATATAATGATTTTACCCACTGGGCAGAGGAGAAAAAAGGTATTGCTCTTCAAGAAGAATCTACGGCCGACCGCGTTACGGGAAAACAGGGGAAATTTTCCTGAAAGTCCCCTCCCCTTCTCGGCGACAATTATAACTCCCCGGTTTTAAAGATTGATTATAGCCATGAGGAGGGCTTTATTTTCCGCCTCCGGAGTATAGAATTCAGTAAAACTGGCCTATCCCGCCCATTTTTGCCTGATCCTCCGGAAAATGACCTCCATATTTGGCCCAAGAGCGACTTTCTTTATCCCCCGAGGGGTAAGTCCCCCTTGTTTTTTCTGTCATTATGTTTTTATGTCATTCAGTCTTTATGTTTTGCTGTCTTTATGTCTTTATGTTTTTTTCTTGTTCCATTATCAGCCGTTCCACTATCTCTGATTTACTCCTGAACTCCCCCGCTTTTTTGAACTGATATTTAAAGCCCTCCAGGATTATGTCCGCCCGTCGATCTATGTATAGAGTGACCCTGATTTTATCCGGTTTGCTGTCTTTCTTCTTTGCCGTCTTTCTGTCATTATGTCTTTCTGTTTTTACGTCATTATGTTTTACTGTCTTTATGTCTTTATGTTTTTCTGGGCTTTTCATCTCTTCAAGCATCTGACCGGTGACGTCGTAGTGTGTCGCCTTGAATCCTCTTTTGAGTTTTTCCGGTTTCTTCATTCTCAAAACCTCCCTTCAATTTCCCGGGCTAACTTTTTAAATGCTTCCGAGGCCGGTGATCCACTCCGGTGAAAGATAACCGGCTTGGCCTGGTAGCTTGCCGTTACCAGGTCAACGCTAACGGGAATTTTCGTATCAAACACCAGTTCTCTGTATTCATCCCGGAGCGTGCTCTCCACTTGAAAAGAGAATGAGCGGCGACTGTCAAATTGGCTTAATACGATCCCGCCGACTCTCAGGTTTGGATTAACCTTTTTTACTCCTTTTACCACGTCAAGAACACGCTCAATCGCCAGACCAGGCAGATAATCCCCCTGAGTCGGAATCAAAACTGTATCTGCGAAGGCCAGCCCACTGACGGAAATGGGAGATACGCCCGGACCGTGATCGGCCAGAATGTAGTCATACCTTCTCTTTACCGTTTCTTTTAATGTTTTTACGTCCTCTTTCCAGACCATGAGCTCGGGCCCGGAGGGTATGAAATCAAAATCCCATATTTTCAAGCACACCTGCTCAAAGCTTGCCTGTCCACGAAGAAGATCGATGAGAGTTCGCTCCGCTCTTATCCCCAATGCCAGCGTTGCTCCATGCTCCGGATCGAGATCGATCAGCAAAACCCGCTTTTCGTCCTGAGCAAGTGCGGCTGCCAGATTTACTGCAGTCGTGGTTTTTCCGGTCCCGCCTTTAACGCTAAATATGCTGATCCGTTTCATCTTTTTTGCTATTCGCCCCATATTAGAAGCCCGGAGAGGGGAGGGGGCAACATCCCTTTTTCTCGGCTATTGTCTGCTCTGCTGTCTCTCGGTTAATGGTTTTCCTGGAGGCGATGGATATTTGCCAGCTTCTCTATGATCCAGGATCTTATCAGGGAGGAATAACCAAGACCTGTCTTGTGAGAGAGTTTTTTTATTTCATTGATCTGGCTTTTCTCCAGACGA
Source organism: uncultured bacterium (assembly GCA_937885075.1). Taxonomy (GTDB): domain Bacteria; phylum Auribacterota; class Erginobacteria; order Erginobacterales; family Erginobacteraceae; genus CAKZYZ01. The sequence goes on along the minus strand of CAKZYZ010000397.1, from coordinate 12,082 downwards.
ATGGATACGACTGATTTTTTCGGGCGCTCGAATACAACATCATCTACTGGCTCGGTGTCTTCGAGATAATCCAGGAAGTCATGATTATCCCAGAAGGTTGCGAGTGCAGCTTCGGTTTTAAATTCAGGTATTTTCTTTTTCATGAGATTACCTCCGTTAAGATCGATACCATTTTTTCTCTCTTTGGCTCATATCTCTGGCTGTGATTACTCTCGCGTAGTGTTTCCCAATTTCTAATACTACGATGAACAGATAACGTCCCGCCTCAGTCTGGCCAAAGAGATAGTATATCTCTGGCCCGCGGCCTTTCCGGAGGCGAGTTCCCGGAGCAAAGACAACTTGTTCAGCCTCATCCGCGGTTACGTTATGCCTGGCGATATGGGTTATGTTGTTGTTGTCCCAGAATAAGTGGTGAAATTTTTTCATTGGCGATTCCTATATATTACAATGTATTACGGAATGGCGTTTGAGTCAAATTTTTTTTTGAATTTGTTTGCCCATGGGGGTTTCTCCATCTCCCGCTTACTAACTCTTCGGTCATTGGAGATGTTGTGGGGGAGTGTGCACCATTGTCGTTGGGCTCTCCGGGCGAATAGGCACAGGATTGTGCCGTATGAGCCCGTGGCGACTGAGGAGTCCCGACGTTATGTCGTGACGACGAAGGCGCAAAAACATAATGGCCTGACCGAAGGGAAGGACCGAGGAGGCGCTGGGGGAGTATCCCGAAGGGAGACGTCCAGCGCCGACCTCCCGACCGGATGGGAGGGAACAAAGGTAAGGGGCGCTAGCCCCGTGGGCAGCGGGGGCAAAAATCATTTCCGTTCGTAGGACGGCCGGGTTTTTTCGGCCGGCCGTAAGGAACACGAGGGGGGGGTGCGCCTGCACCCCCCCCTGTGAGCGCATGGCGACGGCGCGTCAGCGCCTTGGAGCCATATTAAAGCGCGAACTTCATTAGATTTTGAAGCCTAATAAAAGGGGGTTTTCAAAAGGGGGGAAAAATGCGGCTTACTTTTTTAATAAAAAGTAATTGAGCATCTTTCCCCCCTTTTGTAATGGGGGGGTGAAGTGTTCCGCCAAGAACGGAAATGATTTTTTTAATATGTAAGTGGCGCGAAGCGCCTCCTTATTTTTTAAGGGGGTAGCGGGGGATGCCAGGTGCCGGGTGAGGATGGAGGCGATCGAGTCTGCAGGTGGCCTGGTAAAGTGGGGGAGGGGAGGTGTGAAAAGTTTACAGATTTACTCCTCGGCCGGTTGGCATTGGAGGAGTTTGAGCACGGATCTTGCCGGCGATCGCTCCGGATCCGGATCCGTGGGTGTCAAGCAATAAAGGGCATCTGCCCTTTATTGCGTCTGCGGGGGAGCGAGCGAGATTCGAGGGGATTCGGTGGCGCGGTACGCGACGCCGAATCCCCTCGAATCTCGTGAGCCAGCCGGGGAGACAGCGGAGCGGCCATCAGTCTGCATGCTTTTTGCAGTCTGATGGCCGCTCTTTTGAGCTGTCGGGTGAGGCGAATATTGACTCGGGGAGAGAGCATCGATCTTCAGGGAAGACGAGGCCTGGCGCGGTTCTTGCGGCCGCTCCTGGAGGTGATTAAAACCGCATCGTGGTTTTAATCGCCGGAAGGATGCTCCGGAGGAGCAAGGCCATCAGCAAGAAGCGTGACAGGCCGGCGCCCGCGCGGGGAAGGTACCTGGTTGAGAGGCGAGGGCGGTGTTGCCTGTTGCCGGGGGAGCGGTTTCAGTCCGGGTTGTAGGGGGTGGGGTAGGGGGACCCGGACTGAAACCGCGGGACCAGGTTGTCGGCGCTGGCCGGGTCCGCAAGAAGCGTGACAGCTTTGCTGGCGCGCTTCTTGCCCAGGGAGACGTTGGTCTACCGAAGTACGTTTAAAATTATCCGGAGAGCGTAGCCGGTCGAGGAGGCTCGGCCGCTATCTGTTTATGGAGGCCGGGGCTCTTCGACCGGCGGGGCTCCTCAATGCAGGAGGGGGAGGCGGTTTCTGTCAAGTGTGGGGGGAGAGGTAGAGGCAACTTGACAGAAACCAGGGGGGACCGGGGAAGGACCGGGGGGCGGTTTCAGTCCGGGCCTGCAGGGGGTGAGGTAGGGGCGCCCGGACTGAAACCGGGTGGGGGGAGCAGAGGGAATTGACAAAGTGGAGCGGAGGTGCCGCGGTACGCGGCACCGAGCATCCTCGATTTGGTAGGTATCCTGGATGGGGGGGATCTTGACTCGAGGAGGGGGGTTGATCACCAGGTGAGGCGAGGCCTGGCGCGATTCTTGCGGCCGCTCCTGGAGGTGATTAAAACCGCATCGCGGTTTTAATCACCGGAAGGATGCCCCGAAGGGGCAAGGCCATCAGCAAGAAGCGTGACAGGCCGGCGCTCGCGCGGGGAAGGCACCAGGTTGCGAGGTGGGGGAGGGGGCCGGCTGCCGGGGAGCGGTTTCAGTCCGGGTTGTAGGGGGTGGGGTAGGGGGACCCGGACTGAATCCGCGGGACCAGGTTGCTGGCGTTGGCCGGGTCCGCAAGAAGCGTGACAGCTTTGCTGGCGCGCTTCTTTCCCAAGGAGACGTTGGTTTGTTGAAGAACGTTGAAATTAACCGGAGAGCGTAGCCGGTCGAGGAGGCCCGGCCGCTATCTGTTTATGGAGGCCGGGGCTCTTCGACCGGTGGGGCTTCACAGGGGGTGGGGTAGAGGCAACTTGGTAGAAACCGGGGGGGCCGGCGCGGCTTGAGCGACAACACAAGGAGTGACAGACTCGATTGTCGGGTACAAGAGATTGTTAGCCATCACCATTCTCGCTCCTGCTATCTGGATCTGGACCTTTGTGAGGAATGCAGACAGATACAAAGCGGGAACCAAATGGGGTCAAACGAAGAGGCCAGGGATCCTTTATCGATTTACTAAAAATCTCAACCAATTGCTCCTTGAGCTTCTCAATTTCGCTTTGTGGATCTGGATCCCCATACGTGCGGAAATGTAACCTTGATAGATCAAAGTCTATGGCCGAAGGTGATCTCTCTACTAACTCCTGACGGGTGAGATTGCTAACCGATTCTTTTATCGTGGAATCGGATAAGGACAACTCAAACGCCCGCTGAACTTCCAGTGCGTGCAAATCCGGGCGCGGGTCTATCTCCACAAACATTGCTAGGATTTTTGCATCCAATGGTTCGAGCTCGCTAATTAATGACCCAAATGATGGGTGCGTTGATTTTACTCGCCTGACATCAGAGGCTGACACTAGCAACTCCGCAAATAGATCCTGAAGTTCTGGGGCATCGGAAGCAATTGAGGCACCCCGGACAACCGAACCTGCTACTTCAAGTGGTGGCACTTGTCTATTTTTCATTGGAACAGAAGCCAGCTTCTCCTCATACCGCTGCCCAATGCCCTCTAATTTATAGTTTACCCAACCTACAGATAACCCAGTCAGTATTGCCAGTAATTCAAAGAACGGGTTTGCTACACCCACTACGTTTTTTATTAATGGGCGGAAATCCTCGTAGGCTGTTCCGCTAATAGTAACACCGCTCGACGAAACTCTAAGTTCGCCCTTTTGCCCATGCTGTTCTTCCATAAATATCCTCCGAATGGCTAACGATAAGCTCACTCGCCGTGACCGCGAAGCGGTTCATGGTCGAGTGGAGCGGTGGGTTATGCCTTAACGATAAATTTTAAAAATCGTTCGCCATATGGTGTAATTAAATGTCTAAGTTTTTCTGCTTCATGACCGGACATCATTACTTTTAAACCAGTTGAATTTGTTACATGTAGATCATTTAGTTGAACAATCAAATCAGTAATACGTGTTTCATCTAATTCCAGCAATCGCTTACAAAGTGATCGATTCGGAGAAGTTATATATGCTGGATTTGGGGCAGGTGGCTGTGACAGAGCTCGAATGACTTTCAGGTGATCAGGCTGTAATTCTTCAAGCGTCTTTAAGAAGCGAATTTGTTCGTCGTAAGATTCTCCGGGTGATTTAATTGCATCCGTGAGGAAGTCTCGATAAATTTGTCTTTTTTCTTCATTTCTTTCATCTGCGGCCTTGCGTAAAGTTTGTTCAAGCAATTCTTCAAAATCTTCTGTTTTTACATATTCTTCTGATGCTTGGGATTTATATTCAGCTAAATCTGAAGACAATCCAATAAGAACCTCTCTTACTCGCGCTAATTTACGACCCCAAGATATTCCTCCAAGTACATTGCTAACTGGCCCACCGATCCAAGGAACAGCACTCCCTACAAATGCTGCGACATCCAATACTGTTTCGGTTGGTGTCGCCGTGGGAATTAAATCTATCTTATCTTCCTTCATAACTTAATACTCCTTTTAAATGGCATAACGTAGAGCTAAGCTACCGGAAGGGGCCGACAAAAAAACTATACTATTCCATAAAATCCGGGCAAAAAGTAAACCGTTTGGAAGTCCCACCAGCCCTTCCGGTCTGCTTGAGCGATTTGTTGGCTGTCTCAGAATAGAGTCTTGGTGAACTTCTCGACGCCATCGATCAACTCCTCCACCTCTTCCTTTGTTGGATCTCTATCCTTACTGTGGTCGCATAGGTTTCGGATATCTCCGAGTCTTTGGATCTGCCGCCAGTTAGGCGTATCCAGCACTCCTTCACCCTTAAGGAGATCATTATAATCACTGATCGTGGGGTTCTTCTTCCGCGTAGTCACACTATGGTTCTGTGCCACTTGCCCAAGGTGCTTCTCAAGAACAACACCTGCAACCGCACCTGCAGCGCGAAGGAACCCCTTCTTCAAAAATTCCCGCGCTGCCGCCAACTCCGAGTCGAAGATATCTGCTTGAACAATCTGCTGAATATCAAATAGACTGCTTTCAAATCGTGATTCTACGGCCTTGAGGATAGCCTGCTGCTGCTTCAAATGAGGGATGGCCGCATCTGGGCCTACAATCTTTGACTTTTCGCCAAACGATGTTTGAGTAACTGATAGGCCCTGTAGGCAATCATCTATCCTGTAGCTTTCGGAGTCGAGGGACTTTCGGGACTTCGGTTTCTCATAGTGCCTGCAAAAATCCTGCAGTCGATCAGGGAGAAGCTGCTTGATCACCGCCTTTGACTCAGAGTACCACGATTGATAATCCTCATCAAAGTTCGGAAGCTCCTTCCTGAATTCAGCTGCTTTCTTCTTCCCCAGCTTCTCCTCAATTCCCTCCGGGAAGCACTGGAAATGCAGAGCCATATGGAGATCTTCGCCCTTGCTGATTAACTTCGCTAGGTCGCTCTTGTAGGACTCGAGATTTGTAGTCATTCTATTGTTGCCTCCAAATTACAGCCAACTATTAATTAAGCAGAATTATCTCCATCATATTGAATATAAATAGCTACCTCTTAAAAAAATTCTTTGAAGCATTAAACTTGGCCCGGATTTTTCCGTGACTCTTCCGGGGCTGGAAGGTCCCGAAGTTCCGGAGGCGGACAAGGTGGCCTTGCTTTACCTGGGCCCGGATCGTCTCGATCACGGTCTCCAGGATCCGGGAGGATTCCGCCCAGGAGAGGCCGTGATCCTTCCGGATCACTTCGGCAAGTTCGCGGTGATTCATAGCTTTAACCGTCTCAGCTCTTTGTCTATTCCGTTGGCTATATCCCGGAGGTTGACCGCCGGCTGGCGGAGTACCTGGGCAAGGGTCTGTTGCCAGGTCAATGTCTCCCGGCCGACGTGCTTCTCCAGGGCCTTGACAATGTCATCCTCGAGGATGGTCTTCTTTCCGGACTCCCGCGCGATCGCGGCGGCCTCCTTGATCACCTTCTGAATTATGGCATTGAGCTGCTTGTTGATCGTCGCCACTACTTTAGAAGACGATCGGAGTTTTTCGGTGTCGCGAATATACTCCTTAATCATTGAGTCTTTTATAAAATCAGGTTGCCCGGGCATGATTATCTCCTTGCTTTTTTCTTTGCCGCTTTCTCCGACAGTCTCCACTTCCGGAGAGCTAACTTCATGATCCTTTCGCTGAGCCGGCGCAATTCATAGGCCCTGACCAGGTCCTCCGACTTGGCGATCAGGGGGACCATGACCTCCTCCAGCTTTGCAGTCAGCCGCTTGCTGGAGATGGCCTCCGCCTCCAGGCCGTAGAGGACCGGCTCCCCCCGGTCCCGCTCCTCCAGGTATTTCTGGTTCTCATATTTCCGCTTGTGGACTTCCTTCAGCCATTCTTTGTTTTTGGTCGTCATCGTCTTGCCGGCCCGGATCCGGTACCGGGAAAGTTTGACCTCTTCAACCGTCAGCATGTCCGGAGTGATCAGATCGAAGGTGTGGATATTCTTGATCCCGTAGAATTTCAGGTTGTTGATAAATGCGTCCCGGATAATCCAGCCGCTCGGGTCGTAGTCAACTATCCCGAAGAGATAGAACGATCGCCGGAGGTTGACGCTGTTGGCCTTAAAATCATCGACGAAGTACTCCAGGTTAAGGACGGACGGCTGGCCGCCCAGGGCAATGATTGAGACACGGTACTTCCCGGCAATCTCGGAGAGGAAGGACTGGTGTCCCAGTTTTTCGGAGAAGAGAACTATATTGGCGTTGGCCCCGACTCTCCGATGGGATTCGTTGTCATCCCGGAATCCGATATCGCTGTATCTCATCAAGTCCAGGTCCCGGACCATGTTGACAAACTGGTAGACCAGTTGCTTGTACTGGTTGACCTGGTGAGATAGAGCATCCGCCCTGGAGAGAGTGGGCTTGATGTACATGTACCAGAAGGTCCGGATCAACTCGTTAAGGGGAGGCTTCTCCCCCCGGCGGATTCGCTCGCGGACCTGCCAGATGATATTGCGCATTAAGCAGGCTACGTTGACCGGGTACTTGGAAGAGCCCCGGCGGAAGTTCTTGATCAGCCAGTCGCGGGATTGATCGTGGATCAGGTCGTCAAAATGGCGGATTCCGGCGGCCTTAAGGCGGTCTTTAAGCGATGTCTTCATTTTTACGGAAGCTGGGGCCGGACAGAGTTAAAAACGGCTTTAAAGCCGTTTTACGGCTTCTAAATCTGGGACAGCCTTAAAAAGTATAAGTATCGATAGATTAGAAAATAGCTCTACTTTAATAAACATCTTTGTAAAAATTGGATTTATTGGAAGTTTAACACGTTTTTCTATATTTTTATCGTTGTTGTCATTATCTTTTTCTTTATTCTATTTCCATGGAGGGTATTATATTCAATTTTAACTTTAAATCCTTTATTATTTTTGACTTTTTCCGACTGGTCTTCTGATAATTTAAAATAGATCTGCTCAAATTTTCCAGCTTCTATAGTAAAAGGCTTATTTATTCCTTCCTCTTTATTCTTGAATAAATCGTTTATATCCATATAGCCAACCTTAACATTAATCTCGAATAAAATTCCTGTTTTTAAACCATTGTTTACTGCAGTTATGTAATACCTATCAGCAACTTTTAAAATTGGGTTTTGGCTTAATATTTTGATATGCGCCCCTTTTATGTGCTTAAGATAAAGGGCAATTACACCCACAACTATTGTTCCTATAAAAATAACTCCAATATGTGCTATTTTTAGGAAGTAATCCAAATTAATTGTTCCTATCATATTTTTTCCTTTAAAGTGTTAGTTCTTCACGAGTTCTTTGCGCAGAGGCTTTTTTCCATAAATATTCTCCACTAATTGGAGGCCTTCCTTCTAAATATCGCCTACATATGTCAGCATACCCTTTCTGATTGCAGAAGCTTATATAACGTTTGCCCATTTTTGAAACATCATATATGACAGATTCTCCTGATCCTTCACGTCTTTTATGAATAAATTCTTCCTCTTCAAGAATGTTAAGGGCTTCTTGAATTACACGAGTGTCGAAATAATATTTGTCAATAAGTCGTCGTTTAAAAGTCTTATCAACAATCTGGTTATAATTAAGCAATAACAATGTTTCCCTAACTGCTGAATATCTATCACTTATCCTATAATGATTAGAGTACAAGTTTTTAATTCTCCGTGTGCCGATAAGCACGTCTAAAGACTTTTTTATTATATTATTTTGTATGATCTTTTGAGTCTCCCAATTTTTTTGGGGTGGGATATTTTTTAGGAGAGATCTTAGAGACACTAGAGAGTGTCTCAAGTCATATGAGTGAATAGATTTTATAAGATTGCAAAGTTCATCTTCAAAAATATATATATTTTCTTTGTCATTTCTAGCGCAATTAACTCGATGGTTAGCAATTTCAGCTAAAGATAACAGAGGGAATTCGATCGGTATCTGAAAATATGTATCAATATAATTTCCATGTTCTGTTAATGCTCTTTCGTATGTTTTAGTTCGAATGTTGATACATTTAATTATATAAGTTGGACCTAGTTTGGAACAAACTGTGGAAACTATGTTATTAACTACATCATAACTATAAGTATCTACATTATCTAATATAAACAAAAGTTTTTTTAAGCTTTTCCTTTCCTTTATGAAATCTTTAAAATCACTTATCGTTTTTGAAACATCGCTTTTATGTTCCATTGGGGCGAGTGTATCTTCGTCAATTGAATTATGTGACAATAAATACCTTTTTAGAACTTTAGATAATTCATAATCTATTTTCTTTTCATCAAGACTTTTCCCTCCTCCCACCACCATTCTCCCCATATGAAGAATCTCTATTACGTATTGATTTTGAAAATCTTTGTCTTCTTCCCAAAGTATTCTTTTTAGGTAATAGGAAAATGATGTTTTTCCACATCCCTTCGGACCATGAATAATAATATTTTCAGAGCCTGCATTATTAAGAGTATCAGTGACCTCTGTAACGAATGTTTGAAGGGCAGGTTCAATTTTATAAAGTTCTTGAAATGTTTTTTGTTGTTCTCCATGTATAATCGATAAGTTTATTTTTTTTGTGCATTTCAAAAATTGTTCCCATTTATCTTGATACATTTTATATTCTCCTTATTTGGTCCACGTCGTAAGCCAGTGCCCCGGCCCGGGAGAGGGTGGGCTTGATGTACATGTACCAGAAGGTCCGGATCAATTCGTTAAGGGGTGGCTTCTCCCCCCGGCGGATCCGCTCGCGGACCTGCCAGATGATGTTGCGCATTAGGCAGGCCACGTTGACGGGGTACTTGGAAGAGCCCTTCCGGAAGTTCTTGATCAGCCACTCGCGGGATTGATTGTGGATCAGCTCGTCAAAATGTCGGATTCCAGCGGCCTTAAGTCGATCGTCAAGCGATGCTTTCATTTTTTCGGGGTTGGGGCCGAAGAAAGCTGAAAACGGCTCTAAGGCCGTCTCCCGGCCTCTAATTCCGGGGTTTCTATCAAGTAGAACTGAAAAAAGGGAAGATAGCAGATTAAGGCCGTGAAGGATAGGAAATACTCGGCTTTCGAGGCCTTATTTAGGGACTGATCTGGAAGCGGTTCTTCTCTTTTTTGAGTTTTTTTCTGGGAATTTGCGGCCGCTTTGTAAGACATAGCCGAATTTAAGATGAAGATCGTTGTTTTTTGTTCCGTTACTGTCGGAACCCCTTATTCGATTCAATTGAATTACTCCACCAGCATGGATTTCGGTCTCTTTTCGGAAGGTAGTGATTACGTTACCCGGTTCCTTGAACATTCGATCGTGCGTTGTGAGAAAGGGGTCTTGATTTATTAATTTTCTGAATTTTTTTGAATTTTTAAATTTTTCTTGACAGGATTTTTATTTTGATACAAGATATAATTTGGAAATAAAATAAGAGGTCTGTAATGAGGACAACTCCATTATCCAGGTCTTTCCACAATTCAAAGTTTCAAAAAAGCCCTGCGGCAAGTGTAGGGCTTTTTTTATTATTTTTAGTCTGAACCGGAATATTCGCATGAAATGTGAAGGTAACGATATATGAAGTTTGGTTTAAATTGGAAAGGAATGGTTGGAATCTTCGTAATCCTTGTCATATTGCTGGTCGTTCTTCTTTTCATCAAGACCGGGAGAAAGGAGACCACCGAGGAGATACCGGAAATAAAGGATCGGGAGAATGCTGAAGAGTTAGTCCAGAAGGAAACAGAAGATAAGTCTTTAAGAGAGGAAGAAGATAGAATTCTAAAAGCAGCCAGAAGGGATTTTGAGAAATTAAAGCAAGGGGAAGCGGAAGAAGAGGATTTAAGAAAAGCTGTAGAACGAGCTATAAAGAAGACCGGAGAAAATCAAGCAAAATGAAATAATTCTGCAACCGGAGGATTACTATGAGGTTACTTAAATTCCTGCAAGCTAACAGATATGGCAATAAAAGATTGTTTATCTTCAAAGCAGCAAAGATTTGGATAATGATATTAGCTATTTCGCTTATTGTGCCTTGCGGCTATTCAAAACAAATTCCACCTATCGTTTTATCTGAAAAAGAATTTATTGTCTTCAAGGTGGAGATAAGTGGTCCTCCCCATACAATAGATGGCTATAACACGGGTGCTTTTGACGCAACGGTAGTGCCCCCGATACCTGTTACATCATATCAGTGGACATGGGAAATAGGAATTGGGGCTGTTGGCAATAATCCCAGTGTGAACTTTTCTACACCGAATCAGGAAACCACAACAATTATTAATGCTCATTGGTATGCCAGACCTAATAGTAGATTATTGGCAATTACTGGGTGGAATTGCGAATACAAAATCAACTGTGAGATAACGGTAGGGGGAATTACCTGTAATGACCCTACACCTCATATCTGGAGGGTATATTTGCCATCTCCTCCAGCAACGACAAGTTGGCCCATTATTACTGGCATGCCTGTAATTGGAATTAGAGAGGTAAATGGAAATGACGAGTGGTATGTTACTGGTGTGGGAGACCTCAGAAGGACGACTCCAGAAGTAATATCATATATTCCTCCTACTAGCCAATTCTATTATAAAATTGTAATAGTGCATGAAGGGCGCCATGTAGAACAGTTGACTTCCATGGATCCATGGCAAAATCTCTTCAATGCCAATAGCCTATATAATAATACACTCATTAATATGACTTCAACCATTAGCGAAGCAGATTTAGAACAACAGATTCAGAATGCCATCAATGTTCAAATAGCGAGTGACAAACTAACAGCAGAAATGACTCGGATAGATGCAGAGCGAGATGCTTTCAACCAGTCTAATACTGCACCTCCAGATTATCTAGAGGTTGATATACCATAATAAAGGGAGGCTAAGGATATGATAAGAACAATCAAAAAAGTAAAGTGGGTTTTTATCCTCACAGTTTTGATTAATTTCATGGGAGGGGGAATTGTGAACGCATATTACGGCATTATGGAATTGTTGCCGATAAATAAGCTTATCGAGGATTCTGATTTAGTACTTATTGGTTCTCCCATACATTTCTCTCGCGATAAAACGGAACAATATTGGATAACAACCGTAGAAGTAATAGATATATTAAAAGGAAATTTGTCTAAAAGGGCAGGAGGAGGCAAGAATGAACACGAGAAAATTTTTGTTCTCGAAAAGATACCTTTTAATGATTTGAGCGCTGTTTTGACCCCCCAGGGGAAGAATTTACTATTCCTTAAAGCAACGAATCTTGATCCGGCAATCATAGATAAACTTAAATTAGATATTTCTCGCACTTATACTGTTAGTCATGGCTGGCGGGGAGTATTCACTATTTTTAACCCGAGGAGTGAGGAATATAGAAAAAAACTCCGAAAACAGGGAATTGAAGATCCCCGGCCACCACAGGAGATTTATCTTAACCGTCAATACGGGATTAAAGAGATAGATGAGTACGTAAAAGCTGTGAGAGATTTATGCAAGGTAATGAATTTGAAGGATAAAAAACAACGAAAGAAAGAATTGATGCAACTTCTTAAGAAGAAGAGCAAAGTTTATGAAGAGAGTGCGGTGGCTGAGTTGGAAAAACTTGGTGTCCATGTTAAGGAAGTAGCAGGTGAATATCAGGTCATCTCTGAGGAAGAAAGGTCAAAGAGAAGTAAATAACACACTTTTTCAATCTCACTTGTGAGTGACGAGTTCCATCTCATCATATCCTCTTTGTTCTAAGAGTTAATACTATGCGGTGGAGCTTTCTATTGCAAGTCCAATTACAGTCGAATTACAAGCGAGCCTTTATCTTAAGTCATTT
>CAKZYZ010000396.1 GCA_937885075.1 uncultured bacterium | reverse complement strand
GTGTGCTCTGGCTGATGACTGTTTGTTGTCTGTGTCTCTTTTTTTTTTTTTTTTTCAAGCAGAAGACGGCATACGAGATATATCAGTGTGACTGGAGTTCAGACGTGTGCTCTTCCGATCTCCAGCCAGAGAGGCAATATGCCTCCATAATGCTCAAGCAGGATAGCCAGGAATCGCTCGATCGATCCGAATGCCGCCCGATGGATCATTACCGGGCGATGTTTCTTCCCATCCGCGCCGACATACTCCAGTTCAAAACGTTCGGGCATGGAAAAATCAAGCTGAATAGTGCCACATTGATGGGTTCGCTTCAAGCAATCTTTAATATGAAAATCTATCTTCGGACCATAAAAAGCCCCCTCCCCTTCGCTGATCGCGTATTTAATCCCTTTCGCGTCCAGAGCCTCCATTAAACTACGGGTGGCCAGCTCCCAATCTTCGTCACTCCCGATCGAATTATCCGGGCGGGTGGATATCTCTATCTCGTATTCCTCGAAGCCTATTGTCCGGTAAAGGGATAAGATCAGCTCGGTAACCTTCTCTATCTCCTCCTTTATCTGATCCGGGAGGCAGAAGATATGAGCGTCATCGATGACAAAGCTCTGAACCCGGAAGAGGCCATGGAGAACCCCGGTAAGTTCCAGTCGATGGACCCGCCCCAGTTCCGCGATCTTGAGAGGAAATTCCCGGTAGGAATGCTGACGTTCCTTATAGAGCAGCAGAGTCCCGGGGCAGTTCATCGGTTTTACGGCATAGCCCTGCTCCCCCACGGTACTGAGATACATATGATCCTTGTAGTGATCCCAGTGTCCGCTCCGGTGCCAGAGTTCATCCTTGAGGATAAGTGGAGTCATCACCTCCTGATATCCCTCGGCCCGATGGACCTGCCGCCAGAAATCCAGGAGCGTATTATAGAGGATCACCCCCAGGGGATGAAAAAATGGGACACCCGGCGCCTCATCATGAAAACTGAAGAGATCCATCTCTCTCCCCAGTTTGCGATGGTCCCTCTTCTTGGCCTCCTCAATCGCGGCCAGATGAAGGCGCTGCTCCTTCTTATTCGGGAAAGCCGTGGCGTAGATCCGCTGGAGCATGGGACGCTGCTCATCCCCTTTCCAGTAGGCCCCGGCGACACTCAGTAGTTTGAATGCTTTTATCTTCCCGGTACTTTCCAGATGGGGACCCCGGCAGAGATCGATAAAATCTCCATCCCGATAGATGGTGATCGTCTCGTCTTTCAATCCCTCTAAAAGTTCCAGTTTATAGCTCTCCCCCGCTTCCGCGAAGAGATCCTTCGCCTTGTCATAGGAGAGTTCTTCACGCTCAAAGGGGTAATCGGAGGCGATGATCTCTGCCATCTCCTCTTCAATCCGGCCGAATAACTCCGGAGTCAGCGTCTCGGAGAGATCAAAGTCATAGTAAAACCCATCCGTAATAGAAGGCCCTATCCCCAACTTGGCATCCGGGAAGATGCGTTTCACCGCCTGGGCCATCACGTGCGCCGTGCTATGCCGGTACAATTCCAGATATTCTTGTTCATCCATGAAAACAGAACTTAGCCCTCGCTTCAATCGGGCCACTAAATAGAACTACGAATTACGCGAATTACACGAATTTATTTAAATAATTTCCTGTAATGTTGGTTCAATGCTTGCAAACTATTATTTTTACGAAGTAAAAATAATATGGGCGATACTGGACTCGAACCAGTGACCTCTACGATGTCAACGTAGCGCTCTAACCAGACTGAGCTAATCGCCCTTATATTTTTTCTTCCCCGATTAATACTTAGGGGCGGGACAATAAAATATAATCAGATAAGACTCGAATGTTACTTTATATAGATTGCTGCCCTTATATTCAACAAAAATGTCAAAAAAAACAAGGCCGAAAAGAACAGAGCACGCCGGCGGTATTTACTTCCCAGGCGGCCCACTCATTCGTTTCGGTCTTGCAGTAAGTTTTCAATGGACCCCGTCCTCTCGTAGCGGCTGCCTTTAGGCTGCCATACGATGGCCCCGCCATCGGCGGGGCCTCTACGAGCATGGGGTAACGGGCTTCACTGAAAGCTTACATCTTGCGGGGATCCTCAAGGAACCAAAATCACTTATGGAGCTGGCGGAGATGAGAGGAATGATGAGAAGAATCTTCCGCCTCATTCTTCTCTTCAGTTTCAGCCGGCGTCGACTATTAGGAAACATCTGGCGATGCAGTCGGTCACTCCGGAGTCTCGATTTCCTCAGCAACCTATTTCCTGGAACGATTGGCAATTACGTAATAAATAATCACCGCCACTACCGCGACTATAAATATCCAGATAATACCCATTATCTACTGCCTCTCTGATTGTGGTTGATTTTTAGTTATCTAAGTATAGTAGGTGGTTGATAAAATACAATAATAATTTACTACTGAATAATCTAAGAATTCAATTGGGTTAAAGTTTGGATAATGATCGTAGGAACTTCACCCTTGCCCCTTCTCCTCACCCGAACATTTGGTCTTTACGCCCCCGGTGAGTTTATCTCACCGGAGCGGAAGTTCAAAAGCTAACCGGACTATAGAATATAGGGTCAAACCCTAAGTTCTAAGTTAGCAAGTATATTTTAGTAGTTAAACAGTTCCCCCATGGTATAATTCTTACCGGTGGATTCATTCAACGCGTCGCGAATCTTGGATTTAACATTCGGGGTCAACCTTCTGCCCTTACAGGCACGGGATACCATCTTGTGGGTAAGCTGCTGAGTTGAGACGGTGACAAGATCCCGGGCTTTCAGGCCATGATCCGCCATGATTTTTGCGATGGGTTGCTCTCCCAGGTTGCGATCGATCTCTATATTCATATCTTAAACCCATCCTCCTTTTGCCTATCTCTCCCCACCCTTTTTGGCATGAGTGATCAGTGATCTCCTCCCCTTCCCTTTAAAGCTGATAACAATCTTCTCCGCTTTATCAAAAGGAACAGTTACAAAAGAAAACTTTTTCATTATCTGGATATCACTGATCTGCCGGGGTTTAATCGAGACTCTGCTCTTAATAAGCTCAACCAGTTTTCTGGCATTGATATGGTCTATCTTCCCCAGTCCGACAAAAAGTCTGGCTTTACCCTGTTGATCAATTTTCTTCCCCCGCTCGCCAATCTCTTTAATTTTCCCATACCCATCTGGATTAAGTTCATCCTCAAAACTATAGTTAAGCAGCGCGGCTAATATCCTGGTGGGATGATTCTCCTCCAGCAAGTTCTTCGCCCAGTTATAATATTCACTGTCAATCTGTTCTTCAAGAACAGCCGCCAGGTCATCGGATATTTTCTTCTTCTTGATCTGGATAATATCTTCAACCCTCGGCACTTTTGATCTTTTAATATCAGTCTTGGCGATTCGCTGGATGAACATCAGTCGATTGTATTCACTGGGAGTAATAAATGTAATCGCGGTCCCCTGGTTCCCGGCCCGACCGGTGCGGCCTATCCGGTGAACGTACGAATCCGGATTCTGAGGCAGTGAATAGTTGATAACGTGGGAGAGATTAATAACGTCGATTCCGCGTGCCGCGACATCCGTGGCAATAAGAATTCTGATCTTCTGGGCCCTAAATTTCCCCAGAGTTCTTTCTCTCTGCGCCTGTGATAAATCTCCATGGATAGCTTCGGCGTCATACCCTCTATCTATCAGATGATCCGCGACGGAATCAACATCACTCTTTGTCCGACAGAAGACCAGACCGTAAAAATCAGCTTCTATATCGATTATCCGGCATAGCACCTCAAATTTATCAGAAGCTTTCACTTCAAAATATATCTGCTCCGTTAAATTTGTTGTCAGTTGATCTTTGACGGCAAGAAGCTCATAACCCTCCATATATTTATGGGCAAGTTCCTTCACCTTTTTGGGTATTGTGGCGGAAAATAATAGGGTTCTTTTATCAGGATTGGTGTGCTTCATTATCTCTTCCATATCCTCGATGAATCCCATATTCAGCATCTCATCCGCCTCATCGATTATCAGGTGCTCAATATTTCCCAGCTTTAATGTCTTCCTCTTCAGATGATCAATTACCCTCCCCGGAGTCCCGACGACAATATGCACACCTCGTTTCAGTCTGCGAAACTGCTGGTCAATTGACTGACCGCCATAAATTGGCACAATTCTGATATCACTGCCGCCTTTAAGGGAGTTAATCTCTTCCGATACCTGAATAGCTAATTCCCGGGTAGGGACCAGAATGATCGCCTGCACGGTTTTGGAATCCGGGCTGATCATATCTATCAGAGGCAATCCAAACGCGGCAGTTTTGCCGGTGCCGGTCTGGGCCTGAGCGATGATGTTACTATCATCTCGCAGCATAACGGGAATAGTCATCGCCTGAATTTCGGTTGGCTCTTCAAAGCCCTTTTTACTAATCGCGTCCAGGGCATTTGCGGAGAGCCCTAGATCATCAAATGTTTTTTTGTCTGCCATTTATTTATCCTTTCCTTTAGATTAGTGATTTCATGAAACAACCATACCACCGATAAAATCAATAGTAACTTGATTTTATATCTAATCTGAAATAATATCTTCCCGATAGCCTTCGGGGAAAATATTATTTATCTAAAACAGGTTCCGCAAAATGCTCCTAAAAAATATACTTGGTATCGGGTTCGCGAGCCTTTTGATTGTTGGCTGTGGTGGACATGAGGAACATTTATCTTCACCAATTCATTCCACCCCAGCTACGATCGGACTCGAGATGGCTCCACGGCAAATTCAGCCCGGATGGAAGTTCAAGACCGACGGACCGGTCTATTCATCCCCGGTAGTTGCCGATGGGATTGTTTTCTGCGGGAGCAACGACGGAAGACTCTACGCGCTTTTTGCCGCGACCGGGGAGAAGAGATGGGAATTCAAAACCGGCGGGGCGGTCTGCTCTTCTCCGGTTGTGGCGGAGGGGACGGTTTATTTCGGGAGCCTTGATGGTAACATCTACCAGCTCGATGCTAACTCCGGGGAAAAGTACTGGTGGTTCCGGACCAACAATGAGATCGCCACCTCACCCGCCCTCCGGGGGGGGCTGCTCTTTTTTGGAGCTAATAACGGCATCATCTACGGCCTGGACAGTTTAACCGGGAGAATAAAATGGTTCCTCGAGACCGGCGACGGGATCTGGTCATCTCCGCTTTTGACCGGCAACACGCTTTTCTTCGGCTGTAACAATGGTTATATCTACGCGCTGGAAGCCTTTACCGGACGAGGGATATGGAGCTTCAAGACCGGGGGGGAAATCTGGTCATCTCCCTCCTCGGAAGACGGAATCATCTACTGCGGAAGCAATGATGGATACCTTTACGCTCTCGATAGTGCTTCCGGACACCTCCGTTGGAAATTCAAGACCGGAGCTTCCGTCATCTCCACTCCGGCGCTTGCCTCCGGTACGGTATATGTAGGGAGTATGGACCACAATTTATACGCCCTGGACGGGAAGACCGGCCGGGAGAGGTGGCGGTTTGAAACTGGAGGTCCGGTCCGATCGTCTCCCGCCGTCTCCCGGGGGGTGGTTTACTTCGGCAGCGCCGACGGGAATCTCTATGCCGTCGATATGAAGACCGGGCGGGGGTTATGGAGATTAAAGACCAACGATGTGATCTGGTCCTCTCCAGCCGTAACCGATGATTCCATCTATTTCGGCGGATTTGACGGCAACATCTACTCGGTCCCGGTTCATCAACCTACTCCGGTGCCGTCCGCCACACCCTCGGCCTCTCCTTCTCCCACCCCGACACCAACTTTCTCCAGCACCCCGGTAGTTGTGTTAACTCCTACCCCGGCGCCAACTCCATCTCTGACCCCGAAACCGACCTCATCCCCTACTCCATCTCCGGCGCCCTCACTGCCACCAACACCGATTCCATCAGCAACACCCACGGCAGTTCCAGCTAAAACTCACCCGCCGATTCCTGCGGCAACGTCCACCTCAACTCCCATACCATCACCAACTATCTCCCCTCTTCCCACTCCAACCCGATCACCTTCGCCATCCCCATCTCTGTCCCCGACACCGATCCCGACACCCTCCGCGACCAGCACGCCAAAACCTCCGCCAACGCCTGAACCAACACCATCTCCCCGGGCAGTGACCCCGGTCCCCTCCCCGACCATCAGACCGGTCTTAACTCCGCCGTCCCTCCCCCCCACCCCCGTCCCGGAGAGTTCATCCGGAATAATCTTCCAGAAGAAGAGCACCGGATCAGCAGTAGATATTAAGGGAAGCAGTACCGCCCCCGTAAAGATCATAATCGGCGGCCGAAAAGATACCTACAACCGGGGCAGGCTGAAGCGCTAAAAACCGGCCAAGAACCATCCCAACTAAAATCCTTATTTGAAAGAACACGCTTGGCTTGTTTTGTCAAATAAGGGGAGGGATAGAGAGAAGCGGACGGATTAGGAGGGAACAAAGGTAGCGGTGGACGGACGGAAAAACGGAGTTTATTCGAGAGAATATTTAGCGGCCGTTTCCCCGTATTTATCCCGAAGGAAGGCAGCCAGATGGCTCAGGACCTTAAGCTTCTCGGTTTTTCCCTGGGGCGGAAATAGTCTTGGCTGGGGCAGTAACGGCGTCAACTCCAGGCTGGGGACTCTCCGCGTCACCGGGCGGGGATCAAATCCCCGGGCCTGCTCTCTCATCACCAACCCCCGATCCCCCCAGACCCGCTTAACCCAGAAGGGATCGATCCGCGCCAACTCCCCCACCCTCCTGATCCCCAGGTGCAGGAGTTGTGAGATTGTCTTCGGGTACAGCCCCGGCCAGAGTTCCACCGATAGCCCCTGGATAAGGTCTTCTTCCCCCTGGGGGAGGATCCAGAGACTCTCTCCGGGGTCGGTTAAACCGGCCGCGGCCCGGGCCAGCAGTTTGGTGGAGCCGATTCCAAAGGAGACCGGAATTCCCAGACCGTCCAGATCTTTCCGGAGGCGGCCGATAATCTCCAGGGGATGATCCTCTTCCCCCCGCCCCTCCTCGAACTCAAGGTAGGCGGTCCTCCCCCGTCGATATTCCACCCAGGGGGTATAGCTCTCCAGGATCTCCAGAAATCGATCCAGTCGATCGGCGGACCGGGAGGGAGAGTTGAGATAGACAATCCAGCGATTTTTTTGCTTATTGGGTGTTTTCATAAAACCTTACTGAAAGCTCCCGGGAGTCGGACCGGTCAGACTTGTCCGACAGGTCCGACGATCTTCAACGTCCTTTATCTTCAACGTCTTTTCCCTTCAACGTCCTTATTTTTCAACGTCTCTATTCTTCAACGTCCTTATTCTTCAACGTTTTTTCTTTTTAACGATTTTTTATCTATATTTCCTCAAAACCCCCACCACCTTCCCGATAATCTCCACTTCCTCATCTCCTCTCCGATATACAATCGTATCGAAAGCGGGGTTTTCGGGGCGGAGTTCAATCCGGTCTCTATGGCGATAGAATCGTTTTGTTGTCACTTCATCCCCGGCCAGGGCAACCACAATCTCCCCGTTCTCGGCAACAGCCTGGGGACGGATCAGAAGATAGTCACCGTCCCGGATATGAGCTCCGGTCATGCTCTCCCCTTTGACCCGGAGGAGAAAATTATCATCTCCTCTCAAGAGTTTACGGTCCAGGAACCACTCTTCCTCCACATTTTCAACCGCCAGGATGGGAGATCCCGCCGCGACCTCCCCCACCACCGGGATGAGTGAGACCCGGCCGGAAGCGCGCCGCCGCTCCTGATAGGATGGAGTCCAGGTCCCGTCATCATCGGGGAAAACCGACTCCGGATCACGCAGAACCTCAAGCCTCCGCGCCCCGCGGCCTCTCTTCAGATACCCTTTCCGGGCCAGACCCCGAAGATGGTCCTGGACGGTCCCGATCGCCCGCCAGTGGAAGTGATCCCGGATCTCCTCCAGGGTGGGCGGAACCCCTCTCTTCTCCTGATGATCCGCGATAAAACGCAGAACTTCACGCTGTCGATCTGTTAATTTATCCATTATAGAACTCAGCTTTGCGACTTATTTAACCGCGGATGAAGCGGATTATGCGGATTAGAAAAAATGAATCCAACCGGCCCTTGGTTTAGCGGAGATCGGGCAATGTTCTAAAGTACCTGAAGTTAAAAAAGTCATTCGTCACCAGCCTGGTAAATTGTCTTGAGACTAATATACCATAGATATATATGGTAGTCAAAGAAAATTTTCAATCACATTCCGAAATCGTAAAAAACCGGACAACCAATGGACGATCGTCCATCAGTTGTCCGGAATTATGCAGGGAAAATATGAACTATTACTGAAAGAGTTAATTAAATCCGTTTCCGAATATATAGAAAAGCATTCGCGGGGGTTAACGCCCACATCATTATCGGAGCACTGATTCACAGCCTATATACTATCCCAGTCGGGTCAGGATAAAGACATAGATACCGGTCAGGGCAATTACCAGCACCACCAGCTTAATCAGGAGATAATAGCAGGAAGCCAGACCGGCCGAAAAATAATCTTTCGATACCAGGAGGCAGAGATGGACCGGGGAGAGCATCATCCCCATATAGCCGCAGCTATAGGCGAGGGCCGCGTAGGCCAGGAAGGAGAGCGGTGAAAATCCGGCCAGCAACGGAATAATAACCGGAAATGACGCCCCGACAAAACCAACCGCGATCCCGGTGACCAACCCCGAGATGAGCGGAAGCAGGGTTACTATAACCAGCAGGGGGATGCGATAGGCTATCATCTCATCCTTGATCCCCAGGATAATGGAACTCCCGCTCAATACTCCCTTGAAAACCATGATCGCCAGAATCAGCAAGACAAAATTAATATATTTTTTATCCCGCAGGGCCTTGCGGATATCAGATCGATTAAGTTTATTGGTCCGGATTACCATGATGATACAGACCAGAATCCCTACCAGGACCGAGAGTTCGGGAGGATAGGAGAGCGCCAATCCGGCTGACTCCAGAATCCGGCGGAGCAGGTTGAGAAATATTATAATAGCCACCACCATGATAACCGGGGCGGACTCCCTGATCAGCATCACAAAACTCTCCCGCCGATTATCCGGTCCCTCCCTCTTCTTCAATCCTTTCAAGGGGATAAGAAGAAATATCACCCCGGCTATCACGCAGAAGATGGCCAGGGGGAACTGGACCGCCATCAGCTGCCAGACCGGGACATTCAGCAGTCCCACCGCCAGGATGAAACCGGGATAGAGCGGCCACCAGTATTCCCAGACATGCCGGAACCAGTAGTTGATCATCGCCTTCAGGTCCGCCGGAATCTCCGCTTCCTCCACCGCTTTCTTTACCAGGGGCGCGGAAAATAGCGCCCCGCCGGGCATCGGAAGCAGTCCGATCATGGCGGGAACCAGAGCGGCCACCGCCCGCCGTTCTTTTACCACCAGAATAAACGCGTAAACAATCCTCTGGAGATGACCCGACTGCTCCATCAGTCGGCTTAAAAAGAGGATCAGAACTATGATAGCCGCCAGGTAAAAGGTGGACCAGCTGGTAAGGCTCTGGAGCGCGGTAGCGCCCAGTTCCGCCGGACTCTGCCCGGCCCAGAATCCCAGGGCCAGCGCCCCGGCAAGAAGGGAGAGGCTCAACGGAATCCGGGTGCGGCTGATAACCAGTACCAGGGAGAAACAGATCAAGAGTTTTATGGTTATGGGCATGGTTAAAATAAGTTGGAAGTTGAAAGTGCGCTAAAGTGAAATAAGTTGAAAGTGCCTAAAGTGCGCTAAAGTGAAATAAGTTGAAAGTGCCTAAAGTGCGCTAAAGTGCCTAAAGTTGAAAAACTTCCCATCTTTACTCTGAAGAAACTCATAAGATGCAGAGCAAGAGTGGAAACATAAGATTATTTATTATAGCGAATTCCTTTGGATACTTTAGTATTATAAATTTCTGGCCTCCAGCCTGAGCGAGATTCTTAGGACCGAAACACCAGTCGAAAGCGAACAACTTTAGGCACTTCCAACTTAAGGCACTTTAGGCACTCAAAATAACTTTACTTCCTGCCTGATTCAGGCATAATACTCAGCATTATTAGAAAGAGTGATATTGGACATCGGAAGACAGATGTCAGAAGTCAGAAGACAGATGTCAGAAGACAGATGCCAGCAAGAGAACTTAGCCCTCGCTTTGCCCGGGCAACTTTTCCTCTAAAGAAAGCATGAAATCAGGAGAATTCAAGTATTCCCCTCCTGCCTTCCTGCTTTCCTTAGAGGTTATTGAAATTCCGAAGTAGCGAGTTATCTTGGATTAGGGAGACGGGAAAATCAAGAATTTTCCTGGACTCCGGCCAAACCACTGCGCTCCAGCATCTGTTCTCAGTCCTCTGATTTCTGTCCTCTGATTTCTGTCGTATGTCTTCCGACTTCTGTCGTCCGACTTCCGTCATCTGTTCTCCGACTTCCGTCATCTGACATCTTTCTTCAAACTTTTCACATAAGGAACTATCCATGCTTACACCTCAACAATACTACCAGGATCCGGAAGTTCGGGAGAGAATTGCCGAATACTGCGGGGGAACTGCCCGGGAACCGGAACTCTGTACCGCCGAATATATCGTCGGATACGGGGAAGCCCTTCTGGGGGTCCCCGCGCCGGAGCCTTACATCTCCAGTCCCACCAGCGGATTCAATCATGTCCTGGATCAAGGTGTCGATTTCTTCCGCTCCCTCTGGGACAAGACTCATATCCTGGGAGTACTCGATATTGAGTATTTTAATCTGGACCTGCCCGGAGAAGTATATTTTGACCAGGTCGGCACCTTCAATAAGATTGAGCCTATCTATCAGGCAATCCTGAAAATATTTGAGAGTTACGGGATCGGACCCCTGACAATAATGACCGGTCAGGGCTACCACTTCTCCTTCCAGATCCAATCCGGAACCAAAGCTGCTCTGATGCTGGAGGATATCGGAGTTCTCTCTGATTCTCTGGTCGAAAAATACCGGGGAACACTCAGCAAGCGGCACCGCCCGGTATCTCTTCGCTATGGCAAGGGCTTTGACGGCATGGGGCGGGTCCTGGAACATCTTACTCATCGTATTATCAGAGAAGCATCGGATCTCACCGACCTCCCGCTCCTGATTACCGATGTCGCGATCGGAACCGGAAAACACGGGCGCGAAGGGATCTCCCTTGACCTCTCCTGTTTCGGCGACCCGGTCTTTATGAGGGACTGCCGCTGCGCTTTCTCCACCCACCAGAAACATAAAGTTCAGCGCTGGAAGGTTGGAGACGCGATTGCCGATGGGACACCGGTTCAGATCGCCATCCCCCGGAAAAATCTCTCGCTTGATGAGACCATCGCGCTCCGCCGACACTACCGCAATGCCGCTGATTATGCCGGAAACACCCACTGCTTTATCCCCGACTTCACCGTCAACTTCAAGAATCTGATTGAGGACTATCAGAACTCCAACCTCCATAGGTTTCACCAATGGTTTGAGAGTGAGAAGCAGCACCCCCCGGGAGAGTGGGCCGATACCTATGGGAAGATGAACTATACCGACGTTCCACCCTGTGTCAGGCAGGCCCTGGAAGAGCCGAATGATGCTCTCTTAAAACCAACCAACCTCCAGACACTCACCCGCTGTCTCCTTGCCCAGGGGTGGCATCCCCAGCATATCGCGGGGTTGGTTACCTCGCGCTGGGTGGATGGTCCCGGTTGGCCGGATGACCAGTGGAAACACTTCGACGCCAACTCCCGGGCTACTTTTTACGTCCGGACCTTCGCGGGGCTTCTTGCCGATGGCCTGGATGATATGGTCGATCACAACTGTATCTCTCACCAGGAGAAAGGCTACTGTCCCGAACCATTCTGCGGCTACAACCTGGGGGATTACCGGTGGGAGGGAGAGTACTGAGTGGATCAAGTTAAAAGTACTCTGACATTTTATAGATGTAGATACCGGCAATCAGGAAATTATCTAAAATAACGAAATCCGAATGAGGAATGACGAAAGAATGATGAAGGCTGAATGTTAAATGACGAACCTCGCGCCGGCTGCCCATGCAGTGGTGTTGAGAGGGGAATTGGGAATTTAGTCATTTGTAATTCGGATTTCTTTCGGGTTTCGTCATTCATATTTCGTCATTAGCTTTTCAGGGCAAACAATAAAATGTGGAAGGATCCCAGATGAGCTGGAATCCCACCCATAAAATATTTAAGAATTAATCATGACACCTTCTCAATCTATGTCTGACCAACAGTTCGAAGCGGTCCGGGAATATTACCGGAACAGAGATGTCCGCCGGAGGATCGAGGAATTCTGCGGGGGAGATAAATTTAGCTGTGAATATATTGTCGGGTTCGGTGAATTCCTGGCTCGCAATGGATACCGGCGCCCTCTGAGACTCAGTAACCACCAGGAAGACCTGTCCGGAATGATGGATCAGGGATTGGATGTATTCCGGGCGGTCTGGGATAAAAAAGCCACCCTGGCCGTCTGGGATGTAGAATATTTCAATCTGGATACCTGGCACGGCCTCTACCATAACCAGCTTCTCCATTTCAAATTGATGGAACCGGTCTATCTGGCGATAGAAGAACTCCTGGAGGAATACGGGATCCCCCATATCAATGATTCCACCTCATCGGGCTATCATTTTATCTCCCTGATCCCCTACTCCTCCACCGTCCATCGGAAATTGGAACGGATCGGTTTCCCGGAAAAGTCCCTGCTGAATAAGGACTCTCAAACCCACCGCGAGGACAATAAACGACTACGGAAATTACCACTCCGGGCCGCCCGGGGATACAGCGCGATCGGCCGCCTCCATGAATTTCTCTCTCATCTCGTCATCCGCCGCACCCGAAAAAGTTCACCGCTCCCGGTCACCATATCTGATGCCGCGGTTGGAAGGATGGCCCGGGGACGGGAAGGGATGAGCCTGGACATCACCCAGTACGCCGATCCTCTCTATATGCGGGATATCCGCACCACCTTCTCCACCCATCAGAAACATAAGGTATATCTTGGTAAAGTTGGAAGGGCAACCGGACGGAGGATGCCGGTCTACGCGACACTGCCCCGGAATAATCTATCTTTTCAGAAGCTCTTTGATCTCCGCAAAGACTTAAAAAAGGCAGCCGCTTACGCGAAAAAATGCTCCGGGATTATTCCCGACGCGAGCACCGGGTGGGAGAAGGTAATCGATGATTACCGCAAATCAAGCCTTTTTTCCTTCCATCGTGATTTTGACCGGGTCGACCATGAACCTCCCGAGAGATGGAAAAATACCTACTGGAGGCTGGACCTGGATGCCCTCCCCCCCTGCGCGGCCAATTCCATCCGTAATCATACCTGGGGGCTCCTCAATCCGACCAGTCTCCAGAATCTCTGCCGGGTACTCTTCGCGATCGGCTGGCACCCGAAACATATTGCCGGCTTAATCCGTTCCTACTATGAGACGAGGCCCGGCTGGAAGACGGATTGGGAAAAGTATCATGCCGAGACCAGAGCAAATTTCTGGTCCCGGATCTACTGCGGAATGATCGCCACCGGAACCGACACTCTCAGCGATTTCAGGTGTGTCAGCCACCAGGAGAAGGGATACTGCGTGCACCCGTACTGCGGCTTCAACCTCGGAGACTATCGCCGTAAAATTCAAGATAAGTTAGCCGCGAAAAAGAACTGATTTTACCTCGCCTCGGCCCTGTTCTTAGCCGCAAACCAGCCGTCGCTCTTCGAGCTATGGCGGGTCAAGAAAGGCGCAAAATTCGCAAAAGTTCCCATTGCACCGGCCCCCTTTCAAAAATTGATCAGACTGATCGGTCCGATCCGACAGATCCGTCTGATCCCGCCCGGCTCAAAGTCCAGCCTTCCGGCCGCCAGCTGCCTGCACCCATCACCAAGGCGTCGTTCAAAGTTGGACGCTCTGCCCGCCATAGCTTTAGCGAAGGCTGGTTGAACGTTCAGTCTTTAGGCCACTTTTTCCTCATCCTCCCTGCCATTCCCTGCTCCTCCCTCCTCATCCCTGCTCCTCCCTCCTTTAAAACAGTCCTACCCCCCACCCCAGATTAGGATCAGCATCCGCCCCCCACTCTCCTCCCCCACCCTCTTCCAGTATCCGGCACCCCAAGCCGGCTATCATCGCGGCATTATCAGAGCAGAGATCCGGAGAAGAGATCAGCAGTTCTTGCTCCGGAGAAGCGAACGCCTCCTGAACCCGGCGCCGGAGCTCTCCGTTCCGTACCACTCCTCCCCCCAGGACCACGGTCCGGGCGCGGAAGGATTCAGCCGCGCACTTCAATTTCGCGACCAGTACCTCCACCGCCGCCGCCTGAAAACCGGCCGCGATATCCGCGGTTGGAACCGGCTGCCCCTCCCTCTCGATCCTCTCCACCAGATAACGAACCGCGGTCTTCACCCCGCTGAAGCTGAAGTCATAATCACCGCTCTTGAGCATCGGGCGGGGCAATTGGAATCGTCCGGGATCACCGTCCCGGGCCGCTCTCTCAACTGCCGGTCCTCCCGGGAATCCGAGACCAAGCAGAGAAGCCACCTTATCAAAAGCCTCCCCGGCGGCATCATCTCTGGTCCCGCCGAGAATCCGGGCCGAATCCCATGAATCCGCCTCAACCAGAAGCGTATGGCCTCCGGAGACGATCAAACCCACCAGAGGAAACTTCAGGATATTCCCCTCCAGACAGGGAGCATAGAGATGAGCTTTAAGGTGATTTACACCGATCGGAGGCACGCCCCATGCGTAGGCCAGAGCTTTCCCCAGCGAGACCCCGACCAGAAGCGCGCCGATCAATCCCGGGCCCCGGGTAAAGGCGATCGCGTCCACCTCTTCCCGCTTCACCCCCGCATTTTCCAGCATCTCCCTGAGAAGAGGAATGAGCGTCTCCAGATGCGCCCGGCTGGCGATCTCCGGGACCACCCCCCCAAAGGGGCGGTGAAGATCAAGCTGGGTCGATACCATACTAGCCAGTATCTCGGTACCGTCTTTCACCAGAGCAACGGCGGTCTCATCACAGGATGTCTCAATTCCCAAAACAATCATAATTTACTTTACTTTTAAAGGCGGCTATAGCACACTGACACCTGTCATGACACTTGACAGAATTTTATTTCCGTGAGAATATTCTATTACACTGAAGGATAAAATCATGAGCTATACCATTTCAAATACAATTAAAGATGAGCTTGAGCAGGCAAAAGAGATATTTGAATTTACCTGGCCAGAAGTAGCTCATGTTTTTAATGCGACGGAGAGAACAATCCACCGTTGGAGAAAAGGCGAATCAAAGCCGTTTCCTGCTTATCAAAAAAGACTACAGCAGATGGATGATCTCCTTGATCTTATGAACGAGTTTTTCCAAAACCGCGAATACATTCGAGATTGGCTGCATAAGAAGGTCCCGGCATTACAAAACCGTC
Organism: uncultured bacterium; assembly: GCA_937885075.1. Classification (GTDB taxonomy): domain Bacteria; phylum Auribacterota; class Erginobacteria; order Erginobacterales; family Erginobacteraceae; genus CAKZYZ01. The sequence goes on along the minus strand of CAKZYZ010000396.1, from coordinate 2,268 downwards.
GCCCGATCAATATGCTTAAACAGGGGAGAATTGAAGAGGTATATGAAGTCCTCGGCAGAGCCGTAGATGGCATTCTATCTTAATTAATTTCTTTTAATGCAGATGCTGTCCAGACCTTTTCTACCTTAGTAAATGAAGACCCCCCAAGGTTTTCTTTGAAAACAGCTATATTCTCCCCAATTCCGGTTCGCGACGGGGAGACTATCCCTTCAAATCCCGCTTTTATGATACGCTGAGCAATTGTTTGACACGCTATTAAATCATCACTCCGTATTTCTGATAATTTAAGCCCCCATTCCTTTCTAATATCTGACTTCCTGAAATCGACGAGTTTAGATATCTGAATCTTGACTTGAGTAATTTCCCTTGGGAAATACATTTCCTCGGTCAACCCGGCAAACTCCATCCTCCGTTTTACTTCAGCATTTAAAGCCAATTTAGAGAGAGCAAAATATATTGCGCCAAATGCCTCTTTTTTATTCCAGCGACCGCCATATTTGAGAGACCCTTCCTGACTCAATGGATCTTGCGAAGGTGATGTATGTCTATAGGCTATCATTTCTACTGCTTCTCTTTTCTATCAAGCTTGATACCGGAACAAGCTGAAGATTATCCTCGGCCAGAGTCGAGATCAGCCTGAGGAGCATCTTCATGGTAAGGGGCCGGTCATGGCCGATCGCGATCACGGAACCGCGAGACTTTGCCTTCTTTTTTAGAACCTCGAACTGATGGGTGATAAACTCCTCGGTATTTTCATGGTCGAGGAAGATATCCCTTCTTCCGGAGTCCACCCCCAACTCTTCAGCTATAGCCCGGGTAACGGTACCCCCTATCGTAAGACTATCGAGAAAGAATAGGTCATTCCTCTTAACTTCGGTCAATAGCCGCCGCATTGCTTCAGTATCGGTGGTAAAGGCCGATCCCATGTGATTGTTGACACCAACCAGGTGAGGTAATCCCGCGATATCATCATCGAAGATACGGATCAGTTCGTCGGTCGGGGTATCACAATGAATTCCCCCCGGTCCCAGCGGCAGGTTGGGATTAATCGCGTCCAGCGGACAATGCAGCAGGACCTCAAAGCCATTCTCCGCGGCCAGTTGATCTACCCGGGAAGAATAAACCAGTCCGGGCAGGATTGCGAGAGTAAGGGGGTAATCTAATTTTGCTAAAATATCCTTATTCCGGAGCGAGTTGCCGAAATCATCAATTACAATCGCGACCCGACCCGCGATCTTCTGAACCAGTTCAACCCGGTAGGTTATCATCTCCTCCGTGTCAACCGTCAACTCCCAGGTCTCTCCCCCGGAGGAAGGGTATCGTGTGATTTCAAATTCGGAGATTCCCTCTATCTCCAGGGTGTTCCAGAGCCTCCGTTTTAGACGGGGAAAGTAAGCCAGAGAAGAGAGCGGAACTCTCTGCGAGATAGTGTAACCTCCATCCGGACCGGCCGATGATTCCTCCCGGGGGGGCCATTCATTCCGGGGAGGGAGAAACTCACCGAGGGAGTCGAATAGACTAGCATCTACTTCATCAAGAAAAACCGGGGGAGAAGGCTGAACTACGGGAGGAGGCAACATCGGTTTCGGAGATTCCGGGGACGCGCACCCGGAGAGTAATACCGATATTAACAGTATCAGAAGGTATAGTTTATACTTCATTAAAGGGAATGGTAAGCGGTTATAAAGAAGAAAACAGTAATCGGTAAACGGTGATCAGTAATCAGCTCGCTTCGACTCGCTAAGCCACCGATTACCGATTACCGCTTACTTTCTTTTCAACTTAACTATCAAACCCCGCTTCTTCATCAAAATGCTGCTGAATCAGGATCCCCTTTAAAATATCAACCGCGGTCCGGAGTTGCGGATCGTGAGCGTACTCATCTTCAACCTCTTCCTCCTCCACCGCTTGCTCCCCATCCTTACCCTCCGGGAGTTCAGTTTTAACCTCTTCCGGGAGATCCGCTTCTTCCTCTACTTCTTTATCTTCCGCTTCAATCTTATCCAGTTTCTGATATTTCTTTTTGAAAAACTCTTTCATATCATCAACCGACATCTCGATCTTCACATCCGGCTCTATCCCGTTATCCTGGATAACCCGCTGGCTGGCGGTATAATACCGGGCGGTGGTAAGACGGATACCGGGAGCATTTTCCTCTCGCGAGAGTGGAAGTACACTCTGGACCGACCCAGATCGGAAGAGCACACGTCTGAACTCCAGTCACACTGATATATCTCGTATGCCGTCTTCTGCTTGAAAAAAAAAAAA
>CAKZYZ010000395.1 GCA_937885075.1 uncultured bacterium | reverse complement strand
GACCACCGAGATCTACACTCTTTCCCTACACGACGCTCTTCCGATCTCACCTCAACCCGGACCATCCCGGGTTCAGCCTTCCTGGTGCGGATTATTATCTCCCGACCTCTGGCGGCCAGACTGTTCAGGACCAGGTTGAGGATAACCTGCTGAATCTGAATCCGGTCAGCCATAACCGGGGGGAGATCAGCGCCCGGATCAAGAAGGATCGACCCTTCTTTTTTCTCCACCGCCCCCTGGAGCACAATGATTACTTCTTCAATAATTTTATTGATATCGAGGGGACGCGGTTTGACGGAACCCTTCCGCATCATCTGACGGAGTCTCATAATAATCTGATCCGCCCGGGAGCTGTCTTCGGCGATATCAGAAAGGGCATCTTTTACCTCGTTCAGATCCTGATGATCGGGGATGAGAAATCTCTGGCCCGCCCGGGCGTTGCTCAGAATCGCGGTCAGGGGCTGCTTGATCTCGTGAGCCAGAGAGGCGGCCAGTTCACCCATGGAGGAGCTCCGGGTCACATGAAAGAGTTCTTCCCGGAGTTTGAGCGAACGGTTTTCCGCCTGTCTCCGTTTGGTGATATCCTCGATGCTGACCAGTAATTCCCGACCTTCGGGCCGGCCGATAAAGTTCGTTGATATGAGAAAGAACAGTTCGTCTTCTCCCTCTTCTCCTCGTGAAGTGAGATTCGCTTCGACCTGATGCCGGGGTTCTCCGGTTTGATAGGTCTCTTCCACAATCCGCCGCAGCGCGCAGGAGTTTCGGCAGTAATCCCCGAATCCGCAGCCGGCGGGGTCGTCCCGGTGATGAATACACCGAACCGCCTCCCCGAAGCGGCGCTCCTCCGGGGGGGATTCAGTTATGGAAAAGATATCTCCGGCCTTATGATTGATCTGATGAATCCGCCGATCTCGATCCAGAAGTACCATCGCCAAGGGAGCGTTATCAAAGATGGAGGAGAAGGCCGCTTCACTGGCTCTCAGCTTCTCATCGGCGCTTTTACGGATCAGGGCATTGGCAAAGATTTCACCCATAAGGCGAAGCCGGTGAATTAATTCTTGGGGCCATACCCGCTCCGCTTTGATAGTCCCGATGGCTAGAGCGTAACGAAGGACGCCTTCCATGGTAATGGGGACTATAACATTCGATTTCTGTTTGAGTTTGACCAGGCTTTCTCTGTCGGTCTTCGCTTCCGTGGGCAGTTCATCAAGACTGGAGAAGTAAATAATTTCTCCCCGCTTCAGGTTTTTGTTTATCCAGGGATAAGAGCGGAAGTCTACCGGTCCCAGGGGAATTGGATCAACCCCGGCGACAGCATAGGAACACCTGACCCAGAATTCCAATCCACCCGGTAGATATTCTCCCAGTGTGCTCCGATCCGCCCCCATAAACTCCACCATCTGTCGGAGGCTGTCCTTGATCTTAGCATACACCCGGTCGCTGGGAAGATTAATGAACGCGGCGGAAATATCGGCCAAAAAGACCTCAAATTCAACGCATTCGCTCGGGGGGATTTTTTGCTTTTTCGTAGCCATTTTCAAATAATCACCAACATGATTTGGTTAGACCTAAATTGCAAAATTACAAAAATTATCCTAACAGGTTGCACCGGGATCGGCAAATAAAAGATGGTTCATTAAAAGCCACCTTTTCGAGTAAGCACTAACTAGGCCGTACTCGAAAAGGTATTTTTAACATTCTGTGCTAAAAAAACTAAATATTCACCACGAAGGCACGAAGAACACGAAGAAAAACAAAGAAAACTATGGAATTTTCCTTTGTTTCTTCAAATTCCTTCGTGAACTTCGTGTTCTTCGTGGTTTAAAAGGCTTTTCGAGTAAGGTCTAACTACCGGAAGGCGGCGGGAGGTCTTCCGGTTCGACCCCTTCGCGGTGGTAAACGGTAGCCAGGACCTTGGGGACATACATCCGGGTCTCCGCCGGGAGATGGGGGGCGAGGGCCGAGAAAGTTGTCACCCGGTATTTCTTCAGATTTCTCCCCACCCGCCCTTCGCCGGCGTTGTAGGCAGCCAGGGCCAGGGGCCAGGAATCAAAACGGCGGTAGAGTCTCTTCAGATACCGGGCCGCGGCCCGCCCGCTTTTGGCGGGGTTGAGCCGCTCATCGGGAGGGCCCTTATCCAGGCCGAAACTCCGTCCGGTGGCCGGCATGAACTGGTAGAGTCCGCGGGCCCCGACCGGGCTGCGCGCTTCGGGGTTAAAGGAAGACTCGACCTCGGCCTGCCAGACCAGTTCGGGGGGTATCCCTTCAGTCTGGAAGATCTTCTTCAGTACGGGCACAAATTTTGCCGCCCGGGCGGGGGCCGGTCGGCCTTTTAGTTTCTTCTTCCAGAGATCCAGACTGCTTACTGTCGCCGTCCGTCTCCGGGAGACCTTCGCCGGAATTTTTACCGGCGGCGGCGAAGGCCGGACCACAATAACCGCCCGCCGCGGGACCGGTGTGGACCGGGGTCGGACCGGACCGCGCCGGGCCGGCAGCTTCCTGGTCACGAAATCGGCCACCTCAAAGTAGTCCATCCTCTGCCGGAGCCAGTCGGCATAAGGCTTGCCGCCGTTCATACTGTCGAGGACCAGGAGAGCCTGTTTTGCTTCGGGTAACATCCAGGCCAGTCCCTCCAGATCGCCGGACCGGAGTCCGCTCTGAACACTGGTCCAGAAGCGGCGCCACTCATCCCCGGTGGGGAGGGCAAAGCCATCGAGAACATCAGCCGGAACATACTCCCCGATCCGGTCCGCCCCTAACTGCCGGGCCGCGTCGCGAAGCGTGATCCGCTTCTGCCCTTCCGCGCCGCCGGCAATCGGTTCATTCAATAGAAATGCCGCGACAAGAACCAGCAGAGTGCGCCATAGAGTTGGAAGCCAGGTGATATTCATATCTTGTTTATTGTCTATGACCAAAGATCAGTTTTCAATCTAAAACTGTATAATCATGAGTAGCCATATCCTGACGATCGTCAGGATATGGCTACTCATGATTATATAGTGTTTATATATAACCAGTTGCAGTAAATATTGCTTTTGCGGCCAAGTAAGCTTTCAGTAAACCCCGTCCTCTCGTAGCGGCTGCCTTTAGGCTGCCACACGATGACCCCGCCTATATTTGGCGGGGCCGCTACGAACACGGGGCGACGGGGTTCACTTAGAGCTTACGCGGCCCAAAAAAGATGGGGTTGGGGTATAAGGCAATAGAGTTTAAATAGGCAATAGATCCGGAATAGAATAGAAAATATATTTGCACAAAGGTTACTAATATCGTAACCATTGTGCAGGGGAGAGAGAATCAAACATTCCGTCGGCATCTGTTGGATCGCTGTAAGCCTATCCAACTGATGATGCTTCATTATTTTTCTCTCTCTAAATTATTGCTGAATACCTAAAAATGAGGTGTGAGAATGAAGATCGAGATAGAAGAGATTGATTCGTGTCGGAAACGGCTGAGCATCTCCGCGGACGCGGAGGAGATCGCTATCGACCTGAATGATGTTACGGAGGAGTTCGCTAAGACCTGCCGGGTCCCGGGATTCCGGCCGGGCAAAGCTCCCCTGAAGATGGTCGAACGCCGCTATGGCGCGGAGATTGCCCGGGAGGCGGAGGACCGGATCGTGGAGCGCCTCTGCCGGGTCGCGGCTCAGGAGCGCGGACTGAAACTGGCGGCGGTGATCGACTTCTCCGACGTATCGATCGACCGGAAGACGGGCGCGAGTTTTTCAGTGGTGGTGGATGCTCTGCCCGACTTCGAGCTTCCCGATTACCGGAAGATCCCGCTTACGAAAGACCGGACTGACGAGACCGACCTGAAGGATGAGATCTCGGCTTTCCTCCTGGAGAAGACACCATTTGACCCTCCGCGCTCTCTGGTTGAGCTGGAGTTGTCCCAGTCGGAGGAGGAAGGGGAGGGAGAGGAAGCGGAGAAGAGAGCGGAAGAGCGGGTTCGCCTCATGATCATGCTGAGAAAGATCGCCGGGATCGAAGGGATAGAAGTGGAAGAAGCTGATCTTGATTCCCGGATCGAAGCCATGGCCGGGGAGTATGACCTCACCCCCGCCCGGCTCCGGACTGATCTGGAAGCGAAAGGAAGCCTTCAGCGTCTCAGCACATTCCTCTCAGCCGAAAAAACCCTCGACTTCCTTCTGAGGGCAAATTCCAGGACATAGCTTCGCAACTAATTAAAAGAAAAAATGAACTACGAATTTCGCCCCCGATTAAAACTTCGGGGCGGAGAAATTACACGAATTTACTAAAAATTCATCCTTCAATATTGGTTATCTGCTTACACATTCTTATTTTTTTCGAAGAAAAAATAAGATTATTGCGCGCCAGAGGCGCAACAGCCTCTGGCTGAAAATTCCGGAGCAGGAACTTAGCCCTTACTTTGCTCGACAATATTTCCTCTAAGGAAAGCATGAAAGCAGGAGAATTTAAAATACTCCGCCTCCTGCCTTCCTGCTTTCCTTAGGGGTTATTGAAAATTTCTAAAATGAAAAATACTCCCACCACCCGGTTTGAACCGGGACCGGACGATAGCCGCTACTGCAGTGGCTGCAGTGCCTGTTGCCGGTGGTCGGGCGATGTTGTCTTCTCCCCTAATACCCTGGCGCCGATCGCGGCCTGGCTCAGTCTGGATGAGCGTGAGTGCGCCGAATGCTACTTTGATCTGGCCGATGACCGGCAGCATCTCAAGGCGGTAGAGCCCGCCGACGGTCGCTGTCCTTTCCTGGTTGAGGACACCTGCGGTATCTATCCGCTCCGCCCCCCGGCCTGCCGGAGTTTCCCCTATCGCTGGCAGCGCCCGGAGCGGGAACTGATGCGTCGGTGCCGCCTCTACCGCGCCCTGCTCTGGCGGCAGAAAGAAGACAGGGATATTTCCCCGGTTACTTACCGCGGATGACGGGGTTAGAGTCAACAACCTCGGCTATAGAATCCGCGGCAGTACCGCGATAAATCGGGAGGCAAGCGCAAGACAACTGGTTTCCTGAATGCTTACCCGGGCCTTATAGGACTATAGATTGTGAAGCACTTAAAAAAGAAACCCCCTCCGGCTTCAGCCGGAAGGGATTTCTTTTTTTAGAGTACGGCGGAGGTTAGTATGAATAGGTGTCAACCAGTTCCCCGTCGGCGTTATATAGATAAGCGGTGTCTCCCTCGTCGTTCCACACAAAGCTATCGTAACCCCAGTAAAGATTATGAGCGTCATCAGTCCCATTGCCGGTATGTACCTTCACATAATCCCCGGCGGGAATGGTGTGTGAGGAGAAAATGTACGACCAGTAGCCGTCGGTCAGCTCCCAGTTCTCCATGTCTACATCGCAGGTCGAGCTGTTATTTTCGATCCTGACCAGCTCGGAGCCAAGGTAATCGATATTTGTTATCTCGACCGCCGTCGTAAAAAAATAATCGAAATCAGAGGGGCCGGCGGAGCCAAGCCTAAAATTTATTTTTGTTACCGTAAAAGCGTACAGCGTATCCCAGGACAGGGCCGGGCCGGTATAGGTAACACTGAAGTCCGACTTACCCCCCATCGACGTGACGATCTTGGTCCAGGAAGGCGACCAGGTTCCGAAACGAAACTCGGAAAACTCGATCTTGTACTGGCCGAAGCGTATAGGTGAGGTATCGGTCCACTCTATCGTGGGTGTGAGTGTCGATCGGCAGTAGTCGCCGACATAATAGCCGGGACTTGTTATTTCGATATCAGCGTATGTCATGCTCCCGCAGAACACAAAAACCGCCGCAATCAAGAATACTGATAGTGTAATTGTTCTCATAATAATTCTCCCGGGAAGATGGTCTTCCCTTTACTTGATTATTGTCACAGGACATTAATATATCTGGTGTAATCGATATTTATCACCCCCTTTTATTATTGCAGACGGGAACCAAACTGTTGCCGGAATCATAATCGTTCCTCATCTTCCCCTATGTTATTCTGAGGAAGATCGAGCTGTCTTCCTTCTTCCGATATATTTCATGTGCCTGTGTTAACTGCAAAAAGCGTGCCAAATCACAAGTATTCGGATAATAATCGCAAGTGGCTGTCAAACAATCTATTCGGCAAACAAGCCATCTGGATCCAATGTCGCAGAACGGAGAGATGGTGTCGTATTATGCGACGGAGATGAACGGAGGAAGCTTTCTTGAAACACAATCAATTCGATCATGTGGAGAAAATAATGATTGTAAAGGAATATAGGGAACGGGGACGGAGTTAAATAGTTAAATTTCTTCGGATGGCGATCGGTAAGTTCTTGCGGCAAGCAATAGCTATGATTTCTCCCCGAGGCGTTCGATCTTAACTTCCTCTTCACCGGCCTCGATCATCCCGATGGTTTTAGCCGCGGCATACGAGAGGTCGATCAGCCGGCCTGTTTCATGAGCTTCGTTTATTCGTAACGCTATTCCCCGGAAGAGAGAAGCTGGAGCATATTCTCCCTCGTGAGAAGTTTTAAATCATTCTGCCGCTCCAGAAATGGGCTGAGATCGGAGAGGACGCGGCACCAATCCATCATTTTTACTCGTTCAAGGACCGGTAACTTCCAGTTTGAAATATCAATCTCAGGTCCTTCCCCGCCCGTCTGTTTGAGGGCGGAATTTAGAAGAATTAAATTAGGTGACGGCCAATCACGGGCGGTGAGATACCAGAAAAGATCGTAAAGATCACGCCCCTTTGTATATCTCCTCGTCAAAACCGCGTGAAGCTTCCCGGCAAACAGAGATGCCCTGTCATGGTGGAGAATATTCAGGGTGACATATCGCCTGATGAGAGTGGATTCCGTTCCCGCGCCGGGAGGAGGGTTGGTGTCCACTTCGACTTTGACCGAGATGACTTCATTTTGATGAGGGGAGATTCCAAGTTCGTAGAGAAGACCCGGAAAACGGACAAACGCGGAGACGACCGTCTTGTGGTCATTGAATTTCAGATCCACGGAATAATTCTCCGCTGCAAAGACACTTTTCAGGCGATCCAGATGCTCCCGGAAGCGGTGGGCACGGACCGGGTCTAAGAGCGCGAAGTCAAGATCTTCCGAGTACCGGGGAATGGAATAGAGGAACCTGAGTGCTGTTCCCCCGTGGAAGGCCCAATCCAGAAAAGCTCCGCTATCCTGCAGAGATTGTAGAATCCGGGCCTGAAGATACTCCCGCACAATACTCCGTTTTGGCAGTCCTGTCTTCTCTTCGGAGATGAGTTGTTTTAGATAATCCTTCATAATTCTTTGTATTCTTCTTTCTCTTCGGCGGTCAGGAGTTTGATATGTTCCGCGGCTCGGATCAGCTTAGGGCGCCCGCTCACCTCCACGATTCGCGACAGCTCCGCCAGATTAATCAGGTCGAGATTCTGAAGCCTGAGTCCACGGAGATACCCCATCTTATCTCCTCCCGGCGTCAGATAGACCAGATCGAGCAGGCATTTTTCCGGGTTGGCCAGGAAGGCTGATTGACCGGGCATTACTTCTAACTGCCGATATCCGGAGAACCATGATCTTTTAATATGGGAGAAATAGAATGTGCCTGATGCCGTGGCAAGATTTTCTGGCCGGCCGGTGGTTACACTGGTTGTAACCGGGGTATACTCGGGGATCATTCCATAGTATGCCAGGGCTGATTGCAGACTCACATAAGAAGCGGCTTTCATGGCATTTGCCAATAAAAACGGGTGTGGGTCAATCTTCCGGTATGGAGGTGCAAGAAGGTAGAGGCCTCTCCGCAACCGGATAATCCGTCCGGCCCGAACCCATCTTGACAACTGGCGTCGGTTCTCCGCCGGGGAGATATTGCCAGCCATTAAAAGTGAAGAGGAAAAAACCGGTTCATCTCCCACAATTGAAAGTAATTTTTCCCATTTCATTGCGCTAACTTGCCATAAGTGTCTATTTAGCGCAATGAAATTTATGCCAGCCGGAAATATTTAACGCAGCCAGAGAATCAGAGCGGTGTAGATGAGGCCCCCCAGGAGGAATGATCCAAGCTTTCCCTCCTTCTCCCGGGGGAGTTCCATGATCATAGAGTTCATCATCACCGCGCCGGCCACAAAGCCGAAGAGAACCACTACCGCCGGCTGCGGCAGCTCGGCCACGGTCCCGACCACCCAGCCGAGAATTGAAGCGGCCGTCAGCACCTTTCTTCCCACCTTTTCGTAGAGTTTGCCGTGTTCCTGGCTGAGCGCGTAGTCCAGCGCCAGGAAATGGAGCCCCATGGCCGCCGTGTAGAGGGCCAGGGTGACGGTTCCCTCATCGATATTGCGGATCCGCAGGTAGCTGACCAGCCAGACGCTGACGGCAACCCCGATGATGTGGAACCAGAAGACCGGTCCTCCCGCCCCGGCCGCGCCTTTCCTCTTCCCGGCGGTATTTTTCGACCAGACCACCATGTTCTCCAGGGCGTAAAAAACCAGGAACCCGACCAGGGCGGCCAGGTTCACACTGAGATCCCGGAAAGGCAGGGAGATATGGGAAGTCGATTGGACGAAGACAACCCGGGCCGTCTCCAGATCCGGGAGCAGGTGGACAAAGACATAGGCAACCGAGACCCCGGCGCCAAACGAAAGCAGCCTCCGGTGGTGTCCCCGCTCCGGGAGCCGGAGCACCCCCCCGAAGTAAAAGATTCCCGCGAAGATAAGCGCCGCAACCAGTGACTCCACATTTTCAGTAATCGGCATATTTTAGGGGACGGTGTTAAATAGTTAAATAACTTCGGGGAACTTAATATGCTTTTTTTGGATTATCTCCTCCCCTCTTCTGGATCCATAAAAAACAGCCTCTTTCGTCACATTCAAATAATCCGCAACTTCAGTTAATTTATATCCAAGTTCAAATGTTGCCCACCGGCAGAATATCGCTCGTGCCCTGCTGATAGCAGTATCTCTTTTCCCATTTTTAAGATCCCCGGGTACTAACTGGAATGATCCGGAAACTTTTTTCGAAAGAATATCCAGAGTCCACCCCGCGGCTTTGCGACTCATTTTTCTGCTCAAATTTTCTTGAGCTATCTGGAGTGCTTTCTCTACAAAATCTCCATCCCCGAGAATCCTCTCATCACCCCTCCATCTCTCTCCTCCTTTTCGCAATTCCTGAAGTCCCTGCCATCCACCCGCACTGCGTATTAATCCTCCGCCGGTAAGATCGGATCGCTGCCCTTCGGCAACACCTCTTCTGACGAATAACGAATAATTACGACGGGCTTTTAATATAGTTTTCCCGAAACGTCGCAGTATCGCGTCCACGTTCTGCCAGGGAACATCCCTTTTGCCCATAAGAACAGCATGGCCAGACCAGGGGAATACGCTTAATTGACGCATATCTTGGACCAGACCGCTTCGGAGAGGGTTGAGATGGATGTATCTGACTAATTGCAATAGGTATGCCTCATCATCACAGAGAATAGACTTATAACGATTCTGGAATAAATAGCCTGTTCGCTGATGACGACGGTTGAAATACACAGCATAGCCGGTCAACATGCCGCGCATCAACTGTGTCAAGGGATTCCCGGATGTCCTGAGCAGGAGATGGACATGATTCGGGATCAAGGCCCAGGCATAACAGTCAAGATCGGTCTTCGCTATTCCTTTCTGGAGTAGAGTGACAAACCGGGCACGATCGTGATTGTCTCTAAAAATCTCCGCCCGATTGATCCCCCTGATAATCACATGATGAAGGGCTCCGGGATAATCTATTCTGCTCTGACGAGGCATGAAGAAAGAATAGCAAAGAAAAGGATATGAGCGCAAGAGGTTATTTAACTATTTAACACCGTCCCTTATTACCTTGCGAAAAAAAATATTTTAGGGGATGGAGGTGGCTATCAGGTTGCCGGTTAGGGCTCCGGCGGCGGTCCAGATCAGGTCCTTCCAGGACCAGCCGGTCTTCTTGACTGTGGGGTCATAGGTCTCTTTGGCCGCGCCCAGGAATAGGGTGACCCCGAAGGCCAGGGCCCGTGCGTCTCCTTCCGACCAGCCATTCTGCTCGGCGATGGCGGTCGTCCCCCCTCCGATCCCCGCGCCGCCACAGAAATGATATACCTTATCGACACCGAACCAGGGGTCAGACCGATGGTTGCTCCCCGCGCCGCCGGCAAAAAGAGTGACAAGAACGATCACCCCCGTCAGGTTCTGATAGCCGTTCTTCAAGATTGGCCTCGGGTTTGATTTCGCGGGGCACTAATTAAGGTTTTTGATAATGGTGAGGATGTTGGAGTCGTCCTCCCTCCGGTACTCCAGCCGGTCGGTAAATTTCTTCATCAGGTAGATGCCGAGTCCGCCGATCGGGCGTTCGTTAATATCAAGATTGAGGTCGGGGGGGGGTAATTCCAGGGGGTTGAAGGTGTGGCCCCAGTCCCGGATCGTAATGGTCGCGACACCCCGCGCGATGGTGCAGGAGAGTTCAATATCTCCCGCTACACCATCGGTATAGGCATACTTAATAGCATTGGTGCAGGCTTCATCAACCGCCAGATGAATCTCGGAGGCAGTCTCCTTCTCAATCCCGGCCGATTGAAGGCAGGAGATAGTAACGTCGATCAGCTTCTCCAGGTTCTCCAGCCGCGCCGGAAGCCGGATAGCATTGGTTTTGCTCGGGTTCATAATAACGATAATGGCACCGGTTCCAGGCAGCGTCAAGAGAGAATAACTCCAGGAAATTCCCGGTTTATTGATCCCGATAAGCTGCTTCGGAGTGGTTTAGAAGATCGGTGAAAATTAGTGGCGCCACCTGGCTAATCCGGAATAAATTCGGACAGGCCAAGATCAACCCCCGGACCTTGATGGGGAAAAGGGAAGAAAGACATCTGCCATATATGCCGACAATTCTATGGCGAGGCCTCAAGATAGCGTAGTGCGATCAAGGAAAAAATCTTTATCCCCTTGATTAGATCGGAGATTTCCACATATTCATCATACTGGTGAGTCATCCATAGTGGGGCCGGGCCGATAATGACCAGGGGTAAATTATACTCGTTACATATAATTGTCCCATCGGTGAAATAGGGGGTTCCTCCCGGGACCTTTTTCTTCCGGGTTATCTGCTCCGCCGCGTCCAGACAAATCTTTACAAAAGGATCGGCCGGATCAGTATCGACCGGCAACTTATAATCGATTAAATCGAGATCTACCGTTTGCCCGGCCAATTTCTTATATTCCCGAAAAAGCTCTTTTGGCTTAAGGGGGGGCGGAATCCGGATATCAATCTCGGCGGTACAGGTGTCGGGGACCACATTGATAAGAACTCCCCCGTTGATTATTCCCACGGTTATCGTCGGATCACCCAGGAGGTGATGGGAATGAAAAGCCGGTTTATATCGTTGCGCCCGATAGAGAAAGTTGACCATATTGAAGATGGCGTTTTCGCCTCTTTCCGGCATGGAACTGTGGGCGGTCCGGCCCCGCGCTTTCGCCTTCATCCAGAGCGCGCCTTTTTCCGCGATAAGGACCTCCAGGCCGGTTGGTTCGCTGACACAGAAAGCTCCGGCATCCTTGATCTTCCCGCTTTCCACCAGCAGTTTCACCCCCTCCAGATGGGAGGTTTCTCCGGAAGTAAAAGCAATGATTAAATCCCCTTTTAATTTAAGTCCCGGGGTTTTCGCCAGCGCCGCCGCCGCCATAATCATAGCCGCCATCCCTCCTTTCATATCGGCGGCGCCCCGGCCGAATATCTTGTTGTCATGGATTTCGGCGCCATAAGGAGGATAGGTCCAGGGAATTTCTCCTTCCGGAACCGTATCAAAATGAGCGCTGAAAATTAGACCCGGTTTTTTTCCGCTTCCTTTTATTCGAGCGATGACATTGCCCCGTTTCTCCCCGAAGGGCATTAATTCCACCTGTAATCCAATCTTTTTAAGATAATCGGCTACCCATTCGGCTAAAATAAGTTCATGGCCGGGAGGGTTGGTGGTCCGGGTTCGGATAAGTTTTTGCAGCAGTTTAACCGCCGCCTCCGGCTCCACTCTTTCCAGAACTTCATTTTCTATTGAAGTCATAAAGATACTCCTCAATTTTTTCGGAATTATAACTCCCGGTTTAATATTTTTTCTACCTCGGCGATCGCCACGGCATTACTGGTCAGTACGGGTACCCCCAGTTCTGCCTGCAGTTGCTCAACGGTTTCCAGAGCTCGCAGGGTGGTGCAGGAGAGAAATATTCCATCGGCCCAAGCGCGGGAAAAGTGTTTTCGGACAAAGGCTATTATTTCTTCCGGTTCGATATTACCGATAGTACGGTCGGAATCGAGCCCCATACCGGCAATATAGGTAACCGGGAGTCCGGCGGCTTGGAAGGTACCTTCCAGTCTCCGATTTATCTCGGGGAGATAGGGGGTCAGGACCATTAAATCCCGGATCCCGCTTTTTTTCAATTGATTGACGGCGGCGCCGGTAATGGTCAGACAGGGACAACCACTTAAACTCTCCATTCTCCGGACCAGGCGTTTTTCCCCCTCTAAACCCAGCAGGGCGCTGGCCGAGGTGCATCCGAAGACAATTACTTCCGGGGCGACCTGAGCAATCCTTCTGACGGCCGGGTCGACCTCTTCCTCCAGCATTTTCGTTTCGCCCTTTACCGTGGTCGACTCCAGATACATCCGGGCCGTGTGAACGGTAATCGGCCCGGCAAAATGCCGGGCAAAATCCACCTCGATGACCGTGTCACTGGCGGGAGTTATAATGCCTATTCTCTTCCGGGACATTTTCTACCCATGAATTACCGAAGCGATATCTTCCATATCCAGACTGAAGGTTATATTTCCGGCAATACATGCGTCTATTTGAAAGCATGACTCCCGCTCAAAAACAGCCCCTGCCTCTACGGCAGGGGCTGACATTTAAGCAGAATTACAGCATACGACCACCGGTTATTCTACTTTTTTTGACTCCTCTATAAAGGCATCCAGAATCTCTTTCCCGCTTTTCCCCACCATCTTCACATAGATATCGCGCACCGGCAGCAAGGCCTTCCGGAAGAGGGCAACATTCTCAGGAGGAAGTTCAACGATCTCCGTTCCCTTGATTTTTTTGATCTTCTCCCGCCATTCCTGGTCATTTTTCTGGTCGATTTTAACGGCATAGTTAACCAGTCCCTTGCTGGCATCAATGATAATATCCTGGATGTTCCGGGGGAGACCCTTGAACCAGGATTCACTGGCAACCAGGATGGAAACAAAAATCCCGTGGTTACTCTCGATGATATACTTCTGGACTTCATAAAATTTCATCTCCCCGATAGTCCAGAACGGATTCTCCTCCCCCTCAGCCATCCCCAACTGGAGGGCGGTATAAAGCTCATGATAATCAATCGAGACCGGGGATGCTCCCAGTTCTTTGTAGCTCTCGATGATAATCGGCGAGGCCATGGTCCGCCATTTAAGGCCTTTGAAATCAGCCGGCGTGAGAACTTTCTTATTGGCAGTGAACTGCTTATAGGAGAAGGGGAAGAACGCTAAAGCGATCAGACCTCTTTTTTCAAAGGCCTGATTGAGAATCTGAGCCGCCGGCCCATTCATAACCTTAGCCGCTTTCCAGATATCACCCGGAAGGAGAAAGGGGATGTCAAAGATCTGGACCTCCGGAACTATTCCCCCCATATGGCCGGCCGGAAGGATACCCATTTGCATGGCACCCATCTGGCACATCTGGATCATATCCGGCCCGGTACCCAGCTCCGATGATGGATGGATAAAGACCTCAATCTCTCCCTTGCTCTTTTTTTCCACCAACTCCTTGAATTTCTCGGCGGCCGCCTGGGTGGAGGAATCCATAACTTCCACATGCCCCAGACTGATGGTATATTTGGCCGCGGAGAACCCGTCTCCGGTTCGAATAAATAACCCGAACCCGAAGAAAAGCACCAGCGCCGCAAAAACAATAAATCCCTTTTTCATGACTAACCTCCCGGTAAAACTGGTTTACGTTAATAACTCGACGACAGGCAATCGGACATTATCACCTCCTTTTTCCTCCGCTGTCGAATTTTTAAGTAAAGAAATGTGGTTTCATTTTTTAGGTCCGGATAATTCAGGAAAAGAGCAGCCGGGGGAGAAAAAGCACCAGATCCGGAAAGACCATGGTTATGATCAATACTATGACCCCGCACATTATAAAGGGCGGCACCCCCTTGATCACTTCGTAAAAAGGGAGCCGGAATATCGCGCAGGCGGTAAAAATATCGCAGCCGAAGGGCGGGGTGGCCGACCCGATGGCCGCGTTCAGGGTGATCAACGCTCCCAGATGAACCGGATTGATCCCATAGGATCTGGTAATAGGGAGAAAGATCGGAGTGAGTACCAGCATGGCTGAGATGGGATTAAAAAACATCAGAGCGATAAAGAAGATGCCATTAATGATAAATAACAGCCCCAGGGGGGAAGGGTTGACCGAGGCTATAAACTGGGCCGCCATATAGGGGATCCGGGCTATGGTCAGTAACCAGATAAAAGCTGTGGCGCCGCCAATCAGGATGAATATCATACCGTGAGTAATACCCGAAGTAAGGGCGACCCGGGGAATCTCACCGACCTTGATGGACCGGTAAAAACAGACTTCGAGCACCAAGGCATATGCTACCGCCACCCCGGACGCCTCGGTAGGACTGAAGAACCCGGAGTAAATTCCCCCGATGATTATCACCACGAAACCGAGCGGTCCGGAAGCCCTCTTGATGGCTTTCCAGATCTCTCCTCTCGAGGCCCGTTTCATACGGGGAATCTTATACTTGCGGGCATAAAACCAGGAATACGCCATAAAAGATAATCCCAGCAAAATCCCCGGAACAAGTCCGGCCATGAAGAGGGCCGCAACCGATGCTCCGGAGATAACTCCAAAAACAATCATAAATATACTGGGGGGAATCAACTGGGCCACATCACTGGCATTAATGATCAAGGCGGTGGCAAAGGACTGATGATATCCGTGCTTGATTAACCAGGGATGCATCGTGGTTCCAATTGCCGCTACCGCGGCCTGAGTGGAACCGGAGACGGCCCCGAATATCATGCAGGAAAGAGTGGTGGTATGAGCCAAACCCCCGGGCAGGTGACCGACCAGGGCTTCGGCCAGATCCGTCAACCTCTTGGCCATCTCACCTTTTACCATAATATCGGCGGCAAAGATAAAGAGGGGAACCGCGACCAGGGGAAACGGACTGATTCCGGCGATAGTACGCTGGACCAGAACAAATAAGGGGGCATTACTTAAGTAAATCGGCATGGCCGAAACGGTGGGCAATAACATTACCATAAACATTGGGAATCCTACCACCAGCAGGATAATAAGCATAATCAGTAGAAACAGAGCCATTTCAATTTCCTCTTATTCAATCCCCAGGTAAACACCCTTTTCTCGAATGTTTCTCAAAAAGGCGAGACAAAAATATATTCCGGTTAACAAAAAACCGATCGGAGCCGAGATGTAGAAAAACCAGAGAGGAATCCTCAACGCCGCGGAGACCTGACCCCGCATGATGGTGGACGCGGTCAATTGCCACCCCAGAAATGCAAAGAAAAGGGAGAAGAGACCGGTGATTAAACAGATGATGCTGACGACCAATTTTCTTGGTTTCAGGGGAAGCCTATTAACCAGAGCGGACATGCTGATATGGATGCCCCGCCGGGCGCAGATAGCCGTTCCGAAGAAGGTAACCCAGATCACACCCCAGAGCGCGACTTCATTCAATCCGACGAATATAATATTGAGGTGGCGGCAGATTACATTGAGGATAACACTGGCCGCGATGAGAAGTATTCCCCCGGAAACTAAAAATATTTCCAGAAATCTTATCGAACGGTTCACGATTTGAACTACCCGGGTCATCTCCTATCTCCTGTTTCCGGGTGCCGGTGAATCCGCCGCCGGATCCCGGTAAGATTTTCCACGATCCGGGCGGCTTCTTTATTTAAAATTTCAGCCCAGCTATTTTTCACAAAAATTGGACCCCAAAAATTTATGACTTCTTCTCAAACTCCCACTCCGGAACCGAATATTCAGTCTTCTCTCGGGGGGGTAAGGGAATTGTCCTGGTAACCACGTCCCGGGTGGTTAGATTCATTTGTCCATCCCGGTTGAAGACCACAATGTTCTTCAGCCAGTCTTTGTTATCGGTCTCCGGGTAGTCCCGCCGGTACATCGCCCCCCGGCTCTCTTTTCTTAGCAGCGATGCCCGTGTGACAATCTCCAGCACCCGCAAAAGCGCCCGGTCTTCCAGGGCGGTTACCCACTCCCGGTTATAGATTTTTTCTTTGGCTTTCGTGGCCAGGGCAGGCAGTTGATCTGCTCGTATTTTTCTTAAATCTTCCAGGCAGCGTTTTAACCCATCTTCATCTCGAATCGGTCCCACATTGGCAAATGCCGTCTCCTGAATTCTCCGGCGCATCTCATAGGGATCAACCCCCTCCTTTCGATTCATGGGTCCATATATTTGCTCATAAAATTTATCGACCTGCTCCCGGCCCACCTCCGGCTGGGACATATTCTTGGCATCCTCTGCCGCCGCCTTTCCCGCCAGCGCTCCAAATACCAGGCACTCTGTGATCGCATTGCCCGATAACCGATTCGCCCCCATTGTTCCGCCCTGTACTTCTCCGGCCGCGTAGAGCCCGGGGATAGTGGTTTCTCCTCTCGCGTTTACCTTTACCCCACCATTCCAGTAATGGGAGGCCGGCCCCGCTTCATACGCCACTTTCCGGGGATCCATTCCGAACTCAACCAGGTCGAAATTTCCATATTTCAATCCCTTCCACCACTCCATGGTCGCAGCCGAATAATCAATAATTTCCGTCGGCTGGTGCTTGAGCGAGACCCAGATTCCCCCGTGCGGTCCGCCCCGACCGGCCAGAATCTCCGCGTGCTGCGCGATCGAGGCTACATCCCGCGTCGTCCCCATCTCCATCCGGACCGGATCCCACTTCTTCATAAACCTCTCTCCGAACCGGTTCAGCCACCACCCTCCCACCCCCCCGCTGGAAAAAATATAAGGAAAGTCCACCCCCGACATACTCTCCGGCCAATAGAGACAGGCTGGCAGAAAGAGCGGGAACTCCATGTCCACCAGCTCGGCCCCCGCTTCATACGCCATTACAATTCCGTCGCCGGTCAACTCTTCCGGCGCAGTGGTAATCGGGTAAACCCGCATCGCTCCCCCGGTAGCCAGAACAACTACCTTAGCCTTGATTATCAGGAACTCCCCGCTTCTCACATCCACACCTACCGCCCCCACTACCCGGCCGTCACGAGTTAACAGATCCGTTACCATGGTATGCTCGGCAAAATCAATCTCATAGCCGCTCACTCCCCGTTTCAATGCGTTCATCATAGAGCGACCCGTGGAGACAATCCCCCGCGGATACCGGTGACCCGGGCTCTGGGTGAATCCGGTAATCTTCATCCCCCATTCGACCAGTTCCTGGAAATGCTTGGCCGCGTTCGCGCAATGCGCCAGCACCACTTCCTCGTTATTCATATACTTCCCTTCCTCAAACATATCCGCCGCGAAATTTTCCGCCGTATCCCTCACATCCCCGTCCAGGCCAAACACCTCTTTAGCATCTTTGCTGGGTACGTCACAGTCCATATCAGCGGTCAGGGTCGCCCCGCACTTGGTAAAGACACCCTGGGTCGCTATCAGGGTCTTCAGCCACAGCTTGCGACCTACAATCACCGCCGCAGCC
>CAKZYZ010000394.1 GCA_937885075.1 uncultured bacterium | reverse complement strand
GTCGGGTGGAGGTGGCGCGGGATAGTGGTGGAGTTGGGGACTACGTGGTGGGTAGTATGATAATTGATGTTGGTGGCGACAGAAAAGATTTGTTTTTCATTTTTTTTTTTAATGATACGGCGACCACCGAGATCTACACTCTTTCCCTACACGACGCTCTTCCGATCTGCCCTATCTAACCACTAAAGAAGATGGGATGGGGATGGGATTGGCGATCTCGCGGACTATCATCAACGCTCACGGGGGAACGATTCAGGCTGAGAATAGTCCCGGGGGGGGAGCGATCATCTATTTTTTCTTGCCTATCGGCAATGAAAAATAAGTTATGTATATTCTCCTATACGATATCTTATAGCTTAATCCACCACCCCGATTGATTTAATCGGGGTAGGGATATGACTGATAGCTAATTTACTTCCCTCAAACTTTGCGCGATAGATGACTAAGAACCAACTAGAAGTGAAGGTCTTTATAGTCGATGACGACCCCTCAGTCCGGCGAGGGGTGGCCCGGTTGCTCCGTTCTTCCGGATTCGAAGTCGAGGCCTTCCCTTCCGCCCGGGAGTTTCTGGCGCGGGAACGGTTCGACGGTCCGGCCTGCCTGATTCTGGATGTGATGATGGACGAGATGGATGGTCTGGACCTCCAGCAAGAGCTCAACACCCGGGGCCTTACCCTTCCCATCATCTTTATCACCGGTCACGGCGATATCCCGATGAGTGTTCAGGCGATGAAGGAAGGGGCGGCGGACTTTTTTCCCAAGCCCTTTGATGATGGCGCGCTCCTGGAGTCGGTGCGGCGGGCCCTGGAGAAGGATACTCTGGATTATCGGGAGCGGGCCGAACTGGCCGGGATTAAAGAGCGGCTCGCCCGGCTAACCCCGCGCGAATATGAGATATTTACCTATGTGATCACCGGTCTTTTAAACAAGCAGATCGCCGGCGAGCTTGGCATCGCCGAGAAGACGGTCAAGGTTCACCGCGGCCGGGTCACGCGCAAGCTCGGAGTGGTCTCGGTGGCCGAGCTGGTCCGCCTGTCCGAAAGAGCCGGGATCACCCCCCCCGAGGTTGTTCTGTAGTAAGTTAGCGCTTCGCACTAACTTAGTTTTGAAAAAACACTTTCATTATTAGATTTTCTCGTCCGTAAGATGTATTGCTATAGTCTACTCATAAGTAGACTGATGTAAGGAGTAACCCCAATGGTTTTTTGAACTCAGCCCTCGCTTTGCTCGGGCAACTTTTCCTCTAAGTAAATCAAGAAAATTTATACTCTCTCCTCCTGTCTTCCCGCTTTCCTCAGGGGATAAAAATACCGCCATAATCATTGGAATAACTACCGGTGTTGTTCTGCGTAATTATGTTGCTCTTGGTCCAAAACTAAATTAGCGCGAAGCGCTAATTTATGTAAGACCAAGGTCCCATAGACACCTTTCCCCGCCTCCCGTATATTCTCTGCATCAGGTTAAAAAAGGTTTGTTAATTAAAGTGAGGAGAGAGGGACGAAATGACCGAGGATGAACCGATAGTATATATCGTTGATGACGATCCGTCGATCCGGCGGTCGCTGAAAAGAGTCATCCGGTCCGTAGGTCTGAAGGCTGAGACTTTCTCGTCCGCCGAGCGGTTTTTGGATCATAAACACCGCGGTAATCCATCCTGCCTGGTCCTCGATCTGCGGCTGGGCGGGATGAGCGGCCGGGCGCTGAAGCGCCGTCTGGACGGAACCGGTGAGTCATCCCCCACCATCTTCATGTCAGCCCACGAGGAAGATCTGGCCGTGGCCCAGGCGGAAGAGAAGGACATCGTAGGTTGTCTGGGGAAACCTTTTCCGGAAGATATTTTTCTCCGGACTATCTACTCGGCTCTCGGTCTCGCCGGGAACCGGCCGAACCACAAACAGGAGGAAAGAAGATGAAGAAAGAAGCAAGAGATAAAATGCCCGCCGCACTGCGCCGGGCGGGAACCTGGGCCGCGGTCGGATCCATGGTGGGAGGAGCCGCTCTTATGGCCGCCTCGGCACCGCGTACCGAGGCCGCGACCACCGGCTCGAAGCCGAATATCGTCATGCTGATATCCGATGATACCGGCTGGGGCGATCTGGGAGTTTACGGCGGCGGTGATGGGCGCGGAATGGCCACGCCCAATCTGGACAAGATGGCTAAGGAGGGGATACAGTTCTGGTCCTTCTACGGCCAGCCCAGCTGTACCCCCGGCCGGGCCGCGATGCAGACCGGGCGGATCCCCAACCGGAGCGGAATGACCACCGTGGCCTTCCAGGGTCAGGGCGGCGGACTGCCCTGGGCGGAGTGGACTCTGGCCTCGGTGCTGAAGCAGGCCGGCTACTCCACTTTTTTTGTCGGTAAGTGGCACCTGGGTGAGGATGACTACGCCCTGCCGATCAACCAGGGCTACGACATCATGAAGAATGTCACCCTTTACCACCTTAACGCCTACACCTACTGTTCCCCCAAGTGGAACCCGGATATGTCCGCCGAGACTCTGGCGATGTTCCGCAAGGTTACCAAGGGCGTATTAGAGGGCGAGGCCAGCGCGGACGGCAAGCACGGCACCTATAAGACGGTGATCCCGGGCGAGGATGTCTGGGAGAAGATCCCGGAGCTCGATCAGTACACCGAGGATGCCACCATCAAGTACCTGGAAGAGCACGCCAAAGACGGCCAGCCGTTCTTCATGAGCGTCAACTTCGCCAAAAATCATCAGCCTAACCTGCCGGCGCCGGAATTTGTCGGCAAATCGGCCGCCAAGTCGGACTATGCCGACTGCGTGGTGGAGCTGGATACCAGGATCGGCCGGATTATGGATAAGATCCGGGAACTGGGCATTGACAAGAATACGCTGGTCTTCTACACCGTGGATAACGGGGCCTGGCAGGATGTCTATCCCGATTCCGGCTACACCCCCTTCCGCGGCACCAAGGGCACCGACCGTGAGGGTGGAAGCCTGGTCCCGGCCCTGGCCTGGTGGCCCGGCCGGATTCCCGCCGGGCAGGACAGTCACGCCATCGCCGGCGGTCTGGATATGATGGCGACCTTTGCCGGAGTGGCCGGGATTGACCTGCCGACCAAAGACCGGGAGGGAGAGCCGATTATCTTTGACAGTGTGGACCTGATGCCGCTGATGACCGGCGCGAAGAAGTCCGTCCGCGACAAGTGGTTCTACTTCACGGAAGACGAGCTCACTCCGGGAGCGGTCCGGTTGGGCCGCTGGAAAGCACAGTTTAACCTGCGCGGTGACGACGGTGCTCAAACGGGCGGCCTGGCCGTGGATACCAACCTGGGCTGGAAGGGAGCGAGCAAGTATATCGCCACCGTTCCGCAGATCTTCGACCTCTGGGCGGATCCGCAGGAGCGCTACGACCTCTTCATGAACAATTTCACCGAGAAGACCTGGACGGTTGTCTTGTTTAACAATGCGATTGCGAAGTTAATAAAGTCCTACCAGGAATACCCGCCCCGCCCGCTGCAGAGTGAGGGCTACCCCGGTCCGATGACGATCAACAAGTTTGCCATGATTGAAAAGGTCAAGGCGGAACTGAAGAAGATAGGCTATGAGCCCAAGAAGTAATCCGGTCTATGAATAAATCGGATTAAAAAATAATACCGGGAGCCGCGTCCGCGGCTCCCGGTATTTTCAAATCACAGGAAGAATTAAAATGAGGAAAAAATATCGCCCCGCCGCTTTCCTGGCCACCGCCATTATTCTGGCCGGGGGTCTTCTGACCACTGCCGCGGGAGCGGCGCGGGATCCGCTGCCGTCCTGGAACGACACGGCGCCCAAAAAGGCGCTGATCGAGTTCGTGGAGAAGGTGACCGACCCCGGGAACAAGTATTTTGTCAAACCGGGAGACCGGATCGCCACCTTCGACAACGACGGGACCCTGTGGGTGGAATATCCTGTCTATACCCAGCTTCTCTTCGCTCTTGACCGGGTAAAGAAGCTCGCTCCCCGGCATCCGGAGTGGAAAACCGAGCAGCCCTTCAAGGCGCTGCTGGAAGGCGATATGAAGGCCGTCACCGCTTCGGGAGAGA
>CAKZYZ010000393.1 GCA_937885075.1 uncultured bacterium | reverse complement strand
TATTTGTTTTTTCAAGCAGAAGACGGCATACGAGATATATCAGTGTGACTGGAGTTCAGACGTGTGCTCTTCCGATCTGTTGTTTGTTGATAGTCATTTTTATGATTAAAACTACTTGTTCTTCTTCCCCCCAACCTCCCCCTCTTTTTTGTCCACGGATTACACGGATTACTCTGATTGTTTCGCCTTGGATTGGCGGCTTTGCAGTCCACGAATTACACTAATTTGCACTAATTTTTCCCCCTACCTCGGCCCCTTTAATGGACTACGAATTTCGCGAATTACGCGAATTTGGGAACAGGGAAAACAGATGTCAACAGAGTTGGTTTTTTCCTCCGTTAACCGACCTCCGCCAAGGCTACGGCGGCCAAGGCTGTCAACCGTTAACTATCTTTTTTTTCCACCTCGCCCCCAATTAGAGGCGAATATCGAATATCGAACACCGAACTCCGAATGTCGAAGTTGCCTCGCCTCGGCTTCTTTCCCTTCGACATTTTCAACCCGCGATGGCGAAGCCATTTTTCGGGTCGATATTCGATATTCTGCGGTTCGTTATTCGCTTTTTATTTGGATATTGGACATTCACTGATCGGTTCCTATCACCAGCTTATCTCCCGACTCAACCCACCCCCCTTCAACCACCCGGGCAAAGATACCTTCCCGGGGCATGATGCAATCTCCGACCAGTTCCCGTATGGCGCAGCCCAGATGGCATTCCTTCCCGATCTGAGTAACCTCCAGAATCACGTCTCTCCCGATCCTCAACCTGGTCCCCACCGGAATTGTATAGAGCTCAATCCCCCGGGTGGTCAGGTTCTCGGCAAAATCTCCCGGCTGGAAGGAGGGGCAATCGAGACCGGGGATCCCCTCCGGCATAGTCGCCGCTAATTTCTCCATGCTCTCCACCGCCAGAAGACTGATCTGCCGGTGCCAGACTCCGCTATGGGCATCCGATTCAATCCCCCACCCGGCCTTCAGATATGCCCTTCCGACATCTTTCTTCCGTACCCCCTTACGGTCACTGACACAGACCGCGACAATTTCTCCGAATGGGACGGTTTTAACGTCTGTTTTCTTTAACGTCATTATTTTTCAACATCCTTATTTTTAACGTCTTTTGTTTCTTCCCCCAACCAATCCAGATAGTCCCGGCTCCCTCCGGTAATCGGCAGAGCTATAATCTCGGGGAGATCATAACTATGTATCTTCTTTACCGTCTCAATTAAATCAGGGAAAAGTTCCTCCCTGGTCTTAGCAATGATCAGGAACTCTTCTTCCCGATCGATCTTTCCATCCCACCAGAAATATGACTCCCCTTTAGGGAATATCGAGACACAGGCAGCCTGGCGTTCTTCGAGCAGTATCCGGGCAATATTTTTAGCTTCTGCCTTATCCGGGCTGGTCATGAGGACGGTGATGTATTTGTTACCTGTATTTGATCCCATATTTCATTCCTTCTCTGTTTAATTATTGGAGAATTGTAAAAGAAAGTAAGCGGTAAGCAGTGAGCGGTGAGCAGTAGCCTCGCAGATACCGCTTACCGCTCACTGCTTACCGCTTACTGTTTTACTCCCACATTTCAGCGTCCGCAACCGATTTACCGCCGCGGCAATCTCATACCGCCGGGGTCGAGCGTAGTTCCCGTTCAGATAGGGAGAGATAACATCCATCCCTTTCTCATCCAGATCCGCTTC
>CAKZYZ010000392.1 GCA_937885075.1 uncultured bacterium | reverse complement strand
CTTAATTTATATTTTTGTATGTTTTTTTTTTCAAGCAGAAGACGGCATACGAGATATATCAGTGTGACTGGAGTTCAGACGTGTGCTCTTCCGATCTCGTTATCAATTTAACATTGAAAGACTCTCAAATATTTTTTAATTCAGTTGCTAATCCGCCTGAACCGTCTCCAAAGTTATTGGCTGCGATGAAAGCATACAGGAAAGAGTTCCCAGATGCGGAGAATAGAGGTTTTAAATCGAAATCACGATAGGGCCAGATTCGACTGCGGGGCAGTGGAATTAAATCGATACCTGAAGAGGATTGCCCGGCAGCATCTTGAGAAAGGTATATCGAGGACCTTTGTGCTTGTTGACGGTTCAAAACCTACTGAAATATTAGGTTTTTTTACATTAGCTGCCTGCGAAGTTAGGTCGGAAATCTTACCGGAAGAATTCGCCAAGAAATATCCCCGGAATGTTCCGGTAACCAAGCTCGCCAGGCTCGCGGTAGACAAAAGATCGCAATATCATGGTCTCGGAAGTTATATGATAATGAATGCGATGGAGAAAGTGGTAGCCGTATCAAAGAATTTAGGATTTGTCGGATTTTTTGTAGATGCTAAAGATAAAAATATTGGCGAATATTACAAGCGCTTCGGGTTTATACCTCTTCCCGATACTCCGTTGAAACTATTCCTTCCTCTCAAGACAATATACAAAGCTTGTTTTGAAGAGTGATAGACTTTTAAGAAATTATTATCACACCCCAAATTTAACCGGCTATTTCGTGGCAAATCAAGGAGAAGTCAAATTCACCAATTTCTCGCTTTCTCGATAAAGCGAGAAATGTATTTTTTAGAAAATCCGCGGAATCGTGATCACCCCGCATCGAGAATTGTATGCGCTCAGCGACCTGATCCTCTGATATCCTGATCCCCCGATCTGTTCGATTCCCTATTCTCCATTCCCTATCAGTTTAAGGAAGCATCCTTTCCATAAACTCTCATCACGGGTCAGGCGGGTGATCTTGATTTTGGAGACTCGGGCGGCCAGGCCCATGATTATATCGGGGAGCTTGTCCCAGGCCTCCCGATGGAGGATTGTCTCGATCTCGTTGGTCATTTCGGTCGCCCACTCCCACTCCATTTCAAATTCAGCCGCTTTCTTCCAGTAGCCTCGCTCATCCCAGACGTTGGAGGTCTCCTGGACCGTCGCGCAGACCTCTCTCAGGCAGAATACTACCATCGCCAGCATGTCTTTCACCTCCCCATCCACCGAACTCTTCTGGAGGAGCCGCCTCTGGATCTCGGCCACCGTCCGCATCAGGTGTCCTCTGCGTTTGCCGGGGGTGTTGGTGTTGATTACTCTTGCCATTTTTTAACCTTTTTGGTTCCAAGTGTTTTTGTGTGGATTTATTAGCTATCAGTCACATCTCCACCGACACAAGGTCGGTGGTGGATACGTATAAAGAGCTTATAGGGAAATTAGTTTGGGGATGCTTTTCCTGATCACCTCGATGGTGTTATCCTCGGCTCTCTTTACATCGATCTTTTTGATCTTCTCCGTGGAGGCTCGGCTTACGATGACTCCGGCGATGCAGCCGGCCCGTAACCCCAGGGCGGAGACGGTGGTGAATAAGGCCGATGACTCCATCTCGTAGTTCAAGACATTAAGCTTCTGCCATTCCTTCATCGACCCCTGGAAATCTCTGATTACATAGCCGGTGAAAGAGTCATACCGTTCCTGGCCCGGGTAAAATGTATCGCTGGAGGCGGTGATCCCCACCTTGAATGAGATACCCGCCTTCTCCGCCGCCTCGACCAGGATCCGGGTGACGAAAAAATCCGGGATCGCGGGATAGGAGAGCGGGGCGTAGTGCGTCGAGGTGCCGTCGAGACGGACCGAACCGCTGGTTATTACGACATCTCCCACCTTCAGGCTCTTCTGGATTGAGCCGGTCGTACCTATTCTGACGAATGTTGTCACACCCAGCACGGCCAATTCCTCGATGCAGATCGCGGTGGACGGCCCTCCGATGCCGGTCGATACAACCAGGATATTTTCTTTCTTTCCGACCGGGACCAGATAGGAGCGGTACTCCCGGTTAAAAGCCAGTTCCCGGCTCTTCGGGCTGAGATTCTTCCCGATCTTGATTACCCGTCCCGGGTCGCCCGGGAGGATCGCGACCTTCGCGTTCCGGATCATCTTTCTGTCCAGCTGGATGTGATATATTTTCGCCATTTTATCTCATCTCCTTTATAGAATTTCGCTTCGTCTATTTTAACAGATGATTAACAAAAAATTTTGTAGCTCCCCCACCTCACCCCTTCTTTGAGATGCCAATTTGGCACCTCAAACGTTTAACCTGGCCTGCTTGAACGATTGGTTATGTTCTGGTATGTGGCCATAATTTTTCTGCTATGGTTTTGGGGTAAGCCCCAAGACCCCTGCCGGCCCCGATATGCATCGGGATGCAAGCATTTACCCGGCAGGTGAATCAGTTCATAAGCTACAACCACGTGCCCACACCCCAAAGACCCCCGTCACCTTGGTCCCCCCCGATTCTCGGGGTGTGACGGGTGAATGAGTTCATCTGCTATACGCGTTTTTCATACCCCCCCGATGGGGGAGGGGGACAGGTAGTTAGCTTTTGAACTTTCTCCCCTGCCACACGAGGTGGCAGGGGCCGTTTTTGTTTTGAGAACGTATGTAGCTTTTGAACTTATACTCCGGCGAGATAAACTCGCCGGGGGTAATTTAATTCCTTAACGACATAACCGCGGATAATTCGGATTAGACAAAAAACAAACCGGTTTACTTAGGCTTGGTTTTAATTCCCTCGAATTCGGGAGAATTAAAATCATGATCTCCGTTTCTCTACAATAAGAATAGCAATATCTTATAATGATTAACAACCTGGATTATTCGAAAGGTTTCAGTGAACACAGTCAACTCGTGATCATGGCCAGGTGCTGTAGCCGCGGTCGGTGACCGCGGTATCACCGTCAGCCATCGCGGGTCCGCGGTCACGGACCGCGGCTACAGGGTCAAAGTGACCCCGATAAATTGTGAGGAAATATTAAGACAACGAGGTTCACTTAAAACTCATAAGACCTTTGGCTTAATAGGGGTTTTAAATCTCGGAAAACCGGGTGAAGGCGAACAACTTTAGGCACTTAAAACTTTAGGCACTTTAGGCACTTCTTTCATGTTATACTATCCATATATGGAAAAAAGTTCACCCCAAATTCCGGAGGTAAATAATGGCAAAATATGTTGTCCTGATCGAGGGAAATATCTGCGCGGGGAAGACCACACTGGTTAATTATATAAACGGGCATCCGGATCACTTTGAGGAGTTTCTGGGAGATGGGGAGGAGTTCAGGATGATTGTTGAGTTTATCGACCACTCCTGGCTTCAGCTCTTCTACCGGGACCGGAAAAAATATACCTCCTGGTTTGAGAAAAGCTGTCTGATTGGTCGGATCGGGCGCCACTTTATTGCCCGGGAGCATAAGGGCATCGTCTTCTTCGATCGGGGAATGCTGGGTGGGGCTTCAACCTTTGGCCTCAACTCTTTCGAAGAGGGATATCTCCGGTATAACCAGTGGATGGAGTATCAGCAGATGCTGAGAAGCGGTCTTGATGATCTTGATCGAACCGGCCAGAAAGAGTGGCTCGAACAGCTCATAGTTTACTTGAAGGTTGATGATGTGGAGGTGCTTCAGAGAAGAAACCGGATTCGGAATACCGAAGGAGAAGATATCCCGGCCGGATATCTCTCCCGGATCGGCGAGCTATACGATAGGTATATCGAGAATATTGATGAGATATATAACGAATACGGCCTTAACCCGCCCCGGGTCCTGACCCTGGACGGTTCCGTCGACTTTCTTCAGGACAAATCGTTTCTCACTTCCATGATGGATGAGATCACCGGGAGTATGGGGAAAGATTAAAAGACGTTAAAAACGTTGAAAATATAGGACGTTGAAGAAAAAAGACGTTGAAATTTAAAAACGTTGAAGGTCGTAAAAGATTGGAACTGTAGCCCCGGTCGATGACCGGGGCAAATTTTGGTTTATTCAATTAGCTTATTGAACTTCCATTCCACGGGGAGAAACCCCGAGGGGATGTACTTAATATGTGGCAACCTTAAATCAGAAGGTTGAACCAAGCCCCAACCGCCACTCGCCACTATCTAGTTTCTCATCGTGATTCTGATCGGATTTCAGGAAACCGCTTCTCTTAGCGTCAGGTCGGAAGACTTTATATTCTTCCCAGGTAATAGAGCAGTCAGAGTTGGTATCGATGCAGTTGAATGTGTTGTCAGGCGGCGGGGTTGTGGCGCATCCGGTGATGAATGCCGATGCCATTATTCCAATCAGGATAATATTTTTCATGGGTGTCCTTCTTCGGTAGAAAAATTCTGTTACAAAACTTTTGACAGTATCAATAGGGACAATTCCCGGCACTATAGGTCTGACGGCAGACGACCCCCTCCTCCCATTCCGCGGGGCGGGCCGATAATTTCGGAGAAGATGATCCCCTGAATGACCGGGTTCCGGGAGAAGTTAAAATGGCTCCCGATTCCTTGATCGACCGGAGCCATCTCCTCCTTGATTGGAGGTTGGACGATGGCAGGAGCAGGCGTCCGGACCGGTTGGGGTTTTTCCGCGGCTGAGGCTCTCCGCCTCGGCGGCGGCGGACCGAACTCTTCCGGCTGGGGGGCGAGGGGTATGGCCCTGATCGGTTCCGCGTTCTGTTCATACCTATCCGTCAGCGAGTCGATGAATGATTTCAGAGGATCAGTTCGCCGCGGGGCCTGACCCATGCTACGCCCGGGATGTGATACCGGTTGCGGTATGGGGGGCACCTGTCCTTCCTCCTCTTTCTTCTTCTTGGCCCGCATCAGCAGCCGGATCAGCCCGAAGGCAATAACTAAAATCCAGATCCATTCTCCACCTTTCATCTTATTCTTTTTTCTCCGAAAAAATAATAATTACAAATTACGATCAACACAGTATTGGTATATCAAGAATAAAATATTGATCGAGGTTATAAACAGTTTCAATAATCAAATTCCCTGAAAATAATTATTTTGATTCAGCTCTGCTCGTAGCGGCGACCTTCAGGTCGCCACTAAGTGGCACCTAAAGACTGCCGCTACGAGGTTGTTCCCGGGCGTCAACTTATAACTTTAGGCACGTTAGTGCACTTTAGGCACTTCCCTTCTTATCCTTCGGTCCCATCCCGGCAATTGAATCTCTCATCTGGGTGTCGGACATTATATTCTTCATCTTATAGTAGTCCATAATTCCGAGATTCCCTTCCCGGAAGGCCTGGGCCATTGCTTTGGGAACTTCGGCTTCGGCTTCCACCACCTTGGCCCGCATCTCCTGGACCCGGGCTTTCATCTCCTGCTCATAGGCTACCGCCATGGCCCGCCGCTCTTCCGCTTTGGCCTTGGCGATCTCCAGGTCGGCCTTGGCCTGATGCTGCTGGAGAGAGGCTCCGATATTCTTTCCGACATCGATATCAGCGATATCGATCGAGAGGATTTCGTAGGCAGTCCCGGAGTCCAGGCCTTTGGAGAGTACCTGCTGGGAGATCAGATCCGGGTTCTCCAGGACCTTCTTGTAAGTCTCGGCCGATCCGATCGAGGTGACGATGCCTTCTCCGACCCGGGCGATAATTGTCTCATCGGTTGCTCCTCCGACCAGCCGGTCGATGTTGGCGCGGATGGTGACCCGGGCCTTGGCCATTAACTGGATCCCGTCCATCGCTACCGCGTCGATTGATTTCTTCCCCTTCTCCGGATCCGGGCAGTCGATCACCCGGGGGTTGACACTGGTCGCGACCGCCTGGAGGATATCCCTCCCGGCCAGGTCGATGGCGCAGGCTTTCTTGAACGAGAGTTCGATATTGGCCTTATCGGCGGCGATCAGGGCTCGGATGACTTTGGTCACGGCCCCCCCGGCCAGGTAATGAGCTTCCATATCGTTGGTGGAGACGGTAAGGCCGGCCTTGGTGGCCATAATCTTGGCGTCGACGATGGTAACCGGCTTGATCCCCCGGAGTTTCATCCCGACCAGGTTGAAGAGACTGACGTGCGCCCCTGCCGCCATCGCCCGGATCCAGACCTTGAGGAAATAAAAGAAGATCCCCAGAAAGATCAGGACGACGATAACGATAGCGACGGTGATAAGCGGCGCGATATTTCCCGCGATTGCGGCTATACTTGCTCCCATGATAAAACCTCCTTAGGTTTAAATTCCAAACTTTTTCAGTCCACTAATTTTAATAATTGTTCCCCCAACCTCGCCCCCTTTTTTGTCCACGGATTACACGGATTACTCTGATTGTTTCGCCTAGCCTTAGCGGCGTTGCTGTCCACTAATTACACTAATTTACACTAATTGTTCCCCCCGCCTCCCCTCTTTTTAAGTCCACGGATTACACGGATATTTAAAAATTAATCATAACTTATTTGAGTTGTTTCCCGTCAACTGACAACCGTCAACCGTCAACTTTCTTTCCCCCCACCAGAACCCGGTTTCCTTCCACCCGGATAATCTTGACAACGGTTCCTTTTGCTACGAACTCGCCGGCGGTGACCACATCGATCCGACTTCCGTCGATATCCGCCATCCCGGCTGGACGGAGATTGGTGAGAGCGGGGCCGGTCTTCCCGAGCAGGTCGGTAAGTCCCCCCTCGGCCGCGGAGTAACCTTTCTCGGATGAGCTGAGGAAGAGCCGCCGCCCGGCGGGAGAGTTGGGGAGGAACTTGATCGAGAGAAAGAGTCCCAGCAAGGTGATCACCATCACCCCGCTCAGCCAGTATAGCCCAAATGTCGTCCCCTGGCTGGTGAATGCCAGGATGACGCAGCCGATCAGGGCCAACCCTCCCAGCGTCCCGACGATCCCGCCCGGAATGAAAACCTCCACGCAGACCATCAACAGCCCCAGAATTAAAAGAAATATCATCCAGACCAAAATTTTCCTCCGTAAAATTTTGCAGATTTTTTAACTGCGATAAAAAACAAATTTATCATTATATTTTTAATACGTCAATTGGGCAGTGGAGAATAAGGATAGTAATCAGTGATCAGTACGCCTTAACCAGGCAACCGGGCCACCTGATTACTTATTACTATTAACTGATTACCTTCTTCTTTACCACCACCCGATTTCCGTGAACCTCAATCACCTCCACATCCTCCCCCGCCTGAATGAACTCTCCCCGGGAGCGAACATCGATAGGCTGCTCCCCGAATCTGGCTTTTCCGGCCGGTCTGAGTTTCGTCACCGACGTTCCATGACTCCCGATCGATGGGGAGAGAGCGGCCTCCGAACTGGTGAACCCTTCCTCCCGTTTCTCTTCCGCGGTCAGAACGAACTTTCCGTAGAGGGGAGATGATTTGACAAAGACAAACCGGAAGGTGAGGAGGAGGAGGAGGAGAAACCCCAGGAGCGCGGCGCCGAAGGTGATAATTCCCCGGAAGTAGTTCGGGTGGATGAGAGTCGTGGAGCTGAAGATCGGTCCTTTCCCCATGGCGGCGATGAAAGAGATGAAGAGGCAGAGCGCCCCGGCGCTCCCTAAAATCCCGAACCCGGGTGTGATGAATAGCTCAATGAAGAGAAGGGTCAGCCCGATACCGAAGAGGAGAATCTCCTCATAGCCGGCCAGGCCGGCAATGTAGTGGCCGAAGAAAAATAGGAGGAGACAGGTAATCCCCAGAATCCCGGGGAGTCCGAATCCCGGGGCCTTGATCTCGAAGTAAAGTCCGGCCATTCCCCCCAGCAGGAGCAGAATCGTGACCATGGAGCCGGTCAGAAAACGGGCCAGTCTCTCCGATGGTTTGACTTTAATGGTATGACGGGGGGCATCTTTGAGCCCGGCGGCATCGAGGAGCTGATCGAGACCCTTGACCGTCCCCTCCGAGAGCCCGGCCTCGACCGCGCCATTATTGGTCAGGGTGAGGAGCTTCCCTTTCTCGATCAGGTCGGGGATCTCCACATCCCGATCCACCATTGCCTCCACCACCTCGGGGGGGTGGCCTTTCTGTTCGGCGGTGGCCGCGATCATAGCCCGGAAGGCGGAGGTCATCTTCTCGGCGGTTGCTTCATCAAGTTTGGCCGCCCCTCCGAAGGGGGAGGAGGCAATCGGGGTGGCGGCCCCGATCATCGAACCGGGGGCCATATAGATATGATCGGTGGCTACAGCGATATAGGCCCCGGCCGAGAAGGCTTTAATATCGACGAAGGTGTAGGTGAGGATATCGGTCCGGGTAAGAATCTCCATGATCTCCTGGGTGGCCGAGGCCGATCCTCCATTGGTGTTCATATGGAGAATGATAGCCTGTGCTCCTGCCGCTTCCGCCTCCTGGACGCCGCGATCGATTACCCAGATCAACCCCTTCTCGATCTCCCCTTCCACCGGAATAATATAGACCGGGTCGGATGATTGCGCTGGAATGGAGATCGGAATTGAGAATATGATGAGGAATGAGAGTAAAATAAGCGGGAGTTTTTTCATAGGACTTAGATAAACTTTAATTAGCTGGAGCATTTATCTTTAAACGTCTTTTTCTTTCAACGGCCTTCAACGCTCTTTAACGTTTTTTATCTTCAACGTCTTTATTTTTCGACGTTAGCGCCGAAGGCGCTAACTACCAGTACCAGTATCCGTCATTGTCCCTAGTCCAGTTATCCCAATCTTCCATCTGCTGATCCTGAAGGACCGCGTCGATATAGGTCTGGCGCATGCAGTCAATGACCTGATCGGAGACGCCGATTTCACTCAGTTTCGTGATCTGTCCGGCTTTCAGGCGGTAGATGCTGCTGGATTCAGAGATCTTATCACAGATTGCCTGATCGGGCTCACCCATCTCACTCATATCCACAATCTGGGGGACGGTCAGTTGCGGCCCGGCACAGCCGGTTAGTATGAATGGAGCTATGCAAAATGCTAGCAGCGCCGCGTGATTAAGAATGTATCTCATCGTTAACCCTCCTTCTTCGTCTTCTTTTTCTGCCCCGATTAATACTTCGCGGCGGGCCGAAAATATAAGAATATTGCAAGCATTTCTATAGCCAGCATATTTTAAAAGTAAGCTTGTTGTTCAACACATAAATTTGTAAACCCCGGCAAACCAAGGATAAATCGTTGGAACTAATTTACTACTTCAGAATTTTAATAAATATTGAAAAAGAGGTCGACTCCCCGCATTAGGCGGGGCGTTTATTGCGCACCTTAAAATGTGCGGCTACCAAAAGTTAGCGAGAAGTGCTAAATTCCAGCTTCAGCAACCATGCTTTGCGCAGGTTTTGAAGTCGTTTCTCCACTTATATGGTATGCGGAAACCTGTACCTTCTCGTACAAAAATTCTGGCGCAAGGTCGGCGCCGTTGGGCCAACATAGAGTATGGAACTTCGGATGAATCGTGAAGGCCGTGAAGTTTGCGGGATCCTTTAGGGGTTCAAACAGTTCCCCATAAAGTTCCTGACTCAGGTCTACATCGCCTTCGGTCCCGTCCGAGAAACGAAGATGAATTGTAAACTTCTGTGTATACTGTGCTTCGATCACTTTTGGTATCATGATCTTACTCCAATGGGGCAATTTTCTTTGCGGGATGCCCTGATTGAATTAGATCCCAGTCTTCGAGAAGTTCATCCTTATGCAAATCAAGCCACTCCAACACAAGCCGTAGCGCCCGTTTTGGAAATTCCCCATGTATGAGCCCGTTTTGAATATCTACAGTAATTTGATACTCCGCATATACCGCATGAAAATGTGGAGGCGGATGATCACGTGGAAAAATACCAATTACAATTCCCAAAAATCTCGATAATTCAGGCATATTATAACATTACCACCACTATTCATTATTTTCAAATTTGTAAGCATTGAAACAATATCATAAAATATATTTAAAGTAAAATATTTTAATACCAGAAGTGGGGTTACATTATTTTCGGAAACATTCGGCAAATCCATAATTAGTATTTGCTCTTCCTCGTCTCCCCCCCCAAAATAGTGTTGTTTTAATGTTCTTATTAGACGTATGAAGCTAAACGATATATGTCTAATAAAGGGTGGAAGTTGCGAGGTTCCTGGACCATTGGGCTGAGTAATGTTTCAGTGAACCACGTCCTCTCGTAGCGGCTGCCTTTAGGCTGCCACACGATGGCCCCGCCGCCGGCGGGGCCTCTACGAGCACGGGGAAATGGGGTCCACTGAAACCTTACTGGGCCGCGGCTGATTTTTCGTTGACAGGGAAGTTGGGCTCTGCTATTTTATCAAACTTCAAATCCAGTCCCCAGCCCGTGGTCAGGTATGGGGGTACGATTTTCCCGGGTATTTCTGCCCGGAGTAAAGGAATAAAATTATTAAAAAGAATGGAAGATGATGGTTTGTTTTTAAAACTAAATTATCGACCGAAGGGAGCTAATTCATATGACTGAAGATTATGCGATTTTGAAAAACAGATGTACTCCAGGCAGTTATGAGAGATTGATGGCGCTGGATAACCCGAAGATGCATAGGTTTATTGCCGAATATATTGAACTCTGTAATCCGGCTTCAATCTATGTTGCCGATGATTCCGAAGAAAGTACATCTTATATCCGGGAAATGGCTGTAAGGCTCGGGGAAGAGAAGAAGTTGGCCATCGATGGACATACCATCCATTTCGATGGACCTAAGGACCAGGCCAGGGATAAGGCTCAGACCAAGTACCTTCTTCCCGCCGGAGTTGATATGGGGTCCCGGATCAATTCGATCGAGAGAGAGATCGGACTGAAGGAAGTTAAGGGATTTCTGAAAGACAGCATGCGGGGGAAAGAAGTATTCATACTCTTCTTCTGCCTGGGGCCGACCTTCTCCGAGTTTTCCATCCCCTGTGTTCAGATTACCGACTCCAGTTATGTATCTCATTCCGAGACTATCCTCTATCGTCGAGGGTATGAGTATTTTCAGAGCATCGGTAATTCTGAGAATTTCTTCCGGTTCGTTCATAGCGCCGGTGAACTGGAAGGGAATGTCAGCAAGACTGTATCTGATCGGAGGGTCTATATTGACCTGGACGATGATATAGTATTCACTTCTAACTCTCAATATGCCGGAAATACGGTTGGCCTGAAGAAGCTGGCGCTTCGTCTGGCGATCCGGAAAGCTTTTCGGGAAGACTGGCTGGCGGAGCATATGCTGCTGATGGGTGTCCATGGCCCTGATGGCCGGGTAACCTATTTTTCCGGCGCCTTCCCCAGTGCCTGCGGGAAGACCTCGACCGCGATGTGTGCCGGGGAGACGATTGTGGGAGACGATATCGCTTATCTCCGCAAGAGAGAAGGGAGTTGTTTCGGCGCCAACGTCGAAGCGGGAATATTCGGGATTATCCGGGATGTCAATCCCGACGATGATCCGATTATCTGGGATGTACTCACCAATCCCGGTGAAGTTATCTTCAGTAATATCCTTCTCACCGATGCCGGTACTACCTACTGGCTGGGTGATGGGCGTGAACCACCGGAGGAGGGCATAAATTTCTCCGGTGACTGGCGGAAAGGCAGCATTGACAGTGATGGCAAGCCGCTTCCGCATGCCCATAAAAATGCCCGCTATACTGTCAGCCTCTCCCGGCTCCGTAACCGAGATCATCTTGGTGACGATCCCCTGGGAGTGAAAGTGGAAGGCATCCTTTACGGTGGTCGGGATTCCGACACCTGGGTTCCGGTTGAGAGATCATTCGATTGGAATCATGGAGTGATTACCAAGGGCGCGATTATCGAGTCTGAGACAACCGCCGCTACCCTGGGAGCTGAAGGGGTGCGAGTTTTTAATATAATGTCCAATCTCGATTTCCTGGCTGTCTCGCCGGCTGATTATATCCGGAAATACATTACCTTTGGAGAGAGTCTGGATAATCCTCCGGCCATCTTTTCGGTTAATTACTTTTTGAAAGGGGAGGATGGCGAATATCTCAACGGCCATGAGGATAAGCGGGTCTGGCTGAAGTGGATGGAACTGGCGGTCAATAACGATGTAGAGATGATTGAGACTCCGACCGGATATATTCCCCGCTATCCGGATCTGAAACGGCTCTTTCAGGAAGTGCTGGATAAGGATTATTCCGAGGAAGATTATATCCGGCAGTTCTCGGTTCGAGTACCGGAGAGCCTGGACAAGCTGGAGCGGATGCTGAAAATATACAACTCCGAGAAAGATCGCCCCCCCGAGATATTCTATAGCATCTTTGAGGATCAGAAGAATCGTCTGGAGACAGCCCGGGCCGAACATGGTGACTCTATCTCTCCCTTTGAATTAATCCGTACCGAGTTTGGTGAATAAATTCCTGTTTCTGAATTTAAATAACCTCTAAGGAAAGCAGGAAGGCAGGAGGGGGATTACTTAAAATTCTCCTGATTTCATGCTTTCCTTAGAGGTAAAGTTGCCCGAACGGAGTGAGGGCTAAGTTCTCTTCCGCGGTAATGATTTATCGCCGCCGGCGGTAGCTGACCGTCCAGTCCTCGCCGGTCTCCATGCGGTGTTCGATCCGGCGTTTCGCCCGGCGGATATCGCGGGATAAGTTTCGGTTGGAGGATGAGATGCTCTCCAGGAAGTCAATCTCTTCTTCCCCCCCGGTTATACCCAATCCGGTGATGATCTCCTTCTTAATTGA
Source organism: uncultured bacterium (assembly GCA_937885075.1). Lineage (GTDB taxonomy): Bacteria > Auribacterota > Erginobacteria > Erginobacterales > Erginobacteraceae > CAKZYZ01. The sequence continues at coordinate 6,210 of CAKZYZ010000392.1, read as the reverse complement.
TCGGGACGGATTTTCATCCCAGCTGGATAATAAGAATGGGATCGCCTCATCCCGTATCATGGAATCGGTGACACTCTCCAGATTCCGGTTATTCATCTGACCCAGGACCTGAACCGCCCGAACCCGATCAATCTCTTCCTCTCCGTAACGGAAAAAGTTAAGGCAATCCCCGGCCGCTTCGCTGCCTCCCGAACCGCCTAATACTCTGACCGCGGTGCTTTTCATATCCATATCCGCGGGCTCATCACTCTCCAGAATCCGGAAGATAGCCTGCTCAGATTCCACCAGCCCGCTCTCCCCCAGAGCCCAGGCAGCCCTCCTCCGGGTCCGCGGATCCCCATCCCCGGACATGATATCGTTAAGAAAGGAGAGAACATCCGATCCGAGCAGGTTATCGCAGTTCTCATCTTTCAGCTTGCTGTTCATCCGTCCCAGGGTATAAGCGGCCATTATCCTCTCTTCATCATTGTCGCTGTCGTAGTAGATATCCCGGAGCTGATCCATGGTCCGGCTGTTGCCGTTCTCCCCCAGTCCCGCCGCCGCCGTCCAGCGGAGCCGTCCCCCTCCGGGATCTGACCAGTAAGCGGTCAGCTTCTCGACCGCATCCTCCCCCCCATCTATCCCCAGGGAGTATATCGCCGCCCGGGCGATTTTGCGGTTCTCATTCTCGGTCATCTCCTCCAGGAATCTCATTGATTTCGATGTTCTGACTTCTCCCATGGCGTAAAGGCAGCTCTCCCGGAGGTCGATAGAGGCTTCTTCCCGGTAGGTCTTCTCCAGGAAGGGAAAAACCTCTCTCTTGATTATCTCCCCTAACTCCGGGTCCATCTGGTCCCGGTTGATCGCCCCCAGAGTCCGGGCCGCGGTCAGGCGGTTGGTCAGAGATCCGCTCTCACGGAAGATCGCGATCATCCGTTCGGTATTGTTTTTTCCCGCTTCTTTCAGTTCATCAAGGAGCGCGTTGATGCGGGAACTGTCGCCGGAGAGGTAGATCTCCGGCCAGCGGGCGAGTAGTTCGGCAATTTGATCGTCAATGATGATGGCCGCTTCCGACGTTTCTTCCAGAGTTATCGTCGTCCCTGTCTCACTGCCTTCTCTCGGGATTCCCGATCTATCCGTTAGAGTCCCCGCTTTCTCCGGCGAAGTCATTATGGCGGTCGTATCAGTAGCCCGGGTGAGAAGTTGATCATCTCCCCGAATGGAATCTGATCTGCCGCGTGCCGGCTCTGTCACAGCGGCCGTCTCTAGCCCCCGGACCGGTCCCTCACCTGGTTGATAAATTAATAGAGTGCCGCCAATCCCCACGATGAGCCCAACAGCTATCCCGATAATCAGGGTCTTCATTATTTTTTCCTCCGGAAGAAATAAGTGTAGCTCCGGCTATGCCGGAGAGTTGATTTTTCCTTCTTTACTTGAGTGAGGTATTATATCCTGAATGTTTATAAATATGTCCTTAAAATTCCAACAACACAGAACAATACAGGTAAACATTTGGTAATCCGTAGGCTCCTCACTCTTCCCGGGGTGTTGTAGCCGCGGTCAACGACCGCGGCTACAGGGTAGAGGATAGGTGATAGTATACCCACGGTGTTGCCGAATATTTTTGATCCAGATTAGTATTTAAAGGAGGCAAGAGATGAAATTTAGAGTAAATGGTTCAACCATCGAACTGGTCCGGGGAGATATCACGGTTCAGGAGACCGACGCCATAGTCAATGCCGCCAATTCCCGCCTGGCCGGGGGCGGAGGAGTGGATGGAGCGATACATCGTGCCGGCGGCCCCGCGATCATGGCTGAGACCCGGAGAAAGTATCCCGGCGGCTGCCCCACCGGCAGCGCGGTTATCACCGGGGCTGGAGATTTGAAGGCCGGCTATGTAATCCATACGGTGGGGCCGATCTATCGGGGTGGAGAGCGGGGGGAGTCCGGGCTTCTTGCTTCCGCCTACCGGGAGAGCCTGATATTAGCCTCGGAGTATGGGCTTACTGCCATAGCATTCCCCTCGATCAGCACCGGCGCCTATCGCTACCCGATCGCGGAGGCTGCCGATATTGCCATCTCCACGGTGAAGAAGTATCTCCGCGATCACCCGGAGATTGAGCTGCTCCGTTTCGTCCTCTTCTCCGACCGGGACTTCAATGGTTATCAGGCAATATTAGAAAGGAAAGTAATCCGTAAACAGTGATCAGTAATCAGAAGTACAATCAGAAAGTCTTCGCCAGGCAACCGGGAAACTGATCACGGATCACTGTTTACTGATTACTTTCTTTCAGGCAGGGCCAAGTTTTATAAAGAATGATGAAAATAGAAATATTTGGGATGCTGATTGTCATCTCGGGGATTCTTGTGCTCGGGGCTGGATTCGCTTTGGCGGGGGAGGCGGATGATCGCTGGGAACTTCCGGCGGTGGTAATTCGGGAGGAGAGGCCCATCGACCCTACTCCGGCAGGGACGTATGCCGCGCCGGTCTCCCTACTCCGATTCCAGCCGGGTGTTGATCTTCAGAGCCGGAATCTGGCCGAAGCCCAGGCCGATATCTCCATCCGGGGAGGGATCTTCTCCGAAACCGGATTGGAGATAGGAGCGGTAACCCTGCTCGACCCCCAGACCGCGCACTATACCGCGGAAGTTCCGATTCCCCCCGGTATGCTCACTCCTTATCGGGTGCTGACCGGGGTTGATAATGATCTCTCCGGATTCAACAGCATGGCCGGTACGGTGGAATATGGCTGGGCGCCGATTGAGACCGGGGCGGAGGTTCGAGCCGGTCTGGGTGATCATCGGCTCAATCTCCAGAACGTGAGCGCTGCTTATCTCATCTCAAACCCGGAGGTGCCGGCCGGAATCTCGGATCAATTCGGATTTGATATCGATCTGGCCCGATCAAGGTCAGACGGCACCCGACCGTTCGGCGACTATGACTTTGAACGGATCGCCGGGAGGATCCAGTTTCGGGGCGCCGGATACCAGAGCGACATCTTCTGCGGTTATCAGTCCAAGTTTTTCGGTTGGCCCAACATGTACACTCCGGAGGATTTCTTTGATACCGATGAGACTGAGAGCCTTCATACCACTTTGATTATCCTCAATCATCGGGTGGAATATTCCCGGGAGAGCCACCTGGAGATCTCCGGATACTATCGCAAGAACAGTGACCATTATATCCTCCAGCGCTCTGATCCCGAGATTTATCAGGCCCTTCACCGGACCCGGGTCTGGTCGGGAGGTATCAGCGGCCGCCATGGGTTCGGCTTCATTGATCTTAACTGGTCGGGACAGATCTCGGTAGATAATCTCACCTCAACCGCGCTTACGTACAGTCCTTATTATTCCCGGACAATCGGCAAACTGGCTCTCCTGCCGGGTAAGGTTATGGAGATTGACTCCGGATTGAATCTCTCTATAGACTGCGGCGCGGTATTAGATGACTCCAATCGTTCGCCTTCCCGACTTTCTCCGATAGCTCGCCTGACCCTGGTCCGGCAGTGGGGGGAGGGGGAGGAAGACCGCTACTACTGCGGCTATGGAGAGTCCAGTCAGCTTCCAAGCTATACGGCACTGGGTTCTCCCTCCGAAGGTCTTTTCGGCGGCAACCCCGACCTGGGGAGGGAGAGGAGTAGAAATCTGGAGACTGGGATCCACCTGATCCGGGAGACCTGGAATCTCCAGGGGTCTCTATTCTGCCGTTTAGATGACGATCTGGTTGACTGGACTTATGAGGAGGAATCGCCCACCGCCCGTACCGCGGCCGCGGTTGATATTAAATGCTGGGGCGCGGAGGTCGCGGTTAACAAAAAATGGAAGAATCTCTATCTCGGCATCGGTTATGCCTTCCTGGGGAAATCTTACGATTATCAGGACGCCACGGTTGACGCCAGCTTTTACGCTCTCAACTTCCCCCGCCACCGTCTGACGGCGACTTTGATCTGGAACTTCCTCGAAATATTTGAATTACGGTCCGGCAATGAATACCGGATCCAGGAAGAGAATGAGTTGAGGTCCGGGAGGGATGAGGTCTGTCTTACTTATTTTGAGCTGGCCTGTTTACCCCGGTTCCTTCCGGGATTGTCATTGGCGGTTACCATGGACAATCCATTCAAGGTCAACTTCCAGGCGATCCCCGGAGTCCCCGGCCCGGGCCGCCAGCTCACCGTCACCGCCGCGTATCTATGGTAGGCCAGCCATCACCCTGGCTTTAAAAGTTCTGGGATCTCAGGGGTATAAATAACCAATACCTGGAATTGATCGAACGATATAAAAAGAAGCAGAAGGCATTGTACGAACTGATGAAAAAATCGCCGAGACAGAAAGGCGTTGCCAGGCGAGTCATCAAGGAGCATTTACTATGGGATTATCAATCCATACTCTCCCGAGACCCCCACTTGCCTTCGGAATTCCTCCCTGATGATTGGGGAAGAGAGAAGGCTAAGTCATTTATAGAAACTTACCTGGAAGACAGTACATTATAGGTAATATATCCTGAACCATCTTATTCGAATATAACCAAATCGCTTTGATGGACAAGTTATGCTCGATCGCGAATGAAATGTCTACTAAATCCTATCCGTAAAGATCAAAATCTCTTTGCGGAAGGCGCGAATTTAGGATTTATTTAAAAAGCTTACCAGGTTCAATTGGTCTCTACTCTAACCCGCCGTCTTCTCGACTCGCTGATTTCCTACCAGAACGCCATCAACGTAGATGCGATAGGTATCCACGGAAGGAGTGGATTTATAGAGCTTTCTCCGGGCGGTGGCTGTTCCGCGCCCGCACTCCTCGCAGATATTTTTATCACTTTGAAAATAAGTCTTACAGGCAAAACAGTAGTAGTAATCCATGATCTTCTACCCCCCCTTTTTTTTAGAATATATCAGCTCACTCTGCTCTCTAATTTAGTTTAGAGAGAGAAACATATATATTAATGCAATGCAGAAAAACAGTCTAACAATCTCAACCGGAATTTTGTATAAAAATAAAATCCCTTGAGACACTAATTATCAGCAGCTACTTCAGTATTGCTATAAGAAAAAATCGTATTCATTTTTCAAAACTATTTTAGTGCCGCAGGCGCTAAAATATAGGAGAGCCGGAAGAGCCAGTACATTCCGGCCAGATAGAGCGCTATTATTGTTATGCCATCCCAGGTGATAACCCGGGTTTTTGATTTTCGCTCAGATGGAATCATCAGGGCTCCTGCCAGGATAAGGACCAGAATAATCCCTGACCCTCCGATGATATAGAAGGGAGGGGTGACACCGCTGAGGATGCTCCCTCTCCGATAGACCAGGTCGGCCCAGAAGATAATCCCCAGATTGAATATATTGCTCCCCAGGATATTTCCCAGAGCCATGTCGTATGAGTTCATCCTGATTAATGCCAGGCAGACTGACATCTCAGGGAGAGAGGTGACCAGGGCCAGAAAGAGGGCTCCGACAAAGCTCTCTCCCCAGTGGGTGATCTCCGCGATCTCCCTCCCGGTCCGGGCCAGCCAGAATCCCCCGGCTATTACCAGTATGATTGAGAAGATAAGCCGGGGATAGAGATTGGACCCGGCTGCACGTCCTGAGCTGTTCTCAACAGTTTCATCTCTCTCTCTCCCGGAAGGATGTTCATCGCGGAAGAGTTTCCAGGATCCGGCCAGATATATAAAGATGATAGCCCAGGAAGCCAGACTGATATTTCCCGGACTGAGGAGCTTTCCGTCCTGATTAAGAGCCGCGAATATCATGACCAGGCCGGTCATCGAGAGGATCATTAAGATCATGACCCGAAATTTGGATAGAGAGAGAACGGAGGTAATGGCTGGTCGGGAGAGGCCGATGGTTATGGTGACGAGGATAAAGATGTTGAAGGCGTTGCTCCCCAGAACGTCGCTCAGGGCGAGAGAGGGGGAGTCGGCGATCCAGACCGCGCCGATCGCGGTGGCAAGCTCCGGGATGGAAGTTATAGCGGCCAGAAAGATAAAGCCGACCCAGAGATCACTCAGTCCATAGCGTTCTCCCAGTTCCTTCCCGTTTTTGGCCAGTAGGAATCCCCCGGCAATGACCAGCGCGCCGCTGACAATAAATTGTAGCCAGATTATCATAGAACATAGCCCGTCGCTTTGCTCCGGGCAACTGTTCTGGAATATTGGAGTATTGGAGTGTTGGGAAGGCGCCCCCATCACTCCATTACTCCAGTACTCCAGTATTATCTCATTTATTGTCCCGA
>CAKZYZ010000391.1 GCA_937885075.1 uncultured bacterium | reverse complement strand
AATGACTTAAGATAAAGGCTCGCTTGTAATTCGACTGTAATTGGACTTGCAATAGAAAGCTCCACCGCATAGTATTAACTCTTAGAACAAAGAGGATATGATGAGATGGAACTCGTCACTCACAAGTAAACTAAGTAAACCAAGTTTATAAAAACCAGAATAATAGCTTTAGCAAACCAGAAAGGCGGATCGGGCAAGACCACCACAACAGTTAATCTGGGAGCTGCCCTGGCCCAACGGAAGAAAAAAGTCTTATTGATCGATCTGGGTCCCCAGGCTCACGCGAGCCTCCACCTGGGAATAAGTAGGTGATCCTTTTTCCCAAGGCTTACGCCTCGGGCTATTGACTATCATCCTTTTGGGATTTTTCCCCCGGTTATCAATCTTGGTACACTTTTAACCGGTCAGTGGTACATTTTTAAACCGGCACTGACATCCCGGTCGCTGAACACCAAGCCCATGACCCTGAAGCGGATCTGGTCCTCTGAAAAAGAGACACGAACAAAAGTACGCGCAATCCGCATCAGGAGCTACCCACGAAAAAAGTACGAAAGATTCTGGACATCACCCGCCAGAGACGCAGGTGATATACTTCATCTCATAGATCACCAGAAGCTTATCTAAGTCTAACCTGATCTGACTGATATCAACACTCTGGATCTTGTACAGCTCATTGATGGCTTTTAAGATCTCATTGATCGCTTTCTCAATATCTTTCTCATCTGCCAGAGGATTTTCACTGAGTTCCTCCAGTTTCCTGATCACTTTTCGCCGCTTTATTTTATCATGGTGATTGGTAACTTCGAGCAACTCTAATTTCTGGATAATAGCTGATATCAGCTCGTCCCGATCATACTCAATTATCAAGTGTAGATTCACGGAATCGAATACCCGGTAAATATCCCTGACCTGGTAGGAAATATCCGAGATAAGGGAATACGTAGCCGCTACCTGGGGCAACTTCACTACATATGACAGTACTTTGGATTGGTTCCGGATGAGATCAAAATTCCAGTTAATAACTTGTCCGGATTGCTGGCCTTCAAAGGTATTGAGAACCGCTATAGCATCGGGGATAATCTCCGTAACGTTGATGGAAAGATTCGAGGGAACAACCGGGGATTTGACCGCAATATCAATAGCCGCTACATCTCCTGAGATAATGGAATCATCGGAAGGTTTGACATAATCCAGGCTATTTCTCAAAAGACCGACAAACTGGTTATAACTGTCATCAGTAACTGATTGTCCTAGATCAAAAGCGTAGAAGACTGTCTTGCCCAGGCCATACTGGTTCAGCACTATAGCATGAGAAGTGAAGATCGCTTTCCCCACCTCAATGATCGAAAGATTACCAAAGGTCATCCCGGGGATTAGTGTTTGTGAGCATGATGTGTGAAGTCTTTCTCTCTCAATAAGTTCATCATTCTCATAAATTTCAACAATGGTTTTTCTCCCCAGCTTTTCCTCATCGAGGGTTGAGCCATCGATGGTAAATATGAATGGACCGGTACCGGAGTATGTACCGATAAGAGTTCTCTTGTCGTAGGCCTCGATCTCAACGGTCCTGGTATCGGTGTACTCTAATGTGAGGTAAATAATTCCCCCCGGAGGGTTTGATTCCTCAACATACCCGGCCATCTCCGCGGCGCTTTCCTCCGGAATCTCGACTCTTACTGTCTTTCCTATCGTCTGGTACGTGCCCGGACCCGAGATGGGGCTGTCGATGAGATGGACCAGGCAATCCTTCTCTGAGAGATGTCCCTTTGTCTTGATACCCAATACCTCTATTCCGTGGCAATTATGACTTCCGGGACTATCCTCGATATGCTTCCAGAGGGATGTGATCAGCCCCTGGCCGATGTTTACTCGCTCGATTAGTTCCTTGCCGTAAGGTTTCTTCTTCAGGTGCTTTGTCCTCCCAAAGATGAGATACACGTTATACAGATTAGACCTCATCTCAGTCGCGAAATCATCCTCCGATAGTACCGTATGGGAAGAGAGTACACCTGCTTCTTCCAAAGCCTGTTCTATTAGGACAGCGTTTATGGGAACTTGAGGAAGCTCACCGATGAGGTTTCCGTGTTTCTCTTTGTAGTTTAACCAGGCAAGTACCCGGGGCCTGAGGCTAATAGTTTTTATTACTTCTAAAGCCGGTGAGATGGTAACCGGTTCACTCCGAGTCTCTTCAACATTTCCCACCATATCTATGCCTCGATAGTAGATAGCATGTTCCCCAAAAGCATACGTTTGGAGAGTAAACGGTTCATTATACTCAGTCCAATCCGTCTCTTCATCTATCTTGTATTCTATTTGAACTATCCCGGAAGAGCAGTCGCCATAATCGGTGGCCGTGAGAGTAAACTGAGACTCGGGGATAACGGTTGTACCATCATTATAATCATACGAGATGGTTGTGACGGGTGGTATCGTATCGATCAACGCATCAAAACTCTCCGTCCCGGCCGTGAGAAGCAATCCATATTCGTCATCCTCAATGGGCTTATAAAGCCCGTAGACAACCTGGGCCATGCCGCTATGAGCGGCAAGCATACTACCGGTGACCATAACGAGATTTTCGCCCTCAATAAGACTCAGACTTAACTCAAAGCAATCCGTGTAACTTCCCGCGGCATCTTTTATCCATCCCCGCAAGAGACAGTCCATATCACAGCCGGCATCTATCCGGTAGGCGATCTCCATCAGGTCATCATGACAATATTCACTCTTATCCAGCGAACATTCCAGTATCCTGGCGAAGTATCCCATAACGTTAAAGGGATAGGAATAGCTCTCTCCTTCGAAAATATAGTCTATGGTGAAAGATCCGGAGACCATTTCTTCCGGCAAGGTAAACTGGAAGGTGGTCTCTCCGATATCAAGTGTGCGTTGATCGGAATAACCCGGCGCGGAAATTTCGAGGAGACCGCTTTCCGTCGTCTCGACAGTTACGGTAACCGTCTCCCCTGCCCGGTAGACCTGCTTATCGGTCCAGAGATTAATGATATCCTGTTTTTCATGGATATAGATCGAATTGAGGTAGAGCGATCTGCCGCTCCCCAGATAGATACCGTAAAAAATCTTGTTCGATCCCGTGAAAGTCACCGGAACAGAAAATTCCAGAATTTGTACACCAGTCGTAAAGTCTTCCTGAGTGCTCTGTGACCAGGAATCCGAGACGGAATCTATCTTGACCTCATGGAGGGTAGGGGTAACAAAAGGATCAATAGTCGAGAGAGAAGCCCGATATTGAATATACCTGGATGATGGGGAGACTATAGCTTCTCCGGTAGAATCAGTATACACGGGAGACCATTCGGACCAGGTCTTATCGGGGGTAGGTGTATCACCGGATCTTGTTTCCAGGGAGATGTCCGTACCGGCTGGCAGCGTCTCCGACCAGGAAATCAGTTCCCAGTCAACTATTGTTCCGGCATCATAAATAGAAGAGGCGAAGGTGCCTGAGCTCAAGAATGTGCTCGTTCTAATCCCTTCAAAAGTCAGGTCATCCAGGAAGTGAGCGTCCTCATTTTCAGATACGGATGAATCTTTCACATACGTCCACTTGAGGGTATGAGGCCCCTCGGACATCTGGCGGCTGAAAGATTGCCAAGACCCGTCACCGGATGCAAAGTACTCTTCAAGATTATCAATATAAAAGTGTGCAAAATCGTAATCGAATTCTGATTTTACCATCCAAGAGAATGAGATCGCACCGCTATCGGTACAATCGAGATCCGCCTCGAGCCAGCTGGTTTGGTTATCGCCTACGTTGTCATTACTATCAAGAGAGTAAATATCGTTCTGTGGCTGTCTTGTTGTTATTAACCATGGCTGGTCTCCTCCGGTAGTGAAGGTTGGGGGTATTTGCCCATCTTCAAGGTCGTACCGGCTGGTTCCGATATTAGTCTCGGATGCCAGTATTACGTCTCCCGGGCTTGAGACGATATCTATGTCCTTCGGTTCACTCTCCAGATAAAAGGGCTGCACCTCCTCATATTCGTTGAATATGACTGCGGCATAAAGGATTGAGAATAGTTCGCTCCGATTCATCACCTCAAGGGTCAAGGTGGCCGTCTCGCCGGTTACATAGAATGGTTTATCAAGGGAAGCATTCACGTCGACCAGATAGCCGGTTACTTTAAACGGGATTTGGGCCTCTGTTTCGCCCGCTTTAACCTGGGCAACATAATCTCCATCCGGAAAATCCTCCGGGATGAGAGTCGTAAAACTGACTTCGTGCTCTTCTCCAACCTCGAACCATAAAGATTTTGTCTCATTGAAGATATCCAGGGCTGTCATACTGATCTCCCCGGTCCCGTCGGCATTCCCTATATTCTTCACTGTCAGGGGAATAGTTAATTCCTCTCCGACCGTAACGTTCAGTCCGGAAGGGAGATTGGGGAAGGCAAACTCCGGAGCAAGCGTGAACGGCTGTGATTTCTCCACCAGAAGACTTCCATCCTGGAAGACCTCGGCCACGGCAAGGTACTCACCCGCTGCTGCGACGGGAGGAACAGAGAAAACAACTTTTTTCGTCTCATTTTTCTCCAGATCTAATGTCTGTTCGTCCTTATAAAAACCGGTGTTCAAACTCAGATTGCCTCGAAAACTATTGCTTCCGATATTATGCACTTCCACTTCAAACGGGATCTGGCCATCGTCTAAAGCAAGGAGTTTAATAGCGACTATCTCTACCTGGTTGGGATCGGCAACTCGGAAGGCCGCACTCCCTTCATCAAAGAAAGAGCCATAGGTGAGAATATACTCGCCCCCGGCGAGTTCATAGAAAAGCTCCCGCGAGACGCTTTCGCCTTCAGGGATATGGAACGTCAGTTGCCGGGGGCTGCCCGTCTGTGGAATCAAGGTAAAGTCCACTTCTACTTCACTATCCAGTTGGCCGGTATTTTCTACGGTATAGGGGATGTTTACTCTCCCCACCGGGTAGACCGGTTCCGGTGAGAGAGTTATTTTTATATTCTCACCAAAGACGATGGTCTTCGATATCGTTCGGTTCACGTCGCCCGATATGATAATTTCTATAGCCGTGTCTTCGATAATGGTGAACGTTTCCTGAGCAAATCCGGACTCACCCGCGGGAATATCCAATTGTTTTACTCTTCCCCCAATATCAAGAGTGAGGTCCAATAATACTTTCCCGGTATTCTCAAGGAGAACATCTATAATGAAAGATTCCCTGCCCACAACATCAGGAGCAGTTGCCGTTACTTCCAATTGCGGTTCGCTGATAACAATATAATCGCTGATAGTTACATCATCTACGGCAGCGGCCAGAGTAAAAGATTCAATGGCGCTGGTGGTCACGGTGTATGGATAAATATCTCCAGTGTCTAAACTAAATACTTCATTCAGGATTTCGTTAATTCCGGCCGTCAAAACCAGGTTTAGATTATCAGCCGCTATCCCGGAATTATTCCGCACTTCTCCTGTAATAAGTATCGTCTCATTCGGCTGGTATATCAGTTTATCGGTATTCACTGTCAGGGAGGTATCTGAATCGGTAATAAAGAAGGGAAGGGTATCTTTTGCGATAATTTGTCCCATTGCCGAAGTCAGTATTCCCGTTAAAAAGAACTTGCCGGTCTGATCGATTGTCCCTATGTCCGTCTGCAGGCTATAGGAATCATGAGGGGGTAACGCGATCGAAGCGTTCCCTTCCCAGTAGATATCCTCTCCGCTTCCCGTCTCTATGCCTATCGGAAGTTCGAACAAGCCTCCCGCGGACCCGGCGGAGCCAAATTGTGAAATATACGTTCCGGTAGATTTATCAAGTACCTGGACTCGATTATTGCCGGAGTCGGATAGGTATATATTTCTTTCATCAACGCAGATACCCCGTGGTTCATCAAACTCTCCATCTCCCGACCCCTGCCGTTTCCAGATATCTACCGGTTCCGAGAGATCGGTAATATCGAATCTTTTAATGAAGCTTCCGGCGCTGTCGTCCGAGTAGCCGGTTGCATATATAAAATCCTCATCGCCGGTTGCATCGGTAATCAGTTCTTTATCGCTATATTCGTCAGCAACATTTCCATCGCTGTCCATCTTGCTGAGAAGAGAGGCAAACCCCTCTCCAAAGGCCCCGATATTAACGCCAAAAACCGGATCACCAGTGCCTATACAAGGAGAACCATAGGCCAGACGATAATCACCGGCGCCGTTGAATAAGGGATCGACGCTTATATCTTCCTCACCCGGTTCAATACCAAAATAATTATCAACCGTGTTATTCCAGGCATTATTATGAGAAAGTACCGGCTCATATTCCGGGGGGCCGTAATTAAAACCGAAGTATCCTAGCCCCCCGGATGCCCATCCGGTACCGGAATTATTTGCGATGATATTATTAGCGATAGTAACGTTTAAGCATGGGTATTGGACATAGAGGGCCATTATGCCGGAGCCCTGGTTGTCGGCGATGGTATTGTTATAGACAGCCACGTTCTCGCTCCCGATCCGAATCCCATCCTGATAAAAATAGCCACTGAACATAATCCCGATATTCCAGGCTCCCGGGTCATGGCTTACTTTAGCGACTAAGTTGTGGAATATATCCAGGTTATGTTGTGCATCCCAGAAGTAGATGCCATTACTGTCATTAGAGTATCCGGGCTCGAAATCTCTGAGTTCATTAAAGGATATCTCCGCCGTATCAACAGCTTCCCAGAAATATATTCCACTATAATAACTGCTCATATGCGAAATGTTATTGCCCGATACTTTGACCGTATTCGATAGATCCCAGAAGAATATTCCGTTGTCATATCCGTCCATTACCGATAGTTCATTATCGGTAACTTCAACATCATTCACCTCTTCCCATAAATGTATTCCGCCGATACCCCCCGGCAGATTGGATAATATGTTGCTGGAAATGGTAATGTGGTTAGCAGGAGCCCAGAAATGGATCCCATCAACACCGGCGGCGGGATTGCCGGAGAGGATCCTATTATTACTGATCTCTATCTCTTCGGCCTCGCGCAAGAAATGAACTCCGGTGGGATATGATTCCGCAACGCCGCCATATTCAAACCGGATGTTACTGATAGTAATTCTCTCTGCATATTCATAGAAATAAATACACCCGATGTTTCTAATGGCAAATCCATCGATCGTAAAATCACTGATCGGCTCGACCTCATTAATGACCGCGCTTCCTCCCGCATCGATGATAGTCGAATCAGCTCCCGAACCTAATAATGTGATCCCCGATTTTATATCCAATGCTTCGTAATACGTTCCCGCTTCTACGACAATAGTATCTCCAACCACCGCTGCATCGATCGCCGCCTGGATCGTGGTATAATCTCCGGGAACGTTAATGGTCGAGCCGGACTGCCTTCTTACACTGGCTCTTTCAGTTGAAATACTTGCACCATTCGAATCATCTCCCCCACTTTGCGTCGAACGATTAATAGTACTCCCCACTCTCTGCATGGCCTCCTCTTTAATCTTCTGCTTATATTCTTCTACCCGGGCCCTGAATTGATCCCGATCCTGGTTCTGTCGATAGTCCTCGACAACGGATTTAAGTTCCTCTTCAAGAACTCCATTACTGCTTGTAGTGTTTTCGATACTTTTAACTGTACTAGCCGTGCTTTTCGGATTATCGATAGTGAGACCACCGTAAGACATCCCGGTTCCGCCCTTCGCTCCTACATCGGAATTAACTCGTGTTATAACAATGAGTTCACCATATGGATCCACCTCGATTTCGTATGGTGTATATTCAAGGTTAAAACTATCCACAAAATTCCCGATCGGATCAAACTTTTTGACCGCATAATTCCCCGAGTCGCAGACATAAACAAAATCGCCGGCCGTCGCTATCCCCATCGGTTGATCGAAATTAGTACTATCGGTTCCGGAGCCGCCCCATTGAGTGATGTAATTCCCCTGGGAATCGAACTTCTCCACCCGATTATTGCCGCGATCGGTTACATAAATGTTATTGATATCATCCACACAGAGGTCATACGGTTGACTGAACTGACCGTCCCCGCTGCCCGAACCGCCGAACTCTAATCTATAATTACCCTCGGCATCGAATACCTGGATTCGATTATTATCAGTGTCGCAAACGTAAACCATGGAGCCGGTCCGGACTATCCGCATCTGCAGATCGGCATTATTGATCTCAACATCTTGATTAACGATATCCGCCGCAACGATAATATCTTCGGTATTTCGGTATACCTCTTTATCGGTGTAAAGATCCAAACTTGCTTCTAATCCACCAACAACATTTAAATATTTTTGCCATAAGATATCTTTATTCGCTTCGATATCATGACCGGTAATCTTCAATAAATACTTTCCGGGGGTAGCCTCCTCGGGAACAGCTATATCAATAGTCCCCATGCCTGCCGCTAAAATTGGATCGGCCCCGGAATCCGAATTGATCTGTTCTGAGAAGCTGTCTATCAGCTCTATAGTATAATTGAAGATAGTATCCACTCCCCCGGTATTTTCCAATTGTACACTGACATTCTCACCCGCACTGTACTCCAGGTCATCCAAAGTCAACGCAATATTTGACTGCGGCACAATGAAACTGGAACTGTTTTGTATCTGGTTTCCGGGCGAAAGACTTACGGTTACGTCTAATTCATGTTTGCCGGGATCAATCGTTTCCGGGATAGTTACAAGATGGGGAATGATTTCGCTCTCACCCGGATTGAGGACAACATTCCGAATATCGGTAAAGGTGCAATCCGGCACTTCAGTAATTACCGTTAAGTCCTGCTCAAATTTCCCGGTATTGGTCAGTTTGACCGTCAGACTTACATCCTCTCTTACCCGATATGAATTCTTATCAAGATCGATCTTGATCGAGGAACCACAAGGAATATCCACCTTCCCATCGATCGTTTTTTCATCATAGCTCAGGGTATAGGTGAGTTTATAAATACCGAATTTCAGATCACCGGTTGAAACGATAAAATCAAAGGCTACACTTTCCCCCGGGAGCAATAATCCGAAATCCACATTATCTGTCCAGATTACGCCACTGTCGGGATGGGACAAGGTTATTAACAGAGTGCCCCCCGATGCTTCCGCCAATCCGCTGTTATCAATCTGGAAGGAGATGGGAGTGCTTGGTTCGAATAGTTCCGGGATAGAGGGTGTAAGTTTGAGTACTACTTCCGGTACTTCAAAATGTCCGAAACCCGATCCTATTGTCTCTCCATCGTAATAGGCTTCAGCATGGATCGAATATATTCCCCGTTTGGGAATAATAGGAATAGTATAAACGAGAGATTCAGAGGAAGAACCTTCAGCCGGCAAAAATACCGTCAACGTTTCTTCGAGAACCTTGAGGTTATCAGGATCGGTTATCCGGACCATGACATCACCGGTATAGTCGGCATTCTGTAAATTCTGTAGATCAAGTGATATAGCAACCTCTTCACCTGGCTCGTAAAGTTCTCTCTCCGCCTGAACCTCTATACCGACAGTAGGCGTAAACACCCAAATCCCCTTTTGACAACTCAATATTGAACCATGGGTATTGTCGGTGTAATCGGCGCCCGGGGGAAAGAGGTAAAAATACATGCTGGTAGAATAATTAAGTTGCGTAGAATAGCTATAGCTCGCCTGGGAGTGGGCTGGGATAGCAATATCATGGATAACACCTTCGTAGCGCCACCAGTCACCACCGTCTTCATGAGCAAAAATGCCGATATTTCCATCTTCAAAATCCTGGTCCGTGTTATTGATGATGTAGATTGTATAAGTCACCATCGAGCCCCGAGCCACTTCCTCACTCGGCGTTGTCGCCCAGATTTGAAAGTCTCCCAGATTATACCCTCCCACAACTATATCCTGCCGGACCGCAAATCTTTCTCCCTCCATCCGGGGCTGAATTGCATCGCCGATATCATTCAGCAATGAATAATCCGCCCACCAGATGCCCAGGGGGCAGTCGGTGACCGGCGATTGATAGTCGAACAATACTGTTGTCGATTCACCCGGAGCTAATGATAGCGGTATCTCCTGAACATCTAAAATATCTCTATCCGGCTCAATGATGTCTATTCTCACCGTAGCCGCGGTTTGGGTGTTCATCTGGCTGTTTATGGCCAGAAGTTCGCCATCCACTAAATCTCCTGGTTCATATTCCGGGATCTCTTTATCCGGATCTTTGGCCCAGGAGATCAAGTCTCGGACTAAAGAATGCTCGGCCCGGGTCAATTGCTGATGTCCGTAAGTCCAGTCGGAATACAGTGTGGATACAACAACCTTGCCTTGTCCGTAATCATACTCGAGCATGGCCGGAAGGGAGTTCTTAGTTCTACGAAGCAAAACAGTGGCATTCTCAGGCCATCTTGAGAAATAGCCATCAACATTTACGTCAAGGATCGCTGAAGTCTGTCCGCTGAACATGACATGATCGGTATCAATATAAACTGCTTTTCTGCTGCAGGCCTGATCCTCGCTCCAGCCGAAGCCGGATAAAGTGTCCCCTTCCGGGACCGGCAGAGCAGAGAACTCGTAGCCGTGCTGCTGGGTAAATACGATAAGAGTACCGCCGTTATTCACATAATCCGCTAACTTTTGTTTGAATGTTTCCGAAGATTCAAAACCAACGAGACCTGCGCTACCGATCAGCAATATCCTCAAATCATCCATACTTCTTCCCGGCTCGTTGAGAATAGTCAGATCGGACTTTACGATACAGGTAGCGACATCATATCTCCCCAAAAGGTGCCCCAGTCCTTCACCCCAGCCGGTGAATAATATACCGATATTGGATTTGGAGTCGTATTTCCAGACAGTGGGATATGAAGGATCGGAGATATCACTGGTATCATCTGGATGGTCCTGAATATGTCCGTTAGCCGAAGCTGCCAAATTTTCCGGGGTCTTGGTTATACCCCAGGTAGTTGCGGTAACCTCTATCAAAATACTAATATTTTCTGCGGCTCCATTATTAGTAACTTCAAAGGTTACTTCTCCAACTCCTCCCGCTCCCACAGTAATGTTGCTCTGGCTGGCTTGACTCACCATCCAGTCCGGGGTCCCATCCGGGTCTATGTTGATGGAGAAATTCTCCGGCTCGATATATTTATTTTCGATGGTTATTGTATGGGTTCCGGTTTCGCCTTGTTCTATTGACATCGTCGGGGGATTGACTGTTACCTTAAATGAAACAACTTCGAATGGAATTATTACTTCCCAGGATGTATCAGGAGGTTTGGGGATACAATTAGGAGTAGTCGGTTTGATTTTTAGCTTAACTTCAAATATCCCAGGTGGGGCAGACGATGAGATTTTATAATAGACTTTAAATGAATATGAATTATTCGGAGAAATTGTTTGCGGTCCAAGTAAAGAAGTTCCTTTTACAATGAAAATAGATGGAGCATTTACTTCAATTTCTACCCCTTCCATATTTCCGACGCTTTCCACAGCATTTTTTACAGGAAATATTATGCTACCAGTATCGCCAGGTTCGACTATAGTAGCAAAAACAGTGATAGGGAAAAACGCCATTAAAAGAATAAGAACTACTGTAGTTTTTTTCTTTACCTTCACTTTATCTCTCACTATTTCCCTCACCTCCATGTTTATTGAGAAAGAGTTTACTGCTCTGAGTCTTCTAATTTATTTATCGACCCTATAATCTAAGAGGGGTAAGGTACTCCACTTCTTTGAACACATTATAAGTTTCCTTTATTTCTCTCCTTTTCTCTCCTTTAGACTTTCTATTTGCTTAATTTCCTCTTCCACATTAACAAGGAGCTTTTTAACAGTATCATCATGATTCTTAAGAATTATCTCAGCAAGATTTTTTAACTCATCTGTAGCATATGGCTCCCGTGAATAAAGATAGTAGCATTTTTCAATAAACGTATTACGGTACTGTACCAATTTGTTTTGTAGCATTACTTTTCTCCGAGCAGCCATTTCAGCTTCATGTCTCTTCAAGAATTCTTGATATTCTGGGTCGTTTGGAGAACCATCATAATCGAATTTGCTAACAGCGGGGGGGGGGGGGCTGTCTTTTTTCTGGAACTTTGTTATCTAAAATTAGTTTCAGACCCTCTAAACATGGTATAATAATCTGTCTCCTTGCAGTAGCGAATTTTCCCCCATCAGTATTTCGATATTTAATTTGCAAAGCATCAGCCCAGGAGCTATATATTTGGCAAGCAGTAACTACATTAAGAGGATATTCCAAAGCCTTCTTGCAATATTCAATAGTCTTTGACAACTGTCCTGTTATATCACCAGCTAATGGGTTATAACCCTTATCTGAATAAATAAATGCAACTGTAGCATATATTTCCCCTTTATCTTCAGGGGAATCGAATTTCTTAAGTAGCTTAAGACACTCTATCTCCAATTCTCCCCAATCGGTTCCTACGCCCATATTCTGACTGCGAATTTCCACAAAACGCTGATCCAACTTCCCTTCTTCTGCATTAGAGATGCACCCCAAAACGCCGAGCAAAAACAAAGAAGCACTCATAATAGTTATTAACATATGCCCAATAAATTCTCGCATTGTATACACCCCCTCATTTCTCTCTCCTATTATTTTTAAATAGTCTATTTTTACTAAATGACAAATATAACTCAAAGCTACCGCCTTTAGGCGGTAGTAGTTTACTTCTCCAAGATCAATTTTTTATATTTTTGTGAGATTCTTGAGAGTGATGAGTTCTCGTTTACTTCTGCCCCTTCTTCTTAGCAATGTCCATTGTAAGCTTGGAGTGCAGGATGGCAAGCTCAATCCATCTGTTGACCATTTTTTTGAACCGTTTATAAGTGGC
>CAKZYZ010000390.1 GCA_937885075.1 uncultured bacterium | reverse complement strand
CTTTTTGTTTTGGGGAAAATTCAAAGAATAAGGATGGAGTTTATGGCCTTTAACTTATAATGTCATATAGTAAATTCTATGTGATACTTTTCGAGCTTAAATTCTTTGAGAAATCCGGATAGAGCCATTTAACAGACGATTGAATGTGATTAAAAAAACATCTACTACCCGCAATCCTCAATCCTCAATCTAAAAATATTGTAGTAAATTATAATGGATTGGTGTAGTTAACGCTAATGCGCCTGAGGTGAAATGAAAACAAAAAATGGTTTAGTGAATTTCTAAACGATAACTACATCCAATGATTTTGGTAAATATCTTTTATTCACCTCCCCGTCAAAAAGACTGCCGGATCTTCGACAATCACATCCCCGTCAATACTGCCGGGTCAAAGACAATCGTCTGTTAAAATTGTGGCCGAGGCCAAAGCGAAACAAAAACCAAATCGTCTGTGTGCCCTCGGTTTACCGGGGTTAAAAAGCCCGCCAAGCCAGGATAAATTGGGGATTTTAAAGCAAGTTATTCGGTAAAACCAGCTTGATTAATGTATTAAATTTGGTATGGTAAGACTATGGAAATAGAAAACGCAAGGAAAACAACCCCTCGTGAACGACGATATTATGAAGATGGAAAGTAACATACAACCGCCAGACGATCTGCGGCCCGAATACGATTTTTCTAAACTCAGGGGAGGAGTTCGGGGAAAGTATGCTGAACGCTTTCATGCCGGCACCAACCTTATCCGCCTGGAACCCGATGTCGCAAGAGCATTTACTGATGATGCATCAGTAAATGCAACCCTCCGCTCCCTCATTGAGCTTGCCAAATCCCGGGTAAAGGTTGCGCATTGAACGCTGCGGGAATGATCTGGTGGGCATAACAATATTTTATGTTTCGAAGCGTGATAATTAGTAACTTTTACTCTGTAAATATTATTTCTTCTACCCTCAACCCCTTCCACCACTACAAATATAATTCGCAGTTGAATCTGTCAAAAAGCTCCCCTGCCAGGATCGCCTGTTTTTCCCTATCATTTGTGTTTTTTACTTAATTTTTGGGCAGTAAATATATTATAATGCCCATTTATTAAGAAAAATGGGCATTATAGAATTTCAAATGCCCAAAATCGTATATTTTATAATTAAAAAAGGTCCGGTGATGGTTCAACCAAACCAGGTGAGTCTAAATATCTTCGATCCGGGAACAAAGAAGAGGGAAGTAAGAGCATTGGCTGGATAAATAATGTTAGATCGGGTCCGACTATCGTCGGACCTTTGTAGGAGATGTAGGCTCACCTCGCATTGGACGCAATTTTAACAGATGTGCCTCGTATGGGAGACCTTTTTAACAGACGATTGAATGTGATTGGAGGTGAAGATAAAAAAAAATTTAACTATACCTAATACTCAAGATGGAGATGAGAGGGTTAATTATAATGGAGTGGTGTAGTTAAGGCTAATGCGCCTTAGGTGGAAAGAAAGCAAAGTAACGTATTGTAAACAAATACATATATACCATCCCCACCAACATTAATTATTATCTTTATCTCACATCCAATCACATTCAATCGTCTGTTAAAAAGCCCCCCCCGCCAAGGCAAAAACAAAGAAACCATCATCTGTCAAACAGGAGAAAACATGGACAATCTAAATGAATTAGAATCAAAAAGTATCTTTATCATCCGGGAAGCATATTATCAATTCAAGGATATCGCCTGCCTCTGGTCGATCGGGAAGGATTCAACCACCCTGGTGCATCTCTGTATGAAAGCGTTTTACGGAGAAATCCCGTTTCCTTTGATGCATATCGATACCAGTTATAAGTTTCCGGAGATGTATGCCTTCCGGGATGAATACGCGAAGAAATGGGGAGTCAAGCTCATCGTAACCCGGAACGAAGAGGCAATCACCAATGGTATGGGGCCGAATGTCGGCGAAAAACTGGAATGCTGTACCCAGCTCAAGACCAACGCGCTCAAGATGGGTATCGCCGAGTACGGTTTCAAAGCGCTTCTCCTCGGGATCCGCCGGGATGAACACGGAATCCGGGCGAAGGAGCGCTATTTCTCCCCCCGGAACGAGCAGTTCAAATGGGATTACGAGAACCAGCCCCCCGAGCTCTGGGACCAGTATAAATCCAAAGCCGAAGATGAGGAACATATCCGGGTCCACCCGCTGCTGCACTGGACTGAACTGAATATCTGGGAGTACGTCAAACGGGAGAACCTCCCCATCACCGATCTTTACTTTGCCAAAGACGGCAAACGATTCCGCAGCATCGGCTGCGTCCCCTGCTGCGCCCCGGTAGAATCGGAAGCTGACACCATAGACAAGATCATAGAGGAACTAAAAACCACCACCACCTCCGAACGCGCCGGTCGCGCCCAAGACAAAGAATCAGTAACCACCATGCAAAAACTTAGGGCCTTGGGGTACATGTAAAGAATATGTCCACGGATCACACGGATTAGCACGGATTATTTTTAGGGGATGTATATGAAAAATGAGCAGGAATTGATTTTTAGGAGTGAAACATATCAGATTATAGGTGCGGCAATGGAAGTTCATAAAGTTCTGGGTCCGGGATTTCTTGAGGCGGTTTACCATGAGGCAATGGAAATTGAACTTACAGCAAGAAAGATTCCTTTTGAAAGTCACAAAAAACTCAAAATACCGTATAAAACCAAAATATTAAAACAGCCATATGAAGCGGATTTCTTGGTCTTCGACAAAATCATTGTAGAAATTAAGGCACTAGAGAAGCTTATCACCAAGCATCATGCGCAGGTATTAAATTACCTTAAAGCCACAAAGAAAAGAGTAGGATTGCTAATCAATTTTGGAGAAATGTCATTAGTCCATAAAAGATTTATCCTGTAATAGTGGATAGAAAGGGGCTGGGGTAGGGCGAAACAATCAGAGTCCCCGCAAAATGACCTGCGGTCATCGCGGGGTAAAAATCCGTGTAATCCGTGGACAAAAAAGCGACCTAGCCGAGGCGAAACAATCAGAGTAATCCGTGAAATCCGTGGACAAAAAAGCGACTTATCCGAGGCGAAACAATCAGAGTAATCCGTGAAATCCGTGGACAAAAAAGCGACCTAGCCGAGGCGAAACAATCAGAGTAATCCGTGAAATCCGTGGACAAAAAAGGCGGCCTATCCAAGGCGAAACAATCAGAGTAATCCGTGAAATCCGTGGACAAAAAAGCGACCTAGCCGAGGCGAAACAATTAGTGAAATTAGTGTAATTAGTGGACAAAAAAGGGGGGGAGGTAGGGGGAGTAAACTATTGAAATAATTAGTGGAGAATAATATGAATAATTTAGCGTTTGTTATGGTGGGTCATGTGGACCACGGGAAATCTACTTTAATCGGGCGGCTTCTGTACGACACGGAGTCACTCCCTCCGGATAAATTGGAGGAGATAAAGATCGCGTCGGAAGAGCAGGGGAAGGACGTGGAGTTTGCCTATGTGATGGATCACCTGGCGGAGGAGCGGAGCCGGAGTATTACCATCGATACCGCCCAGACCTTCTTTCGGACCACGGACCGGGAATATGTGATTATCGATGCCCCGGGCCATAAGGAGTTCCTGAAAAATATGATCACCGGAGCCTCCCAGGCCGAGGCCGCGGTCCTGATTGTTGACGCCGCCGAAGGAGTCCGGGAGCAGACCCAGCGTCACGCCTTCATGATAAATATGCTCGGTCTGGAGCAGCTGATTGTGGTGGTAAACAAGATGGACATAATAAATTTTTCTGAAGAAAAATTTATTAGTTTGAAAAAAGACCTGGAAATATTTTTGAGTAAAGTTAATTTGACACCTAAAATCGTAATTCCCATTTCGGCTAAACAGGGGGACAATGTCTCCAATCGCTCGGAGAATATGGATTGGTACGACGGAGTAACCTTCCTGGATGCCCTGGCATCTTTCGAAAATATGCCTTCGGTTCTTGCCAAGCCGATGCGTTACCCGGTCCAGCTTATCCATGAAATCAAGGGTGAGCAGGTTGTGATGGGAAGAGTTGAATCCGGGATATTGGAGCAGGGGAGAGAGGTTATCATCCTCCCTGCCGGCAGTAAGGCCTCGGTTGAGAAGATAATGGAATATGAGGGAGAGGGAAAGCCCTCTTCCGAAGCAGGAGAATCAACCGGCATTGTTCTTTCCGGCGTGGAATCACATCCAAAACGAGGTGATGTCATCGTCTATCCCGGAGAAGAACCTCCGGTAACCGAACGGTTTAAAGCCAGTCTCTTCTGGATGTCCCCGGTTCCATTTGATATTGATGAGGATATCCTCCTCCGGATAGCTACCGGAGAAGTTACCTGTAAAGTTGAGGAGATAACGGAACGAATCAATTCATCCACTTTAGAAGTAATTGAAGAAAACGCTCAGGTATTGAACGATACCGAGGCGGGGGAAGTGATTATCCGAACCACCTCTCCGGTGGTGGTGGAATCATTCTACAAGACCAAAGAATTGGGCCGCTTCGTCCTGGTAAGAGGGAATGACGTAGTAGCCGGCGGCATCATCGCCCATACTGTTGAGAACACAGATTTACACAGATAGGAACACAGATCTACACAGATCGCTTTGGCGGGGGCGGTTTTTGACCCCGCAGAATACATCGGGGGGGACCAGACGATTGTCTTTGATCCGGCAGTATTGACGGGAATGCCTGCCCCGCCATCGGCGGTTGGTGATTGGATGTGAGAAAAGAATACTTTCAAAAATATCATACATCTAAATATTGGTATTTAAACGGATTGTATGAAACCAATGCGAATAGAAACAATAACAAATATTGTAATTACTCAGATATCAACCACCTCAAACAACATTGATTATGATCCCTCTCACATTCAATCGTCTGTTAAAATGCTGCTGATGTGAGGCGCGTCTGTTTAATTGCTGCTATGCCAGGCGAAACAATAAAACAATCGTCTACGTTCCATCGTTTTCCCGGGGTTAGTTAAATTGAAAATAAGGTGACTTCACCGCTAAAAAGTCGCATTATGGAATCAGTGTTTCCAAAATGAGGCGCAAAATGGAATCATCGAGATTAAATTTTAGACCCCAGGCACTGTACTGGTCATATTTATGACCAGTGACGCCGCAAACTGGTAATAGATATTACCAGTCAAGCCATTGGGTGGCTGTTAAGAATTCTTTAACATTTTTTTACTTCAAAATCTTTTTCTCTTAATATTTTTCAATTATAATGTCACATAAAAGTTGTCCCACACTTTATTTATGTGCGGGACTAATTTAATATGAGAAGTGAATATAAAAAATGGGTCCAGCAATGGAAGGTGGCGGCTGATAAATTAGAGGCGCAGCGGGTTTCAGAGTTATCAGCCATGACTGATGCCCATGCCTGTAAAATCAGCGAATGGTTACTGGATATGGCTGGGAATAAAAGACTGATTGGCCCAAAAAGAATATCTTCGGGTTTGGTCGAACAACAAAAATATTTCATGCGATGGCACGGTTGAATCCAATATATCAAGCGGCAAAGAACCTCCAGCAATTTTTTCGACAACAGGGATGGTAATACTGTTTTATTGGTGGAGTAGCTATTCAGAGATGGGGTGAGCCCAGATTTACAGTTGATGTAGATGTTACTTTACTTACAGGATTTGGATTGGAAGAAGAGTATGCCGGTCTCTTGATTTCTCGATTCCCTCCCCGTCGTGCTGATGCTCTTGAATTTTCCCTTCAGACAAGGGTACTATTGCTCGAAGATGTTAATCAGGTCGGCCTGGATATTGCCTTTGGCGCCATGCCATTTGAAGAGAGAGCGATCAAGCGCTCGACCGATTATTCATTTGCACCGGGTGTCACATTAACAACCTGCAGCGCGGAAGATTTAATCATCTACAAAGCTTTTGCTGATCGAGACCGGGATTGGTCTGATGTCCAGGGGATCTTATATCGTCAGAAGGGGAAGCTAAATATTAATTTAATATATAAGGAACTTAAACCTCTTGTAGAACTAAAAGAGGAGCCGGAAATCCTGATTAAATTAAAAAAGATTACGGCTTCTTAGGGTAGTATTATAGTCAGATATTTTTAAAATTCGTGGTATTCGCGAACCCCGCAAAATGATTTGCAATCATCGCGGAGTAAAATTCATAGTTATTTTCTTTATTTTTAATTAGCGAAGATTCGCGAGATTAGCGGTTGTCAAAAGGGGCCGAGGTAGGGGGAGAAGAAAGTTGACGGTTGACGGGAACAGAAAGTTGACGGTTGATGGTTGTCGGTTGACGGAGAAAAACCCAACTATGTTAATAACCAGTTACCCCACTTTTCAAAATTCGCGTAATTCGCGTAATTCGTAGTTAAATAAAGCCTCCAAACCAAGGCGAAACAATCAGAGTAATCTGCGTAATCCGTGGACAAAAAAAAGGGGGGGAGGTAGGGGGAGAAGAAAGTTGACCCCGATAAATCGGGGGGGGGCCGGTTGACAGTTTTCAGTTGTCGGGCAAAGAAAACACTAAGTTATGATCGTTTCCCCACTTTTCAAAATTCGCGTAATTCGCGTAATTCGTAGTTAATTAAAGCCGCCAAACCAAGGCGAAACAATCAGAGTAATCTGCGTAATCCGTGGACAAAAAAAGGGGGGGGAGGTAGGGGGAACAATAGGAGTATATTCGTGAAATCAGTGGATAAAAAACAAGTATTAGTAATCGGTCTGGACGGTTTTCCCTACACCTTAGCCAATTGTCTGATGGATGAGGGGATAATGCCTAACTTTAAATCTCTGCTGGAAGAAGGCACCTTCTCCCAGATGGATTCAATCTATCCCACCGTCTCCAATGTCGCCTGGACCTCCTACCAGACCGGGAAAAACCCCGGGAAATTCGGGGTCTATGGATTCGCGGAACTCACCCCGGAGCTGGACCTCTATATCCCCAACTCCACCAACTGTAAGTCGAAGACCATTCAGGAGATCATCTCCGAAAACGGAAAAAGGGTAATCTCTCTCGGAGTCCCCGGAACCTATCCCCCCCGTCCGATAAACGGAATAACCGTAGGTGGATTCTTAAGTCCAGCCCTGGAGAAAGCGGTCGATCCCGAATCAATCCTCCCGGAACTCCGGAAGACCGGCTACATGGTGGATATCAACCCGATGAAAGCCCGGGAGTCGCTGGAGTTCTTTAAGGAAGAGAATATGAAGGTCTTCGATGGAAGGGTAAAGACCTTATTCAACCTATGGGATTCCCAGGAATGGGATCTCTTCACCATCCATTTCATGGACACCGACCGGATGGGCCACTTCATGTTCCGATTTTTAGATTCTAACGAATCTGAAAGTATTAATCATGCGTACTATATGAATTTTTTTCGGAAAATTGATGAATTGATCGGAGAGGTTAAGGAAAAATTAAATGATAATATTACGCTAGTAATATTATCAGATCACGGATTCTGTCGGATTAAAAAAGAAGTCCAGTTAAACCGCTGGCTCCAGGACCGGGGCTATCTGGCCTTCTCCCGTCCCCCGGCTCACGATCTGGACTTTGAAGCGATCTCCCCCGAATCAAAGGCCTTCGCCCTGGTCCCCGGAAAAATCTACTTGATGAGAGAGGGAAAGTGGAAAGGGGGACAGGTCACCGCCGCGGAGTACGACGGTTTAAGAGAGGAAATAATAAAGAAGCTCACCGAATTCAACGAAGTCGGCAGTCCGGTATGCAAAAAGGTATTAAAGAGAGAGGAAGCTATATTCGGCCCGTATCTTGATAACGCCCCCGATATTATAATCGACCCTCACGACGGCTATGACCTGAAAGCCGGTCTGAAGAAAAATCAGATCTTTGAAACCGGCCCCTTAAGCGGTATGCACACGTACTACGACGCCATGCTCTATCTGCAGGGAACTCAAGCCATAAACAAACGCCCTGTCGTCTACGACGTCCCCGCCACCATCCTCAACCTCCTCGACATCCCCATCCCGGAGGATTTTGATGGAGTCAGTCTTAACGATTAGAAGTGCACAGACGATTGT
Organism: uncultured bacterium; assembly: GCA_937885075.1. Lineage (GTDB taxonomy): Bacteria > Auribacterota > Erginobacteria > Erginobacterales > Erginobacteraceae > CAKZYZ01. The sequence continues at coordinate 8,135 of CAKZYZ010000390.1, read as the reverse complement.
CTTATTGTTTTGCCTTGGTTGGGCGGCTTTTTAACCCCGAAGAATACATCCAGCCTTCGTTAAAACTTCGGCGGGCAGGCGGGGGGAGACCAGACGATTCGCTTAATTGTTTCGCATTGGATTAGCGGCTTTTTAACAGACGATTGAATGTGATTGGATGTGAGAAAAAAAATACACCTGGAAAATATCATACATCTAAATATTGAAATTTAAACGGTGTGTGTAAATCCGATGCGAAGGAAAAAAGAAAAATACAAAATAATACGTTGTAAGCAACAAGATTCTAAATGGATCAAATAGCATCGATTATGATCTCTCTCACATCTCCGTCAAAAAGACTGCCGGATCTTCGACAATCACATTCCCGTCAATACTGCCGGGTCAAAGACAATCGTCTGTTAAAAAGCCGCTTAGCCAAGCCGAGGAAAAACAAATAAGCAATTATCGTCTGTTTACTGGAAATATCTAAAATTATGCTTGAATTCATTATCTCCAAAATATAAAGTATGCTTGCAAAGTAAAGGTGTGCTGTTTACTGTGCAAGTATATTTTACATAGGGGGGTATCATGAATAAACAGAGTGAAATCATACGCTATATTGGACAAATATCCGGATATACTCCTGCTCTTCTCCCGTTATCTGATAGAGAGACGGCCAATGTTCCTGTGTACCTGGTGGAACTATATGACTTATTCCGTTTGAAGATATTTAATCGTGAGTTAGTGCTTGCAGTAGCGAAAGGTCATGACGAGGGCTTTACGCCAGCGGAATATGCAGCTCATACTAAGCAATTGAGGGATTCCCTGGAAGAGAATATTGCTTTGGTTTTATTCCATGTGACCGCATATCAACGCAGCCGTTTAATCAAGAAAGGTGTGGCATTTATTGTGCCGGAGCGTCAGCTTTTCCTCCCCCAGATTCTTGTAGATCTTAGAGATTACTTTCCTCGTAGAAAGCCCCCCCCAAGAAATACACTTTCCTATCCTGCTCAACTTGTTGTGCTTTATCATCTTCTGAAAATGCCTATTGATCCGTACTCACTTCGGGAATTAGCAAAGAGGATCGGATATTCAGCGATGACACTTTCTAACGTTGCTGATGAATTATCAGGTCTTGATCTCTGCAAGGAAAGAACTTCAGGTCGGACACGAAATCTTCAGTTTATATTGCCGGGCCGGAAGTTATGGGAAGAGGTATTGCCGCGTTTGAGAACTCCTGTCCATACTTATCGGTGGATTTGTGATATCCCCCCCCATATTATTGCTATCAAAGCGGGAATAACAGCCTTATCTGCTTATACGCAAATTGCGGATGATCTTATTCCAACCTATGTCATACGCGACAGAGAATATCGAAAGCTACTGGAGACTGGAGATATTGTTGGATGTCATGGTCCAGATGAAGCTAAAGCTAAGATCGAGGTCTGGTTCTATACACCCGAACTCTTAGCCGCCGACTACAGAGTGGATAGGCTTTCTCTATATATTACGCTCCGTAATTCTTCAGATGAACGTGTCATTAAGGCTCTGCGCCAAATCTTGGGGGGAGTTCAATGGTAAAGGGACTTAGAAAATTCCGCGAACATTTTCGCGGCTTTGCAGACGAGTTTGTCTTGATTGGCCGGCTATTCTCAATTCACTTCGTGTTACATTTAAGCCGCCACCCAGTCCTGATCGAATAATAATGGCCTTAAATAGCAATTTCTCGCTTTAAATTCTGCAAGAAACACTCACCATTTATACTGGAGAAACCGGGGGCACGCAGCTGATGGAAGCAGACGATTCACTCGGCAACAATTTTAACAGACGAATTTCTTATTGTTTCGCCTTGGTAGGGGGGGGCAATTTAACAGACGATTGAATGTGATTGGATGTGAGAAAAAAAAGATACCGAAAAAATATCAGACATATAAATATTGGATTTAAACGGGATATGAAAATTCGATGTGAAGGTAAAAAGAAAACAAAATAATACGTTGTAAATAACAAGATTCTAAATAGATTAAATAGGCATTGATTATGATCTCTCTCACATCTCCGTCAAAAAGACTGCCGGATCTTCGACAATCACATTCCCGTCAATACTGCCGGATCAAAGACAATCGTCTGTTAAAAAGCCGCTGAGCCAAGGCGAAACAATCAGAGTAATCTGTGTAATCCGTGGACAAAAAAGCCCCCAAGCCAAGGCGAACTAAAGAAAATAATCGTCTGTTTTCTAAATAATATGGTTGCAATATAAGTGGTGACTAAAGTATCATACTTTACTCACCACTTAAATTGGAGAAGACCATGAAGCAAGACTGGATAGTAAATCGAGAGGAGGAGTTGCGCTTCCTCAAGAATAAGTTCGCCGGGAAAAAGGCGGAGTTTATTGTTATGTGGGGGAGAAGAAGAGTCGGCAAAACATTCGTCCTGACCCATTTCTCCAATCGACAACCGTCTATTTATTACGTCTGCGTTAGAAGCTCCCTCCGTGAGCAGCTTAATATGCTCAGTGAAACTCTTTCGGACTTTTTCCAGGATGAACTCCTTAGAATCCATCCCCTGGAAACCTTTGAGGAGGTTTTTCTATATCTCTCCCGAAAAAAAGAAAAGCGGTTCGCTCTGATTATCGATGAATTCCCCTATTTGATTCAAGCCGATCGGGCAATTCCTTCCATCTTTCAGAGGGGTTGGGACCAGTATCTCTCCAGGAATAACAAGATTATGCTGATTCTTAACGGTTCCAGCATTTCGATGATGGAAGACCAGGTCCTTAGCGCTGCGTCGCCCCTTTATGGTCGGCGAACCGGTCAATGGAAAATTAAGCCCATGACAGTGGGAGAGTTAAAAGGGTTCTTTCCCGGGGCGAGTATAATTGACCTTATCCGGATATATGCTGTCATTGGGGGAATTCCTTTTTATGCTTCTCTTTTCGATAAGAATAAATCCCTATCAGCGAACATAAAAAATAAGATTCTTAAAAAGGGTGAAGTCCTCTATGAAGAGGTTGAATTTCTCCTGCGGGAGGAATTGAAGGAACCCCGAAACTACTTCCCAATTTTATCGGCCATCGCTTCCGGAGATCGGAAATTCGGAGCTATCAGCAGCAAGACCGGGATGGATCGATCCAACTTGAGTAAATATCTCTCAGTCCTGAGAGATCTCCACCTGGTTGAGAAGGAAGTCCCCATTACTGAAACAATTCCTCATAAGTCTAAACGCGGCTTATACTTTCTTTCCGATCCGTTTGCTAATTTCTGGTTTCATTTCGTCCGGCCGAATCTCCGCTTTTTAGAAGCCGGAAAAAGTGAATATGTCTGGAAAGATAAAATATCTCCCCACCTTGAACAATTTATCTCCCTGAACTGCGAGAAGCCGATTATACAGATTATAGAAGAACTTAATCTGCAGGGCGCCTTTCCGTTTGAATTAGTTGAGATAGGAAGATACTGGGACTCCTCAACAGAGATAGATCTGATAGGATTTGATTCCGGGAGAGAGAATGCTTTGATCGGGGAGATAAAATGGACCAATAAACAGGTAGATCATCGTGTTTTAAACACCCTTATCGCCAAAGCCGAATCTCTGGACAAGCTCAAAGACTGTAAAAAAACATATATTATAGTCAGCCGATCCGGATTCAATAAATCACTCCTGAAAATGAAGAAGGAAAACATAATATTATTAGACCTTCGACAGTACCAATTTTAACAGACGAATTTCTTATTGTTTCGCCTTGGTAGGGGGGGGCAATTTAACAGACGATTGAATGTGATTGGATGTGAGATAAAAAAAGATACCGAAAAAATATCAGACATATAAATATTGGATTTAAACGGGATAGGAAAATTCGATGTGGAGGGAAAAAGAAAACAAAATAATACGTTGTAAATAACAAGATTATAAATAGTTCATATAGTATTGTATATGCTCTTCCTCACATCTCCGTCAAAAAGACTGCCGGATCTTCGACAATCACATTCCCGTCAATACTGCCGGATCAAAGACAATCGTCTGTCAAAATTGCTGCCGCCGCCGAGGCAATGATCGATAGCCGTGTATTCCAAAGCGATTCTTTCCTTATGCCAAGGAAAGAATATGCAAAAGTTTCCTTGCTGGAGGGAAAGAAATATGTGAATATGTTGTCGGAACTCAAGAATATAATGATAACTTGCTGCTTCGGAATTTCAATAAATCTGCCACAAAGGCACTAAGACACTAAGAAAACCTTGAAAAAGAATAAAAAACATTGTTATTGCATATTGAAATATTTTCTTTGTGCCTTTGTGTCTTAGTGGCAAAAAAAGTTGCGCCGATGGCGCTATGTTCAAGAAATAGGAATTGTAAGATTTTAGTAAACCCCGCCCTCTCGTAGCGGCTGCCTTTAGGCTGCCACACGATGGCGATCTGTGAAGGTTGCCTCTACGAGCATGGGGTAGGGTAGCTGGGTTCACTGAAACCTTACAGGAATTAAGCCATGTTGGATATTATTAAGACAATTATATCTGATTTTCATAAGCGGGAATTACCGGATAATATCGTAGGGCGAGAGTTAACCGTCCCTTTAAACTCTCACAAAGTGATTACGATTGTTGGTCCGCGCCGCGCCGGAAAAACCTTTTTTCTGTATTCGGTGATTCAGCATATCGAGAAAAAAATCGGAAGAAAAAAGATTATCTACATTGATTTCGAAGATGAACGGCTATCACTTGATTCCACTCAACTCCACCTGGTCCTGGATGGCTATCAACAGCTTTACCCGGAAATTGACCTTAAGGAAGTCTATTTTTTCTTTGATGAGATACAGGAGATACCGGGTTGGGAAAAGTTTATTCGGCGTCTGGATTCAACGATTACAAAAAAGATATTTATAACCGGTTCCTCATCGAAACTCCTCAGTCGTGAAATAGCCTCTGCACTCCGGGGAAGAACGATCTCTTACGAATTATTTCCCTTCTCTTTCAAGGAATACCTCAAATATCGGAAAGTTAACAGTGAAGATATCTTTTCAACCCGCGGCAAGAACAAGATAGCCGCAGAGTTCAAACATTTTCTCTCCAGCGGCGGATATCCCGAAGTTTTTAATTGCAATGAAGAACTTGCCGTCAAAATACTGCAATCTTATGTCGATATTATGCTTTATCGAGATATCATTGAGAGATATCGGGTCAGCCAGGTCTATGTAATCAAGGATATGATGAGAAGGTTGATATCTAATAATGCCTGTCTGTTCTCGATCAATAAATATTTTAATGACCTCCGTTCCCGCGGTATAAAGATCGGGAAAAATACCCTTTATGACTTTATGGATTATTTTACCGATGCTTATCTGGCATTTCAATTGAATAAATATGATCATTCTTTAGCCAAACAAGAACAGGCATTGAAAAAAATCTATGTCAACGATACCGGACTGGGTGCAGCCTGTAATTTTTCTGTAGAACGAAATAAAGGACATCTGTTGGAGACGATGATATTTTTGGAACTGAAGAAATCAGGTCTAGATGTTTATTATCTCAATGGTAATGGAGAGTGTGATTTTATTGTCAGGAAAGGACGGAAAATTATTTCAGCCATTCAGGTTTGTTACCGATTAAATGATGCGAATTGGGATCGGGAAATCCGGGGTTTATTGAACGCTCTGAAAAGATTTAAACTTTCCGAAGGTCATGTGATTACCATTGATCGGGAGGATAAAATCGAGGCAGATGGGAAAAAGATATCAATATTGCCAGCCTGGAAATGGTTAACACGGAAGACCGTTGAAAAGAAAGGACGTTGAAACAGAAAAATGTTGAAGGTCGTTGAAGATAAGGGACGTTGAAACAAAAAAACGTTAAAGCGTAAGAACGTTGAAAAGAAAGGACGTTAAAGGCCGTTGAAAGGGAATTTTTTTTAAAATTAGCGCAATTCGCATACCCCGCAAAATGATTTGCAATCATCGCAGGGTAAAATTCATAGTTTATTAAAGAGGGCGAGGTAGATGGCAGCAATTAGTGCAAATTAGTGTAATTAGTGGACAGCAAAGCCGCCAAGCCGAAAGCGAAACAATCAGAGTAATCTGCGTAATCCGTGGACAAAAAAGGGGCCGAGGTAGGGGGAACTAACGTTAAAGGAGTCAACTATCTTATGAGCGGAATAGCCGGAATAATCAATTTCAATAAAAAGCCCGTCGAAAAATCAACCCTGAACAATATGCTCACCGCGATAGCCCATCGCGGTCCGGATGGCAGGGAGGTCTGGCTGAAAAATAATGCCGGCCTGGGCTTTGTGAAGCTGGAGACCGGGAATGTCGGCCCCCAGCCCTTTGTCCTTGATGATAAGATTGCCGTCGTCCTTGATGGCGCCATCTACAACCGCGATGAGTTAAGAGACCAGATAAAAAAGCAAGGTCTCCAATTCCGGGGAGAGAGTGACGCCGAACTTCTAGCTCATCTTTATAATTTATCAGGTGAGCGCTGCCTGGAACAGATCAACGGGATGTTCTCTCTGGCAATCCGGGATGAAGTAAAGAATATTCTCCTCCTGGCCCGGGACCGGATCGGGATGAAATCATGCTACTACTATTCCGGTCCGGATTATTTCGCTTTTGGGTCCGAAGTCAAGGCTCTCCTGGCTCTGCCGGGAGTCAATGCGGAATTATATCCCCCCGCGCTGATAGAGTACTGCACCTACCAGAATATTCTGACCGAGAAAACCCTATTTAAAGGGATCAAGAAAGTCCAGCCTGCCTGCTATCTGATTATCACTGAAGGAAAGATCGAGAAGAAGAGATACTGGCAGCCCCATCTCGCCAAGACGGACCTGGGGGCTGAGGAAAAGTATATCGCAGAATTCCAGAAACTTTTCCCGAAGGCGGTTAAGAGAACTATCCCCGGTGTGTCATTCGGTAGTTTTCTGAGTGGTGGATTTGATTCCACATCAGTCGCGGCGATCGCCAGGAAATATTCAGAAACCCCTCTCGACACTTTCTGCGGTTACTACCCGGAAGGCGAGGCCTTTGATGAAAGCGCCATCGCGGAAGAGGTCTCAGAACGGATCGGCAGCGCCTTCCACAAAGTCCCGATCACCCCGAAGGATTATCTGAATGTGATAGATAAAGTCATCTATCATCTGGAAGAACCGACCACCGGAAGCGCCGCGTTCGCTTATTACCTGGTATCCGGCAAAGCCGCCGAAAAGGTTAAAGTAATGTTGACCGGCCATGGAGGAGATGAACTCTTCGGAGGTTATCCGGCCTATAAGGTAGCCTGGTTCAAGGAGAGGCTTAAGTCAAATCCGCTGGAGATATTCCGGATCTTTCGGGAGATAAAAGGATGGGAGTGGGCGAAGATTCTCTATTTCTGGATCTATCCTCTTTTTCAGCCAAATGTTCGCTATGGATTATATACCATGTTCCCGGATAAAGCACAGAAGGAGCTTTTTCAGCCTGAATTTATCCAGGCCGCCGCGGATCTGGAGTCACCCACTATATCTTCAGAACTAATTGAAGACAATAACTTGCCCCTCGACGATCAAATATTCTATCTCTATCTATCCGGTTATCTCCCCACTCTGGTCTCGATCGAGGATAAGATGGAGATGGCGCATGGGATAGAACCGAGAATGCCGATCTGTGATCTGGATATGCTCGAATTCGCGACTACTATCCCCATGCGCTATAAGGTGGTAAAAGGCGAATATAAATATATTGAAAAAACCGCCATGAAGCCAGATCTCCCGGAGATCCTCTATCATCAGCCCAAGAAAGGATTTCCCACCCCCTTTGCCCGGTGGTACAGGGGAGAATTAAAAGAGTATGTCAGGGATGTTCTTCTGGACAAAAGATACCTCCCCCCGGAGATCTTCAACTATGCCTACCTGGAAAAATTCCTAAACAGCTTCTGGTCAGGGAAGGGGGAGGGGTTAAGAGACTATGAGAAAGCCACCAAAATCTACTCCCTAATCACGATTGCATTATGGTTTAAGATTTTTCAGTCGAAAAATCGTTGAAAAGAAGGAACGTTGAAAAGAAGGGACGTTGAAATGTCACCGCCGGTTTAAAATGTACCACTAAACCGGTTTAAAAGTGTACCAGTTTATTTCGATTTTATCTCATTCGGAAGAGGTTAAAAAAGTTATTTCATTCTTATTTCATTCGGAAAGCGGCGGCT
>CAKZYZ010000389.1 GCA_937885075.1 uncultured bacterium | reverse complement strand
AGGGTTAAATGTACATCTTTCGGACCAGGGGGATCCGGGAAGATATTTGATTAGGGGCATGATAAAGTATGAAGTCGTGAGTTATTGTAACTCGTTGTGGCGCAACGATCCAACCGTTTGTTGCAGCCATAGCGATTATACGGGGGTAATTATACGTAAGTAGATGGGGTATAGTGTGTTACTATGGCGAAACCACAGTCCCTCACGGATTATTTTGAGTTCGGGAGGCAATCAACGAGATTACTTCAATAAAAAGCAGTAAGTTGCGAAGTTACCTCCGTCTCCTAACACGTAAATAGTTAAATTATTAAGACCGTCCCCTACTTTTTTAATCAGGATGAGATTAATCGGTTTGACTGATAGGCGGGATTTTGTTATAGTTTGAGCATGAGGATGTCCCTGGATGAGATCGGGGGATTTGGGCATGGTGGATGACAATGTCTGGTTTGATCTGACCATATGGTCGGCCGGAAAGATAGGGGATCGACGAATAGACCCTGATCCCGGTCGTCCCGGTGGTAGCCAACGCCATAGATGATACCCTCGGAATCAGAATCAAGCGCATACAAAAGACAATAAGGAAGAACAAGGAGAAGCTATATCGGGGAGTCAATCAGGTCTATCAAGAGGCTATTAGTCACTAGTCAAGGTTTGACCCTGAGCCCTTAAGGTTTGACCCTGAGCCCTTTACGATGGTAGCGGTAGCCAATATAGTAGAGGACGACCCGGAATCCGAATCAAACGCATAAAAAAGAAAATAAATAAGGACAAGAAACTATATCGGTGAGTCGATCAGGTCTGTTGGGGGACTATTAGTCACTAGTCAAGGTCCGACCCTGAGCCCTTTCTCGGCGTTAAACTTATTATTTATGGTGTTACATTGATTTTTTCTCAATATAGAAAGCCACCCTAGGCAGAATCATGATACGCGACGAAGCATACAGAAACCTTGAGAACTATGAAGGCGAGCTTTGCTCATATACTAGTATCAACCTTTCTGAGAGTGATACTCGTGCAAAATTCGTGGATATCCTCCTTCGTGATGTTCTCGGCTGGGACGAGTGCCACATTGAGAGAGATAGGACATACTGGAATGAGGAAGGCAGAGCTGCATTTGACTATGCTGTTGGGATTAAGTCTCCACTATTCGTGGTAGAAGCAAAACGCAAGAACAGCGAGTTTGAACTTCCACACAACCGGTCGCCTCTACATTACTCCCTTAATGGCGAAATAAAGAGCTGCCCGGTGCTCTGGGCGGCGATCTTGCAGGCACGTCAATACTGTGACGATCACGGTATCCCCTATGCACTCGTGACCAATGGCCGCCAGTTCGCTCTCTTCAGAGCTGTGACCCTGCATCACGGATGGACGCAAGGAAAAGCTATTGTCTTCGATATAGCCAGTTTGCTCCACAAGCATTTTCGTAAAATATACGATGCTCTTTCCTACGAATGTCATAGCGTTCATAACTTGGATCAACTTCTGGGAATTGCTCCACGGATTGGGTTTTATCGTAGTGTCGTAGATGATGTGGGCAGACAAGTGGGAAGATTAAGTAACAACATGTCTGATGTCATCGAGCAAACGATCTCGACAATTTTATATGATCAGCCCGATCCAAGCCGGGAGTTTCTACTCGAATGCTACTCGCGGGACTCCACGATCGATTTCTATGAAAAATCTTTGAGGGGGTTACTTGCGGACAAATTGCCACCATTCGCTCAGCGTGCGCAACCCATCCGACCTGGGCACAAGAAAGACTCATTCGCACGTGCCTTCTCGGCAAACATAGAAAGGGCGGGTTTAGCTCCTCCAGTCCTTATTATTGGAGGAAAAGGTCACGGAAAGACATCATTTCTACAATGGTTTTTCAAGGCTAGCGAGTTCGCCAAAGAACTCAAACAAAGCATCATTCTGTGGGTTGATTTCCGGGAGGCAGGCTATCCCTCGATAGAGGTAGATATGCGCGTGCGAAGAATCTTGGTGAACCAACTTGAAAATAGCACCGCGCTTCACCTCAAATCATTCGGCGCAATGAAAGAAGTATTCCGAGCGAAGATCAAAACTGAAACCGAGCGTCTTCTCCCATCATTTAAAGAAGATCCGACTGAGCTCGATAAGCAGATCGCTTCGCTGATACGGGAGTGGCAACAAGATACTCACGCATACCTGGGACATCTGCTTCAGTACGCTCAAGAACACTGTAAAAAGCGTATTATCGTAGTATTGGATAATGCTGATCAGAAAAGCTTTGAGTTTCAAGTCGCTGTGCATGATGCTGGACAGCAACTTGCTACGGCATTTCCAATCACGCTGTTGATCTCGATGCGTGAGAGTACGTTCTACCGACTTAGTACTTCTGCTCGCAGCGACGCATTCTCACAACAACAAGTGTTTCATATTCGAACACCATCAATCAAGTCTGTGTTGTTGAACAGGTTCAAATTCCTTTCCGAATCCCTTCGGCATTCTCGGATGAAGATCACATCAGCTGCAGGATTTGACCTCAATATTGCCGGGATGCTGTCTTTCACACGTTTGCTGTCACGTTCGATACTTGAGAAAGGAGACTCTCGACAGATACTTGAGCTGATTTCTGCAATCTCTAACGGCAACATCCGCGGCGCCCTTAATTTACTACACCGCTTTCTAGTCAGTGGTCACACAAAAATGGAAGAATACTTCTGGAAATATGCCAAAAATGCCAATAGTTGCATTCCCTACCACGAGTTTCTAGCGAGCGTACTTCTTGGCGAGATGGCATTCTTCACTGAACATACGTCACCATTCTTTCTCAATATATTTGCTCGCTCTTCTTCCCATGAAGATAGCCATTTCTTCAGATTGCGGTTGATTCGAGTTGTAGAGGCTCTATCACCAGGAAACTCATTCCGTCCAGAGGACTACGTGCCCTTGAAAAGCGTTGAAGGGCCTTTCTTGGATGCCGGCGCCAGCAAGCAAATGATAGAGAATCACATTAAAACATTGCTTCGATTCGGTCTTCTCGTAGCTGACACACAGACAGATCTCTCTGAACCACTACTTGAGGAACAGGAGTTCGCTGAAATCCGAACTGTCCACATCGCCCCGGGCGGCAAGCACTATGCTGACCATTTGAGCAGTTGCTTTCAATTCGTCTACCGTACGTTACCAGATATCCCTATCTGTGATGAAATGTATTTCGATAAGATCGCCGCTATCTTCGAACCATTCAAGACTCGGGATCTCATAGTGCCTCTGGACCGAGGCATTCAAGCTACGCGATTGTTTGCAGATTACTTAAAGGCAGAGGAGACAAAGGAACTCATGAGCGGCCATCTTGCACGAAGTGCCCTCCTTTCCGATATGCAGTTCACTTCAACAATCACCACAAATCTGCATCGGGAAATGAATCGTATCGAGCAGTTACTTGCCCGTTCAATAGATAGGAATTGAAACACACAAAGACTCGGTGTAAAAAAGGAAAAGGACACACCCCAAATACTAAGTATGACTAAGTTGGGAGCAGATAAGCGAGGACCACAAGGTAATTCAGGAGAGATTAGAGAAAGTTAGATAGTTAGATAGAAGAATTAAAAGAATTATTTCCCGGATTGAAACTTAGTATTTGGAGTGTGACCCTGATTCTTTTCGGAGTTAAACTTAGTATTTGGGGTGTGACCCTGATTTTTTCCGTCCCCTTCTTTTTTAATCTGGATGAGGTTAGATGAGGTTAATTAGTTTGACTGGCGGGAGGGATTTCGTTATAGTTTTAGCATGAGGATGTCCCGGAATGGGAATGGGGAATATTAGAATGTAGGATGACAATGCCGGGTATTATCTGAGCGTGTGCCCGGTCCGAAAGACATGAGATCGGCGAAGAGACCCTGATTCCGGTTGTACAATGGTAGCGGTAGCCAATACCGTAGAGGACAATCCGGGAATCAGAATCAAGCGTATAAAAAAGAAAATTAAAGAAGGACAAGAAGCTATATCGGGGAGGTAATCAGGGCTATCAAAGGGCTATTAGTCCCTTGTCGAAGTTATATTTTGGGCGCTTCTCAGGCCATTTTCGTGCTTAGCTGTCAATAGTCCAGGTTTGACCCTGCGCCCTTCGGAAACGCTCTTTAGTCTATAGGCAATCATTTATGTGATGGAGCACTAAAAAGGAGGACAGGAAACTATCTCGAGGAGTTGATCAGGGCTATCATGAGACTATTAGTAAATATTTAAGGCACTTGCGACCTTCGTAACTGATTGTAATATAGCGAATAACGCAATATCAGTCAATAGTCAAGGTTTGACCCTGTGCCCTTATTTACCTCCTGAATATAAAGACTTCGAGAAACACTTCGTGGCATTTGTAGACATCCTCGGATTTGACAAACATGCACGAACCATTAGATCCCCAAAAGATTTTAAGGCTGTATCCCTTCTCCTTTCCACCTTTAAAGAGGAAGCAAATCGCTGGCAAAAAAGCTCAGAACTTTATAAGAATATACAGGCTATAGCAGTTTCTGACTCGATTATAGTTTCTGTGCCATTCCGGGATATTTATGGAGCGTTTATCCTGATAGCGATACTCCATTATTTTCAATATAACTTGATAGCCACGAATTTCAGGACATTAGTACGAGGCCGGGTTGAAATGGGCCCCCTTTATCACAAAGATGGCATAATATTTGGGAAAGCATATAGTGAAGCATTTGCTAACGAGCAAGAAATCAGCGGACCTCCAAGAATTACAGTTGCTTCATATATTGTTGAGGAAGCGAATAAGCAAGGCAAATTACCTGAAAATGCGGGAAAGATTAATGTTCTGGAATACCTTAATCGAGATAAGAACGACGGAGAATATTTTATAGACTACTTGAAACCAATTGGTGCTGCCGCAAATTTACCTCAATCTCAAAAAACCATAGAAAGAAAAAACCTAATCTACTTCGTCAATGCTCAACTAAACAAATATAAAGATAACGATAAAATAAGATCAAAATATGAATGGCTGAGTGAATATTTGCAGAAATTCAAGGATTAATAGAGAATTACTTGGTCTTTAAAATTTCCCCAATTAAGACATAGAATCGATAACGAATATTCTTATAGGGACAATAAATGCGCTTGAGAATATTGTATTTATTTTTTTGAGTCATCCATAATTCGGCATAATAAAGAAAGGAAGTTCATGAGTAAAGACAACGAAAACGGAAAATCAATGGAATCGTGGATCTGGGATGTGGCGTGCAGTATTCGTGGGGCGCAGGACGCGCCGAAGTATAAGGATTTTGTCCTTCCTTTGATTTTAGCTAAGCGGCTTTGCGATGTCTTTGATGATGAACTCAATCGGATTGCCGAGAAGGTTGGGTCCCGGGATAAAGCGTTCAAGCTGGTCACGCGTGATCAGAAACTGGCCAAGCAGCTAAAGACTCGAAACATCCCGGATGGCGATGGCGACAAGGTTGAGACCGAACTAAAACCTATTATGGAAAATCTCATGGAAAAGACGTGGATCCGCAATTCCGAGGGCTGTCACTTTCGCACCGTTCCCAGCGAGGTCCCGAACCAGGAAGTGAAGGAATATGGTGAGAATGTCGTGAAGCTCTCTCAGTTAATTGTTTGTGCAAATTGCCAAGCCTTTCCTACAAGACGACCGTCCGGCAGTTACTGGGAATGCAGTTGCGGAAACACTGAACTGTACCCTTTAGTAGAGCCGGGATCACAGTTGGGAATCATTCATGATGAGAAATAAAATGAAACTGGAACTTACCTGGATTGGGAAGGAGAATCGGCCCAAGCTGGAACCCCGGATTCTAATCGAAGATCCTGAAAAATCATATCACGCGGAACACCGTATTTCTGGCGATGATATTTTTGATAATCGACTCATCTTTGGTGATAACCTGTTGGCTCTGAAGGCACTGGAACAGGAATTCACGGGGAAAATCAAATGCGTCTTCATTGATCCACCATACAACACGGGAAGTGCGTTTGAACACTATGATGATGGAGTGGAACATTCACTGTGGCTTTCACTGATGCAAGATCGGCTAAGGCTTCTGAGGCGCCTTCTGTGTGCTGATGGAAGCATCTGGATAACCATCGACGACAATGAGGCCCACTACCTTAAAGTTCTGTGTGACGAGGTCTTCGGTCGGCAACACTTTGTTGCCAATTGCATATGGCAGAAAGTCTACAGCGAGAGGATGGATGCCGGGGGTTTCAGCACAAGCCATGACCATGTGCTTGTATACAGAAAATCAGACACATTCTCCGTCAATAGACTTGCCAAGGAACAGAACGCAAGGCAGTTCAACTTCTTTGACGCAAATGTGGGCAAAAACTACAGAAGACGCTCCCTTCGAAAGGAAGGTTCCGAGTCGCGACGACAGGATAGGCCATCAATGTGGTACGCAATTAATGCTCCCGATGGAACAGATATTTGGCCAGTCAAGCCCGATGGAACGGAAGGACGGTGGCGGTGGAAGGCGGATGCTGTGCCGAAAAGAGCTGATCTTCTAGAGTTTGTTAAACGGGATGGGGGTTGGGAAATATATGTCAAACAGTACCTCGATACCAGTGCTACGCGACCGCCAGCTACGATATGGCTTCAGGACGATGTTGGGCACAACCATGAGGCAAAACTTGAAGCTAAGGCTCTGAATTCGCAATCCCCTTTCGGTACACCAAAGCCTGAACGTCTTCTATTCCGCATATTAATGCTCGCAACCATTCCGGGTGATTGGGTTTTGGACTCCTTTGCTGGCTCTGGCACAACAGGCGCGGTGGCGCACAAGATGGGCCGACGATGGATTATGGCTGAGTTGGAGGACACTTGTCACACACATATCACCCCCCGACTTAGGAAAGTCATAAAAGGTGAGGATCTTGGCGGAATCACCAAAGCAGTCAAATGGAAAGGCGGGGGCGGTTTCCGTTATTATCATTTAGGACCATCGCTGATCATTAATGACGAGTGGGATAATCCGGTTATTAATCCGGAATTCAACTCCTCAATGCTGGCTGAAGCTATGTGCAAGCTGGAGGGTTTTGAGTATGCGCCCAGTGATGATGTGTATTGGATTCATGGCAGGAGTACGGAAACCGATTTTATTTATGTGACCACCCAGTTCATGAGCAAGAATATGCTGACCAGGATCAGTGATGAAGTCGGTCCGAACCGCAGCCTCCTGATCTGCTGCTCTGCCTTCCGGTGTGATCCGAGCCGGTTCCCCAACCTGACCATCAAAAAAATCCCCAAAGCGGTCATGAAGAAATGCGAGTGGGGGCATGATGATTACAGTCTTGAGATCAAGAATCTTCCCCAGGCTTCCCCAATGGTTGCTGAAGATCTGGAGGATCAAACAAAACAGCCTCGGCGTAAATTTGGCAAGGGGAAATACGAATCGGAAAAACAGTTGGAACTGTTTAATGGGGAAGGGGAATCATAATTGAATATTTTCCGGAGATGAAATAATGTTATTCTTCTTAGATGAAAGCGGTCAGGACCAGAGAGTAGTGCCGTATGAAGTCCTTGCCGCTGTTGCGATTAAGGAAGAATCCCTCTGGAATGTTATAAAGAATATCCATAGCGCTGAAGAAGCTATATTCGGTCTCCGACTCAAACAGATCGGTAAAGAGATTAAGGGGAGTAGACTTCTCAAGAAAAAAACCTTTCGTCATGCCAACCAGGAAAGCCCGATAGAAAAAGGGGAACGGATGCGGTTATGCCGTGAATTTCTCCTGAAAGGCGCCAGGGCAAGAAAAAGCGGCATTCCGAAAAATTATTCTCGACAAGAGTTCAGTGCTTTTGGCCAGGCAGCGGTGGCGTTTGTCGATGAACTTTTTGATATATGTGCCCGGTTTAAAATTAAGATATTCGCTTCTATGGTGCCCCGCGGAGCTTCAAGGCCGGAAGGAAAGAATTACCTGCGCAAAGATTATGCGTATCTATTTGAGAGGATTTATTACTTTCTGGAAGATATCGATCCGGTTGAACAGGGCTTGATTATCTTCGATGAAATAGAAAAGGCTCAGGCTCGATTATTGATTAATCAGATGGAGGAATATTTTGTCAAGACCAGGAAAGGCAGGAAGAGAAGTGACCGAATTATTCCCCAGCCGTTCTTTGTTCATTCGGATCTCACAACGGCAATTCAATTAGCCGATGTCATGGCCTATTGCTTGAATTGGGGATTCCGATTGGGATATATGGATGGAAGAATAAGAGAGGAGATACTTCCGTTTTCAAAAATGGCGGCAAGTATTCGGTATAGTGGAAAACGATATGATGAGTTGTTGGACAAGGAATTTCCTGTATATGGAATAGTACATATAAAAGATCTACGTTCCAGGGAAGATCAAGAAGCAGATGAATAAAAAAGGCAATGGCTAACCCCGAAGGGCTAACCAAAGCCTCCAAGATTAATATCCTACATAAAGCCACCTTGGTCAAGAAAAAATAT
The DNA here is from genome assembly GCA_937885075.1 of uncultured bacterium. Lineage (GTDB taxonomy): Bacteria > Auribacterota > Erginobacteria > Erginobacterales > Erginobacteraceae > CAKZYZ01. Next base: position 4,373 of record CAKZYZ010000389.1, on the reverse strand, counting down.
TACTTTTCTTTGCTTTTTTTAATGTTTTAGTTTTTTTGTTCTTAAGGATATATTTTTCTAACGAAAAAGGAAATGTCGATAAGGAGAGACCAAGGTAAAATCCGAGATGAACATACAACACGTTAACGCTATCAGTAATCGACTGAGTTTACGTCCCCCGCAGCGGGATTCTCTGGAGATTCTGGCCCGGATATGTGAGATCATCTCTCTGGAAAAAGATGGCAATACCGCTTTAGCCCTGGAGACAATTAAAAGCGAATTCCCGAGCGTGGAGGATTTTGAGCGCGATTTTCCTTCGCTCTGTTTCGCTCTGGCTACGGGTGTCGGGAAGACCCGCCTGATGGGAGCTTTTATCAGCTACCTGTACTTGAGCGAGGGGATCCGCCATTTCTTTGTGCTTGCTCCCAACCTGACAATCTATAACAAGCTCATCGCCGATTTTACTCCAAATACCCCTAAATATGTTTTCCGGGGGATTGCTGAATTCGCTAATACGCCGCCCCTGATTATTACCGGAGATAACTATCAGAATGGTCATGGAATTAGAAAAGATGGATATCTGCCCGGAATGGAGCACGATGTACATATTAATATCTTCAATATCTCAAAGATTAATAGTGAGGTACGGGGAGGCAGGGCACCGATCATAAAACGACTCAGTGAATACATCGGGGAGAGTTACTTTGATTATCTGGCGGGACTTGACGATCTGGTGATGCTTATGGATGAATCTCATCGCTATCGGGCCAGTGCCGGTGTCCGGGCGATCAATGAACTAAATCCTATTCTGGGCCTGGAATTAACCGCCACCCCTCATGTGGAGCATGGAACAAACAAAACCGAATTCTTCAAAAATGTGATTTACAGTTATCCTTTGAGTAACGCGATGACCGATGGCTTTGTCAAAGAACCGGCGGTCGCCACGCGGGAGAATTTCCATTCAGAGAACTATACCGAGGACGGATTAGAGAAGGTCAAACTCGAAGACGGCGTCCGGATTCATGAAAATACCAAGGTCGAATTGGAGGTCTATGCTCGGAATAATGATCAGAAGATTGTTAAGCCGTTTATGCTGGTTGTAGCGCAGGATACAACCCATGCTAACGCGCTCCAACAAGTAATTAAATCTGATGATTTTTTTGAGGGGAGATATAAGAATAAAGTTATTACTGTTCATTCTAAAGTTCGCGGTCAGGAGAAAGATGATGTAGTGCAACAATTGCTGACAGTAGAGCATCCGGATAACCCGGTAGAGATAGTCATTCATGTCAATATGCTCAAGGAAGGCTGGGATGTTACGAATCTCTATACAATTGTTCCGTTGCGGGCGGCGAATTCCCGGACCCTGGTAGAACAATCAATTGGCCGCGGTCTGCGTCTGCCTTACGGAAAGAGAGTAGGAATTCCGGCGGTAGACCGTCTGACCATAGTGTCGCATGACAGATTTCAGGATATTATCGATCATGCCAACGATCCCAACTCCATCATTCGGACCGGGATAGTTATCGGGAAAGACATCCCGGAGCAAGGGAAGAAGGCGATAGTAGTCGAATCAGAGTTTGAGAAGATCATCTCCAGTTCGGGGTCGGAGGATGAGGGGGGAGAGAAATTAGGAGAAAGACGGAGCCTGTTTGATAAGCCGGAGGAACGAGAAGTGGCAAAAGCGACCTTCCAGGTCATCCGGGATTATGAGCGGCTGCGGGGAAGTGATCAACTGAAGCAGGATGAGATTCAGAAAGAGATTGTCCAGAAGGTAAAGGAGAGCATCCGCCCGAAACAGGGAATCCTCTTCGATACCGTTAGCGATAAGACTATCCAGATGGTGGTGGAGAAGACTACGGAGTTATATCAGGACCTATCGATCGATATTCCCAAGATAGTGGTTCTGCCGAAGGGCGAGATAGTAGCCGGTTACGAAGATTTTGATATGGAGACCAGCAATATAAACCTTCAGCCGGTATCTCAGGATATCCTCATTCAACACCTTCATGATCATCAAAGGTATAAATTGCAGGATGGGACAGGGATAGTCAAAGAGAACCGGCCCGAAGATTATCTGGTCCGTGGGCTGATAGATTTTAATGATATCAGTTATGACGACCATTCATCGTTACTCTATAAACTGGCCGGTGAGGTAGTGAAGCATCTTCGATCATATTTAACTGAAGAAGATGATGTTTTGAATGTGTTGCAATATCACCAGCAAACTCTGTCCAGCCTGATCCACTCCCAGATGCAGCAACATTTTGTGGAGTCCGCGACATCATACGAGGCTCATGTCACGAAAGGATTTCATACTTTACGGCCCAATAATTATACGGCAGGCGCGGATGAAACGGTCCGGGATTTCAGGATCTCGATCCCTGATGGTGCCAGAAGCCAGATAAGGAATATGATCTTCGGAGGATTCAGGAAATGTTTGTATTCAAAGCAGAAGTTTGACTCTGACCCGGAGAGACGTTTCGCGGTGATTCTTGAAAATGACGAAGAAGCGCTCAAGTGGTTTAAACCCGCCAAGGGTGATTTTCAGATTCATTATAGTCATGAAGAATCGTATGAACCAGATTTTGTCGTAGAAACAAAGACCGGAAAATATATCTGCGAACCAAAGCGCGCCACCGATATGGAAGAGAGAGTTGTCCTGGAGAAGGCTAATGCCGCGACGGTATGGTGCAAACACGCTACTGATCATGCCAATAACTCCGGTGGAAAGCCCTGGAGCTATCTTTTAATCCCCCACGATCAAATATCCGAGCAGATGACTTTTCCCGGGATGGTTGCGCAATTTACTTATAGGGATAGAACTGCCTAATAAAATAGGGTCACCTCGTCTGGTGTTCCTAATACCACCGGATCCTCAGTCTCAAGTGAATGTTTGTGATGAGATAGAATTCGTAACTTAGTATTTTAGTGTGGCTATAAAAATTAGACTAAAATCAAGTCAATGGGGGTTTGGCAAACATGGCTATAAGTAACAAACAACGAGGAACTCTATTCGAGCAGTTTATCAAGGAGATACTGATTAATAGCGGGTTCGAGCCTGTTGTGCCCGATGGGAAAATAGTTTATAGTGGTTCTCCCGGTCTGATGTTACACGGTTTAGCTCAACCGCATAATACAGATGTTCTTGTTAATCCACCATTTCAAATCCCTTTTTACTTCCCCTCTAGATTGATAGTTGAATGCAAGTGTTATAAGAAGGCCGTTGGTTTGCCTGTTATCCGAAATGCTTTAGGGTTAAGAGAAGACGTTAATAGTTTTGATATCGTAACCGAGGAAATATTAGAAAAGCGGAGGAATTATCGTCGTCATGGATTAGCAATAGCTGATATAGAACGATATTTTTTCCAAGTTGCGGTTGCTTCTTTGAGTGGCTTTACAAAACCAGCACAAGAATTCGCCCTCGTTCATCGTATCCCACTTATTGATATCAAGCGAATGCCTTTTGCAAAAAAGCTTCGGGAAGCTTTACAAATAGATGATAACGAATCGGATGAGGACCAACTCGAGGAGACTTCAGATATTGTTTCAGATAATGCAGAACCTATGATTGATATTGAATGGGAAAATTTAAAGGATAAATTCGAAGATACGTTCAATAATTTCTGCGTAGCAATCTTATCAAGTGGAGATATCCTTTTTATCTACACCGTACAAGGGGGGAAATGGTTTTTTGGTGAAGTAGAAGAGGTTGAGATACACTGGACTACCGAGAAGAAATTGTGGCTAATTAAGCCGTATCAAAAGTCTGGCAATTTTCAATCGTGGTTCGAATTACCTGATGTCTTGTTTGAGCAATGGGCTATGAAGGGATATTCCAAGGAAGCAGCGCTTGACACGAAAGAGCGTTATTTCCAATACATCTATGTAATGGGAAAAGATGAAAGGAATAAGGTCCATCTTAAGATACTTAAATTATCAAAACAATTTATTGAAGAGGCGAGAGAAAGATTAAATAAGGAAACCTATAGTTAGACTACGATATTTGACTGATTAATTAAAAATATACTCAAAAATTGATACTTATATTATGGTCTAAAACGGATCGTAAACTTATAAGGCAAGAAATAATGCGAACATTTCTGAAAGTTACTGTGATAGGATTAGCGTTAGATGCAACTATTATATGGTTAAAGGATTGATTACGTCTGGCAATAAACAAGAGTGTTAATAAATCTGATGAATTATCTCGTTATGCTGGTACACTTTCTAAACCGGGCATTCCGACTGCCGGGATTGTTCATGCTTTAACACCGATTTCCACAGGCCTTTTAAGCGTCATTTACTAAGGCGTCCAAATGACCTTCAGCGGCTTATTCCCCAACCATGGTATTCTAACTTCTTTGTTCAGTTTTTCTACGCCTAAGAGGATC
>CAKZYZ010000388.1 GCA_937885075.1 uncultured bacterium | reverse complement strand
GGGCCCTCACATCCAATCACATTAAATTCGTCTGTTAAAAAAAGGGGGTGCGCCAGGGGAAGCCTATAAAGTTTTATATCACTCCCCTCTTATAAAATCTGATATTCTATCCGTTATCTTATACCCTTGTAATAATACCGGAAAGATGATCTTCTGTCGGAGAGATAATTCCGCTGCAGCGGAAATCTGAAAGCCGGAAAATCTCAGGAAAAATTTTCCGGCTTTAAGTTCGGCTAAAATATCCCCTTCCTCTAACTTCTCCACCTCCATCTTCAGGTGTAAATCTTGTAACTGGTCCTCCCGGTGAGCGTCCACCCCGGCATACGCGAATATATTTTTGAGATTTCTAATCAATGAACAGAGAGAGACTGAAGGGGCATATTTACTGCCATAACGGGCTGACCAGACCTCAACTCCATCAATTTGAGCCAGATGGGGATTCATCCTATCAAGATCATTTAATGATGGATGCGCCCAGACCGACAGACCATTTCGCTCTCCGATCCCCTCCAGGCATTCACCAATATCCTCCGGATTGAAGTAACTACTTATCCCCACTCCCAGGATATGCACCGACCCGAATCCAAATTCCAACCCGGGAATCAAGCAAAAAGTGCTGTCGCTCAACCCAGCGCATTCATCCCTGAGTGCCCTGTATCTCTTATCATCAAAATCCTTCTGATGATCACAGATAACCCCGAACCGATATTCCCCCTGGATCAAGATCTCCTTAATCCGGGATAGACTGAATTCGGAATCATAGGAATAAGAACTGTGAATATGAAAAACCCCGGTGATGTTCATAATTTTCAACATTTTATAGTCCACGATCTTCAACGGTCTTCTACGCTATTTACCGCCATTTAACGTTTCAATTTTTAACGTCATTTTTTTCAACGTCTTCATTTTTAACGTGAGCGCCTAAGGCGCGAAGCAGCCTCCCCCTCAACCACATTGCCATCTTTGGCACTAACTCTCCTTCCTCCCAACTCATCTCATAATCTTCTCGATATGTGATAAAAGCTGCTTTAATGCCCCCATAATTTTATCCCGACCCAAATTAAGAAAAGCGGAAACAATCTGCTTTTTTGTTGTGGGGACAAACCCCTTTAACTCCAGATTTAGAATAGCAAAATTTACACATGCGTGCGCCATAAAATTAGGAATCAGACAATAACATTCTATTAATATCCTTATTAGACAATTATGGTAATATTTTATTAGTCTAATGAGCTGTGTATAATTCGTTGGGTTTAGCGAATTATATTATAAACAGTCGATCTTGATATCTCCATATATTCCGCGATTTCATCTATCGAATATCCCCGCGATTTTAGCTGCTCGATTGCAAACTTTCTTGCGTTTATATCATTCGGCCTGGTCAACCGTTTCTTCTTCCGTAAACCCTGAATTATTTCATCAATCGCCGAATCGCTTGCGTATCCTTCCTTCAGAAAATCTTTTTCCATATATTTATTGAGATTGATTAGATTCGGGAAATTCTTCCTGATCCATATACTGAATTTACCAATGGCTTTCTTTGCCTCTAATGCCTCTTCTCCTCTATAATTTAATGATTTCCGCAACAATTCTCTATATCGTTTTTTCGCTGCTCGGTAGTCGTTATCAAGCATTTCAAGAATAAACTCCCAGTTGATAAACGTATCCGGTTCACTATCCTGGCAATACAGTCTCCAGGTTGACCATCGGTACTTTTTATAACTATCCACAATTCGAGCCCGTACCGGGTTAAGGTGTATATACAAAGATGCGGTTAACAGATAATAATCATCAAAACACGCGGCCTGCCGGAATGCTCCGGAAAATAAATGGCCCCTCCGTTGATACTTGTGATTGAAATACATCGCGTAACGGGAAAATAAATTTTGCATTGCGTCAGATAAATTCTTCTGTTTCTGAATCAACAAGATGTGGCAATGGGTTGGCATAAGACAGAACGAAAATACCTTAAGGTCAAATTTTTCGGATGTTTCCCGGATTAATTTTATCATATAAAGGAAATCACCCTCTTCAACGAAGAGCGGATCTCTTCCGACCGCATGTTGGGTTATATGGGAAACTAGACCGGGATAATCCAATTTCCGTCGCGCTCGAAAAAATCGTCTTATCTTCCCCTGTCTGATTAGATCAAATACATCCGTCATATTTTATTCCCCCATATATCAAAGTTAGATCGGAAGAGCACACGTCTGAACTCCAGTCACACTGATATATCTCGTATGCCGTCTTCTGCTTGAAAAAAAAAACAAAACAAGCAATAGAAAATATTGCCCATAATTTTTACTCACAATCATTCACCGTTGTAATCCTCTCCC
>CAKZYZ010000387.1 GCA_937885075.1 uncultured bacterium | reverse complement strand
CAAGATACCGGGGTTTCCTGAAAGTTTGCCATTAACCAGGGTAGAAAGAAGGCTCATGTTGCAAAGGGAGCTCTTTTTGTTTAATATTTTTTTGATTCAAAGAATCAAAAAAATATGATGAAAAAACATTTCCTATCAATATCACTGATTGTTCTAACCGGCTTATTTATTTATGGTGCCACTCTACAATCCCCCTATCACTGGGATGACTATCGGACGATTGTCGATAACCCGGCGTTATCCGATCCGCTCCGAATCCCTGCTGTATTCTCGTTCTGGCCGACCCGGGCCTTTCTCTTCTGGACATTCTCTTTAAATAGCGCGGCCGGCAGTTGCCGACTATTACTCTGTCATCTCACAAACATTACCATTCATCTCTCCGCCGCCGTTCTCCTCTATCTGTTAATCTATAGAACTCTAAGTCTCGCGATCCCGAATCCTGTGGGAGCGGCTTCTCGTAGATCCGGTCGTAGATCCGGCAGAATGACGGGCAGAATGACGGACAGCCCGGATTCCCATAAAGAGTATGCCTGGATAGCCGCGATTGCCGCCCTGATCTTCGTATCCCATCCGGTTGCCACCGGAGCGGTTACCTATCTGATTCAGCGGGGGGTCTCCCTCTCCGCCGCGCTGGGACTCTTCAGCCTGCTGATCTATACTTATGCCCGCGACATCTTCTTCCGTGAGGGGAGGGGATTCTTATCATTACGGCATATTCTGTTATATGGACTGTCGCTGATCTTACTCTTCCTGGCGATGTTGACCAAAGAGGGGGCTCTGGTTTTTCCTATTCTCATTATCGGTTGGGAGTTTATCTTGGGAGAGAAAAAATATAGACATTCAGTAAGCCGGGATACCGGGAACCTTTCGAAAGAAGTTCGTAGTGCAGGACTTCAGTCCTGCCCGGAGAAGGCAGGACTGAAGTCCTGCACTACGAGTGACTCTTTCCCGGGTTACCAGATGATCAGGAAAAAACTGCCCGGGCGGACCCGTTTATTGTATCTGCTCCCGCTTCTTCTCACAATCGCGATCATCCCACTCATCTCATTGACCACGACAAAAAGCCCGGCCCTTCAGGATGATATCTTATACCGGATCAATCGCCCCTGGCATCCGGTCACGGTGACATTTTTAGACGGCGGGGCAGGTTCATATCTGTCCGGCAGCTGGGAATATTTTCTCACCCAGCTTAAGAGCATCGCGATCTATATCCGCCTCGCGTTTATACCCATCCGGCAGAATTTTTACTACCATCTCATGCCCCGGCACTCCCTCTTTGAGGGGAAGACTATATTCTTTCTGATGGGCTATCTAACCATAATCATTGTTGGAATCAGGTTGGTTATCAGAGTGTCTACCGGGCGATCGAAGCAGGCGGTAAGAGATGAGCGGCGAACTGTGGGAGAGGTTTATAACCTCGACTCCGGCGAGCGAACCGGTATCGGCGGATCAGGGGATCAGGTTCCCACCACTCCATTATTTCATCAATCCAACACTCCGGCCCCTATCAGCTGTAAGCTGATAGGGGCGGGGACCCTCTGGTTTTTTATCGCGCTTATCCCCACTTCCTCCTTCCTGATCCTCTGGCCTTTTTTATCCGAGTTTCACCTCTATCTCTCCCTGGCCGGAATCTCCTTCTTCTGGGCCGGAGTTCTTCTCCTCCCCCGAAAGCCAGGTACGCGGCGACTGTTCCGATCACTGCTCCTGCTGGTGATCTTTGCCTTTGCCCTTCTTGCGATCAAGAGAAATGCGGTTTACTCCTCCGCCGTTACCTTGTGGGAGGATACTGTAAAGAAATCTCCCGAACTGGCGCCGGCTCACTCCAATCTGGCGGCCGCGTATATCGGGCGAGGTGATTTCATTAAGGCAATTAACCAGAGCCGGTTAGCCATGGATTTGAACAGTAAATTCAACGGATACCGAAACCTCCGGACCGCCTACCGAGCCCGGGGTGAGATGGAGAAAGCCAACGCACTTATTGAGGAAGAGATCGAGCGTTTCCCGGAGAGTTACCGGGGGTATTACGAGAAGGCTCTTACGATAATCAATATCGACCCCGCTGGAGCTCATCGGTTGTTAATTAAATCATTAACCAGAAATCCACCCTCGAATATTAGAGAGAGGATTGAACTTATATTAAAGCATATAGAAGAAGTGGTTGAAGTTCGTTCAGACAATAAGTAAATGCCCGAAGTTGTCGTTTTGCCTGTGGGAAGTAGGGCTGGAGATGGTAATATCTAATGAACTGATTCACCTGCCCCGGTTGAATCAACCGGGGCAGGGGTTTACGCCCCCGGTGGGCTTGTCCCACCGGAGCGCAAGTTCAATAGCTAAACAGTCGTTGCCCAAAAATACGCCCCCGGTGGGCTTGTCCCACCGGAGCGTAAGTTCAATAGCTAATAACATGCCAACAAAACAAACCATCCCCTGCGTCAAAAACTTGACAGTGCTACAGTAATATACTATAGTATAAACATGAAGATCCGCCGAATTTCAGTATTATTGTTGCCGTTCTTTATCCTCCTGGTCTTTGCCTTCCCCGCTCATCCTGATCCCGGAACTCCAATCAAGCTGGCAAACTATCAATTTGATCCTCTGATCTACGTGCCGACCATCCCTCAAGCATTAAAGCAGAAAGCCACCGCCCCGTCCGGCCGCGGCTATTATATCCTCCAGTTCGATGGACCGGTCAGAGAAGAATGGAAAGAGTCCTGTCGTCAGGCGGGAATAGAGTTCCTTGATTACATCCCCGACTTTGCCTTCATCGTCAGAGTAAACGCGTCCCGGAAGAAACAGGCCGTAGAAATGCCGCATGTCAGATGGATGGGGGATTATGAACCGGCCTACCGCCTTCAAAAAAATATTACCTCCCCCGGGAAGGCTGCCCTAAAAGGCGGGACCCCGGAGTTTGTGGTTGTTCTCTTCCCGGGAAGTGATGTCGATAGTGTGATAGATGGGATTGAGAATAAAGGAGGAGAGATAGTGGGACGATCGGACTCCTCCTGGAAGACCAAGCTCCGGGTAGTGATCTCTCCCGATCGGATAGAGTCCATCGCGGCTCTCTCCGGCGTAAAGTGGGTGGAAAAAGCCCCGGTCTGGAAATTATTTAATAACAAAGCCCGCGAGATTATGGAGGTAGATACCGCCTGGAATACCGGGAGCTTTTTCGGCGAGGGAGATCGGAAGAGCGTCGTGTAGGGAA
>CAKZYZ010000386.1 GCA_937885075.1 uncultured bacterium | reverse complement strand
AGAAGACGGCATACGAGATATATCAGTGTGACTGGAGTTCAGACGTGTGCTCTTCCGATCTTCCCTTTAGTCGCTAATTTAGCCTTGAACCAAGACCATCGTTATAATTTACAGTTAACATCAATATGACTATCGACAATTAATCTGTGCCTATTTAATAAGGAGATTACGGTATCAACTATAGTTGCACCTGTCAAGATGGTACACAACCGATGAAGGCGGCGGAGAAATATCGGGAGGATATCTTCAATCAAACCGATTATACGCGCATTCTCTCTCTGATATTTACCGACATAATCACTCCAGCACCATTTTCAATTGCTCCATATCCTGATTTTATTTCCTTTTTCCAGTGGAGCCATGTGGTATATTCTGCTCACGGTAACGAGTTAAAATATAGCATTATCCACAAAATGATAGAGAACCTTATGTTTTAATTAGTATGCATGCCGACAAATCCCACAAACTTATCCCGGCGCTTCTCTTCGGCATCACCATACTGAGCGCCTTGACCAGCCGGATAATTGAGTCGGAATTCTTTCTTGAATTATCCAGGATGGGAGGCACAGCCCTATTTTACTTCTGGCCGGGATATTTTCTGGTCCGACTGCTGCGCTGGCGGACCCCGGCTTTGACTTTATCCATAACCGCGCTTTCTTTCGCGGGCAGTATCACTTTGTGGTATCTGGCCGCGCTGATGATTTTCAGTCTGCGGTGTTACACTGACACCGCCCTGCTGATCTCCCTGATAGTTATATACCTGCCCGGATTAACTTTTTTCCTTCTGCGAAGAGATAATCGTGATGAGCCGGGAGTCCCACCCCCCTACCGACTTTTAACTCTTATCGTGACTTCTCTCTCCTTGCTCCTCATTGCGATGGTCTGGGAGTTTCGGCAGGAATTTTATCATCTTTATGACACCAATTACTTTTTGACCATAGTCCGCAAATTCGCGGAATTGGACCGCATTGAAATAACCAGTGCACAAGTCCATAACGGGTTAGTAAATCAGGCGTATGGATTTAATTCGTATCTTCTGGGGGTGGGGCTGCTGGCAAAATTTTTGAATCAGGATGTAATGCTCATCTGGGGAACATTATCTATTTACGGGATATTGATTTTTATCTCCGCCGTTTACCTGCTGGCTTCCCGGCTCTTCAACTCGGCCTGGATAGGTGGGATGGTAACCTCTTTCATCTTGATCTATCACCTTGCCGGGCATTTCATCTTGCCTCCATCAACCTATGCTAATCCCAGTATGCTTACCCTCCCTCTATCTTTCGTGTGTTTGTGGATTTTTACTGAACTTATAAAAAACCCGAACATATATAACAGGCTCGCCTTCGGTTTAATAATCGCCTCCGTTATCTCTCTTCATCCCTTCGGTTCGTTGTTAACCGCGTTTTATATCGGCGGCTTTTTTCTGCTGTCAATGATCACGGAGAAAAGAGAAGAAAAGAGGAAGATTGCGGTCGAAGTCATTCGATCAGCAGCGGCTGTAGGTATCTTCCTTTTTCCGTATTTAGTATTGAGATACAGCCACGGGTTTCCGGATGGGGGACCGCTTTTTACTCTTAGATGGGATCACATCGCCATAAATTGCCGGAGGCAATTGATCCGGGTATTGACTGAGGACCTATATGAGACCCGGTATTTGATCGGATTTATGACCAATCCGTCCCGGATAATGTATATACACCCCTGGACCGGCTGGCTGGGGATCCCCTTTCTAACCATTCTCTACTGGCGGAAAATGAGGATAAACCGGCTCTATGCTAATCTGCTACTGGGAGGGTCACTGCTGATCATCGGCATCTCGTTTAATCCCTGGTTATTTCCGTATGCTGCCGGCTTTCTTACGCCTACGTTTCTGATGCGGCTGGGAGTTATGAACCTCATTCTGGCGATCGGAATTCTCGGTGCCGCGGCGGCGGGCATCGCTACGCTCATCCGGCATTTAAAGAGTAAGCGGCTGCAGTACGCCGTTTTCATCTTCCTGGCGGTACTTGGCTGTCTGTTCCTGATTAAATTTACCGTCCGAAGATATAACGAGCGGGATGATTACATCCGAAAGTACGCTCCCTCACGGGGAAGATCATTCAGCTTAATTACCGAAGCAGATGGCAGGAAAGATCCGCTTCTGCGGGCGATCCGCCGAGAACTGCAACCCGGGGAAGGCATTCTCAACACCTGCTGGAAATTCAATAACTCGTCCCTCAGCCACCTGGTCAATACCAGATGCTACCTGCCCAGATCCAGCACTCACGGGCATTGCGCTTTAACACAAGATGAGTTTCGGAAACGGAAGACTAATCTTAACCGGTTTATAAATGAACCCGATCCTGCCCGGCGAAGTCGGTTGGTGAAAGCCATGGGCCTGAGATACGTTATGACTGACGGTACTCTGGGTCTGGGCAAGCCGTTTTTTGAGCTGATCGCCACAAGCAATCTGGGCCCAAAACTTTACCTCTACCAGGCGCGTGATCCGGGTACAGTCGGAGAAAAAGCGGGTAAAGCTATATCTTCCAGCCAGTAGTGTCGCGGGAATCAAAGAAGCCTCAGGGAGATAGTGCTTTGGCGGGATCGAAAGTAAATACATTCCAGAGTTTCTTCCCCAGTTCATAATCCTGCCGAACCGATTTATTCACCAGTTCCCGGTAGAGAGGCAGTCTGCTGTCCCAGATCACATAGCGGATGGAATTATCCCAGAGGAGGTGAGATAGATAGTCGGGATCATCTCCCGCCCGGATGTGATCGATGAAAACAATCTCTCGTTTCCCCAATGCCGACCCCTGGGCCAGATGCCCGAATATGAGATGCCGCTGGTCCTTCTCCGCTATCGCTACCGCGACCGGATCGTCTCCGGCCATAATCATCTCGAAGATGCTCCCGTTCAGATCGGACCAGTAGTAACCGGGGGGATATGGAGAGCGGGCTGCCCGGAGCAACCGGAGGGGGGAGATCCCGGAAACCTCCTTCCCCCGGAATGTATCGAGGAAAGAGATATGGAGACGGAGACTCGCGAGCGCTTCCCTCCCCGCCAGGAGACAGACCGCTCCCAGCCAGATATACCCGACATACTTAATCCATCTCTTTTTTCCCGCCGATGCTGCCATCCAGCCCGTAACCACAGCCAGACACGGCAGACCAAGACCAGCCAGCCAGATCGTATAGCGGGCCATATGGTTGTGATTGCGGGGCATGGCGAAGAACATCACCAGGCAGAGGAATATCAGATCGGGGAGATAATCAATCCCCCCGATCACTGGTTTCTTCCGGCGCGCCGCCCATACGCAGATAAGATAGAGAATGGCCGGTATACTCAGAAGCCAGGCAAACCCCAGACCTCCCCGCCGGGAGTCGTAGACCAGGACCTCGGGATCGCCGAACCTAAAACACCCGACCCAGTTAGAGAGCACCCGCTCTGCCTGGGACCAGTCTTCTGTCCCCGCACGATATGGAGGGTGGAATTGCTTCGAGAGATCGACCCCGGGAAAGAGTTGCCGACCCAAAATTTTCACCTCAACCGGGTAGAACGGGTTGCCGGTGTGGATCCAGTTCCGCCCCGCCCAGACACCGCCTAATCCAAGACCGATCAGGAGCACGATAGCGGCGAAAAGAATACCACGGGAAGTAGGAAATGGAGCACCCGACAGGTCCCCGGTTTCTTTGCGAGCTTTACGGCGAACCAGCAGAATCCGGGTAAGAAGCACTATCCCCCCGGCCGGAATCAGAAATAGACCGGGACCCTTCGATCCAACCGCCAGGCCGAGACCGGTCCCGAGACCGATCAGCATTCCCCATGGTATTTTTCCTCTGCCAAGCCGCTTAACTGTCCCCAGGAGAAGAGCGAAGAAGGCCAGATAGCAGGCCGCCGAACCGGTATCGACCATACCGGTGAGAGATTGGGCCAGGTTTATCGGCATGAAGAAAAAGAGGCACCCCGAGACCAGGGCGAAGCTGAACGGGGCGCCTAATGTAAGAGCAATACTCGTTATCGCCACACCCCCCAGGGGGAGGAAGATCAGGTTGACGGTGTTGAGGAGACGGCTGAGCCCGGTCGCCGCCATAAATAAATACTGGACCGCTTCAATTCCCTTGGGATAACCATTCCAGGCAAAACTGGCTATCGGACCCCAGTGAGGGGAGGTCCCGGTATCTATCCAGTGGATACCTCCTTCTTTGAGCCAGAAATGCAGCGCGGGGGTATGGTAATAATTACCGTCATAGGAGAACTCCGGGAGCGCGTAGGCGAGAACCCAGAGCAGAAGGTAGAGCGCCAGTGTAATAAAAATAAATCCGATTGCGAACGGTCCCAATGGATCGGGATTCCCGGCATCCCGGTTGCCCCGGAGGCTCTTGCAGTACCACCACCCGGCCAGTGCCGCCGTCAGTATGAAGAGCAGAGCCAGTGGGGAGGAGAGGCGGATGGAGAGAATCCCGGCACCAATAGGCAGTGCCGTCAGAAGCCCGTAAAAAAGGGCAAGGCCGGCCAGCAGACTAAGAGTCCCCCCGTCACTCCCCGATGTCAGCCTAACAAGAAACCCAGGAGAATCAGCCGATTGTCTTTCCGATGATCTCATCTCTTATTCACAAAATGCCTTACCACGAAATTACAGCAATTTTAACCACGAAGGACACGAAGTTCACGAAGAATTTAAATAAATTTATCTCAGTCTGTTTTCAACAATTCTTCGTGTTCTTCGTGTCCTTCGTGGTTAAATACCCCCTATTTCAGGATTAATCATCCGCATCAAGACTCCCCGCGCGCTCCCAATATCGCGATGGGATATTCCTCTGCGGAAGAACCGGCGGATCCAGTTTGTCTTTAGCCCGGTAATTCAGCGTCTCCCCATCCGCCACCCAGACAGCATCACCAATAAAGGGAGTGAAGCAGAATAACTCTTCCCGGGAGAATACCCACTGGTAGGTCCCCCGGAAGAAGCGGCCCATGTCCTCGTTCCAGCAGAGCGAGGGTAGATAAGATGGTATCCCATCCGGCAGTGCCAGCGGTCTCTCCGGAGTAATCTCCCCTGCCGCGATCCCTCCGCGGATCCTCCCTAAAAGGGTTTTCAGGGGGGCCATCTCGGTATCAACCAGAAGAACCGCCCCCCGGACTACGATAACATTGACCGCGGCAACGATGACCAACAGGATGAAGACCACCTTTCTGGCTGGACCGGAACGAACCAGACGATCGACAATAAGCGCGCCCATCAGGACCAAAAAGGCGTTGGGGATATACTGGTAGCGGAATTGAAGGAAGAGGTCGTTGAAGTTCTCGGTAGTGGAACGGCCCAGCGCCAGGATAAAGAAACCCGCCGTGTAGAAAAAGAAAAGCCAACCCAGTCCGGGGGGGATCTTCCGGCGTGTCGACCGAAGAGAAGAAATCAGCACTGCCAGAACAATAGACACCCCCCCCACCACACCGACAACCGTCCTCAGAAGTTCCGGACTCCAGGCCGAGGCCGGCCCGCTCATCTCAATATTATGGGTAACCTTCAGGGGGATGGAGAGAAAAGGAAGCAGGTTGATTATGATCCCATTATAGATAAGGTTAAAGAAGACCGCTCCAATACTGAGCAAGACATCTCCCACTCCGGGAGTGGATAGTGACCCGGAGGTATGGGTGGCAGTACGGGTGATGAGATAGATCAGCAGATAAATCCCATAAACCGCCGCGGTCATCAGCACTGCCGGTCGGCGGCGCCCGGGAATCCTTCTCATTGAAATCAGGAGAAGACCGAGCGGCCAGAGAAGATAGAGTTCGAGGCAGAGGAGAGTGAAGAGAAAGAGAATACCGATGGGAATTAGGAGCAGCTTATCTCCACCTTCAATGTACCGGAGATAGAGAATGAACCCGGCAAGAAACGCGGAGAAACTGAGCGGCATTGAGAGATGGAAGGTCCAGGTAATAATATCAAAATGGGTAAAGAGGACGGCAAATACTGAGAGAAACAGGATCAGGATCCCCTTCCCGATCCCGAAGCGCCTCCCCAGCAGGTAGAGAAGAATGATACTGAGAAAGTAACCGGCCAGATTTGCCAGATGATACAGGAGGAATGAAGCGCCGAAGAGATGATGCGCCAGATAGAGAATAGGATGGGCGGCCGGCCGGAAGGTCCCATCCCGCCAGGGATCGTGATTGACGACAAACGAGAATCCGGGCGGCCCGGCGGAAGCATCAACCAATTGAAAGGAGTAGAGCGCCGACCACCAATCACTTCGGGGAGGATTATTAAATGACGGGGAGAAGAGGAAAACCAGAACAACCAGGAGAAGGACAAAGTAACCAGTAACCATCCACATTGGAGTTATCTTTCTCTGATTATTCATTTTATCCGGTTCTTTAGAAATTTTTCTGGATTTCTGATTTAAAGTTGTCACATTCTGATTGTTAAAACCTCTTCGCCCCCCTACCTCTCAATCTTTTCTATAACAGGATGATTACAGTCAGGACGATTATCCCCCTACCTCACCCCCTTTTTATGACAGGACCATTACAGGCAGGACGATTAGCCTCGCCTCGGCCTTTATTCCTTTCTTTAAATAGTCCTGTCTAATGCTTTTTGCTCTTTAATAGTCCTGTCTGCAATCGTCCTGCCAAAATTTCTTTTTGCTTTTTAATCGTCCTGCCTGTAATCGTCCTGCCAAAATTTCTTTTTGCTTTGCTTGCATCCCGATTATTTCGGGGTAATCGTCCTGTCCGCAAGGTTTCTTCATTGGATGTTCCTTGTTGGATATTGGATATCCCCCCCCTCTTTACCGGTTTCATTTATCCTGACAATCTTGCCGGTATCAAAACCCATCGTCCAGTAAGCATCTTCCTGACGTCGGCTGAAGCTGGCCAGTTCAACCGGAGAAAAGACCCATTGATAGGTCCCCCATATCCTCCTCCCCATCCCCCGGTTCCAGCAGAGCCGGGGGAATGCGGTGGCGAATCCGTCCGGGAGATAGAGACGGTGTTCGGGTGTTACCTCACCGCGGTCCATCCCGGTCCGAATATTCGTCAGGAGTTCCCGGAGGGGCGCCAGACGCTCTGAAACAATATCAATATGCCGGTGGGTATAGTAGATGTTGATGGAAAATACGGCCAGAAGAATAGCGATAAGAATCGCTCTCCCCTTCCGGGTTGGACTCCATAGAGCGGAGATGATGACTGCCGCCAGGAGCACGAGAAGAGCGTTGGGGATAAGCTGATAACGAAACTGCCGGATAATATGACTGAAGTCACTGGTGGTCGAGCGGGCGGCGACCAGGATCGAAAAGTTGCTGAGGTAGAGAAAGGAGAGAAAAGCGGCCGAGGCCAGTGCCTTCCGTTCTTTTCTCCGGATAAGCAGGAAGACGATAATGCCGGCCAGAATCAGGGTGACTGTCCCCAGACCGTACGCCAGCGGAACCAGCCAGGCGGGTCGGCCTAAAGGAATAACCCCCAGCATCTCACTGAACCCTCGGTAGCGGCCGGGGAAGGCCAGCGCGGGTATGAGGTTGACACCGATACCGGTATAGAGAAGATTGAAGAGAGAAAAGACCACACCGATCGGGAGGGAGATTATCGCCGGTGATGGCAGCTCGCCGGAGAGATATGAGGCGGACCGGGTGAGGATAAATACGGAGCCATAGAGAGAATAGACTATGCCCAGCATAATAAGTGTCGGTCGGATATGCCGCCGGGCCGGGCGGACAGAAGATTGACGGAAGAACAGAATCAGGATCGCCGGGGGCCAGAAGCAGAAAGTCTCATAACAGAGCATTCCCAGGAGGAAGAGAAAACCGACCGCGAAGAGAATGCGGCACTTTCCATTTTTCAGATAACCCAGGTAGAAGATAAAACCCGCCGTGAGCGCGCAGAAACCAAAGATCAGGGAAATATGGAAGGTGAGAGAAAGTATGTCGCAATGAGAGTATAATACCGCGAAGACGGCAAGAAGCCCGGCCAGTTCCACCGCACGCGCCCCCAGTCTCTTGCCCAGGCAAAAAAGGAGAAGCAGCAGGAGACAATAAGAGAAGAAGTTGGTTAAGTGATTCCAGACAAAACTGCTGCCGAAAGCCCGGTGCTCGAAATAGAGAATTGTATATAAGAGCGGGCGGAAGGTCCCATGCCGCCAGGGATCGTGGTTGACGACATAGGGCCAGACAGAGAGGTCGGGATCGGCCCGGACCTGGTGGAAAGTAAAGAACGCTTCCCAGTAATCGACATGGGGGGGATTGGAGAAGGTGGGAAGAATGAGAATAACCAGGACGAGAAAGAGAAGCGTGAAGTAGATAATCAATGAGAGGCGGCCCGTCATGGCGACTGCCCTCCTTTCCGGCTGTCCGGATAAACTCCGTCAGGATCGACAACCAGAAGATAATACCACCCGGGGACCCGGTCCCAGAGGAGAGCCGACATTCCCAGCGCCGGAGGGACCGGTATATCCGGGTTCCATACGATGTACCTGATCCTGCGGTCTCGGATAAACCGGGAAAGTTTTGCCGGATCGGACGCCGTATCCCGGTCCAAAAAATATATCGGCCGTACTCCGAAGGCATCCCCCTGAGTAAGGTGGCCTACGATCTCCCTCTGTTCCGGGAAGCTGTTCAGTTCCCCGATCGCGACCGGTTCCTGATATTGAAATACCCGCCGGAAGAGGCTCTCTTTGAGCTTCGGGAGGAAGTACCCGGGCGGATACTTCTCCCAGGCCGCCCGGATCAGGTGAGAGGGGTGGAAAGCCCCTTCCCGAACTCCCTGTCGGGAGAGAGATATCTTCTTGACCTGATACCCGAAACTATAAATCCCCTCGCCGATAAAAAGCACCAGAACAGCGCTAATCCAGACCAGACCCAGTCGACGGCGAAAAACAGAAGAAGACCGCCGGATTCTTTCGACCGCCAGAAAAAACGCGGGGAGTCCAAATCCGTAGATCCAGATTATATACCTAACTTTGTGATTATGCCGGGGGGGCATCGCGAAGAAGAGGACAAGGCCGATGATGGTAATTCCGATCCAGGCGGAGCCGGTTCCAGCTGGAAGTATCCATCCTCCTTGCCGCCCCCCCTTCCTCCTGATTATTGAGACCAAAA
This sequence comes from uncultured bacterium, assembly GCA_937885075.1. Classification (GTDB taxonomy): domain Bacteria; phylum Auribacterota; class Erginobacteria; order Erginobacterales; family Erginobacteraceae; genus CAKZYZ01. The sequence continues at coordinate 5,288 of CAKZYZ010000386.1, read as the reverse complement.
CCCATATCAGGGCCGGCAAACAGCCGAAGATCCAGAGAAGACCCAGGCCGCCTGAATTATGGGATACCTCCGTCAATGCCATGTGCAATTCGGATGGGTTATCGAGCCAGCTGTAAATCACCCGCGAGAACTGAGACCAGTGCTTGGTTAGAGGGGTATCGGGGGGAGGGAATTGGGATGGAATCTCCACGCCCGGAAAGATCGTCTCTCCGCCTAATCGAAGACCGATCGGATAGAGAGGGGTCCCGGTATAGATATAGTTCCTGATATACCAGTATCCGCCTACGGCCATAGCTATTAATAAGACCAGGAGGATAAATATTACTCCTTGTTTAAGCACTGTCAACCTCTTCGGAGCGGCGCTCGCGGTCCGATACCAAAAGAGTCCCAGTATAATCGGCAAAAGAGGAAAGAGAACAACCGCCGTTCCCTTTGCGCTGACAGCAAGGCCAAGAGCGCAGCCCAGAGCAGGGATAAGCATTAGCGGGCTCCGACCGGTTGTCAGCGCCCGGATGGTAAACGCCGTCACCGCGAAAAGAGCGATATAGAATGAAGCCACCGAGGCACCGATATAGAGATTAACCGCGTGACAGATGACATTGGGGATAAAGAGAAAGAGAATCGCGGCCAGAAGCGCTAAGAATCGGCTCGCCCCTAAAAACCGCACCAGAGCGGCTAACCCCAGACAGCCGAGGGGGATAATCGTGAGGTTGATCCCATTGAGAAGCCGGCTGACCGGTACGGCCCGGAGGAAGAGGAATCCGATAGCCTCCACCCCTTTCATATAACCGTTCCAGGAGTAATCGATCATATCGTTCCAGAAAGGCTCGTGATCGACAATTATCCAGTGAATCCTCCCTTTCAGAGCCCAGAAATGGAGGGTGGGGTTATGATACCAGAGCCCGTCATTCTCGGAGTCCGGGAGGATGTAGGCCAGTATCCAGAGGAGAAGATAAAAGAAGATCCCCGCGGCCAGAAGCCACCGTTCTCCGGAGGTCAACCCGACTGACAAGAAAGGACCACCCGGAGGCCTTATCCGTCGGGAGTAGAGAAATCCCGCCCCCAGCGATATGCCGATTATAAACCAGGCAATCAGGGTTGAGAGAGGGATCCGGGTAAAGCTGAAAGCAATCGTAAGGCAAACCGCGGTCCCATACATTACCAGGAGAGAGCATAAAAGAGAGAACAATCCCCCCCCCGCCTCTTCTGAAGAGAATAGCTGAGTTCCGGATCCGCCGGTTTTAAATTGCTTGGAAGCCATGAAGGTTGTAAGAAACTGGTAAAATTGCTTTTAAATCAAGCTGCGCCTATTGGCCGGGAGCATCCAGAATACCAAGCTCAAACCTGGGGCCGGCCTTTTTCTCTTTCCGATCATAGAAAAAACCATAGCAATCATAAGCGATCGGAGCGACCTCCAGGTCGTGATTGACAACAATATACTCCCCTTTCCTCCAGTTTGATGTAGGAGGATAAATCGCCGAGTACCACTGCTCGCCTTTCTTCCCGGCTTTCAGCCGCGATGGGGAGAGCTGATCCCTGTCTTCAGGAGCGACCAGTCCATAAATGGTAATCCAGTAATCCCGATCTATCGCCTCGGTGGCCCGGAAGAGGAGTTGCAGGCGACAGCGGTCGGGAGATATCCGGGAAACCTTCGCCCCGTAGTACTCTATTCCTTCTTCAACAACTACTTCCGGAGAAAGACCCCCGGTTACTTCCAGGTATCTCCCCCGGATTAAATCCGCCGGCGGACCGGACCGGGCATGACAATATTGGAGCCAGTCCCAGAGCTGGAATGGATCGCTTTGGGATAAAATCTTTTCCCGATTCAGGGAGAGGTCAACGAGCTGTCCCATTACCCCCAGGGACACCTCTTCCCCATACTTCCCCTTAGTATCAACCAGGCTCATCCGCAGTTCAAGGGGAAGATCCTGAGCGGGAATATCATGGCTGACAACCAGGTATTCACCTTCTTCCCAGAATTTGGTGGGGGGGAGCGGGTTAAAATGCCAGTTAATGAATCCCTTCTCCCGGTTTGCTTCCGGAAGAAGATCCGGATCGGCCAGTCTTCCCATAATGGATATCCCATACCGGGACCTTAACTGCCCGGTGATTCGGAAGAGAAAGTGCAGGCGGTAATAATCCCGGGCGATCTTCTCAAAATCAAATTCTATCAGCTCAACCTCGTCACATAATCGTCCAATCCCTCTTCCCTCCAAATCCGCCCGCGCGGCGAGAAGGTCCCATTTCTTCTGGAGCGCCACGGTGACCGTCTCTGACTTTTTCAGGGCAACCGCGTAATTGGAACGGGTAACGTTGAGAGTGATCAAGTCATCCGCCGCGGCGATCTCCCGCAGATATGCCTGCTCATCATAGAGCATGGGGGGAAAGGAGTACTCATCCCGTTCCGGGGAGCAGGCCCCTATTACCAGCACGATCCCCATTGCGCCGAGTAAGTATATAAAATTTCCGTATTTTTTATCCTTGTTCACAACCCTCTCCTTGATTTTTCTGACTGGTTGGTTATGAAACCGGCGATTAACTCGGCCCCATCGTTTGGCGTTACCGGTAGGATCCGTTCCCGTCGGGGAGAAGCCAGCTTAATCAATTCACGAGCCACATCCTGCCCGGAAGAGCCGACTTCCAGACTCGAGCCGATGTTATATCTTTTAATTTCTTGAGCAATTTCGCTTTCCAGAGGCCCTATAAAAAGGACAGGGGCCGTGGTCTTAAGAACGCCGTAGAGTTTACTGGGGATCACAATTCCTTCCCAGCCACTCTTCATAGTAATGATGTGAACATCAGCTGCCCAGAGCAGGTCGTTGACCATATCTTCCGGCTGGTGTTCGATAATAATCACATTGGACATATTCATTGCCTGGCGCGCCAGACCGGAACAGCGCGATCCCCGCACTACGAAGACAATCTTCCATTCCGGGTGGGGTTGCGCCAAGGTCCGAGCCGCCTGGAGGAGTTCGGAATAAGAATGAGCCTGCCCCAGGTTGCCGGCGTAAAGGGCGATCCGACAACCGGTCAGATCATTCTCCCGCAGGAAACGGTTGCGCGCCGGTTCCACCGAAGTGATCGAGCGATAATCCCAGGGTGAGACAGTAAGGGAAAAGCCCGGATTCTTCTGCCAGAATCGGTACGAAGTCAGTCGCTTCTTTTGAGTCGGACCCAAGGAAATTACTCCGTCTAAGTAAAACATCCCAAGGTTATTTAATCCGCGGAGAAGGCGATGAGGCAGACCATTTTCTTTGATCAAACCGGAAGCAACCAGGGCTTCTGGATAGAGGTCCATCGTCCACCAATAAATTCGACGCTTTCTCTTCCCCCACCAATGGGTCAGAGCGGCGATAATTGGAAGGAAAGGGGGATCGGTCAACAGGATACATCGGTCCCATTTGAGGAAGGGAGCCAGGATGCAAGCCTGGAACCAGAATAAGAACCAGCTTATTGGACGGCTGAATCTGCCCCCAAGCCAGAGACGACGCACGGTAACCCCTGAGATAGTCGAGTTATGAGAAGCAGCCGATGAGTATGACCCCTGGGAGGTAAGTACGGTTACCTGATGGCCCTGCCGGCAGAGAATCGAGATCAGGTTGCCGAGTATCCTCCCGGTAGGAACTTCGTCATTCCCAAAAAAACGGTTGATAGCCAGAATTCTCATTCTTAATTGCCTAATTATGGATTTTAATTATTCCTTCAAAAACCATTCCGCGGTAGCTTTGACTCCTTGCTTGAAATTATAGGGCAATGGGCCACAAACGGCTTCAGTTTTGCTGAGATCAAAAATATATTCAGTGAGGATGTTCCGCAAGCGAAAGTTGTTGTAGGGGAAGCGTACCCCGGAGATGTTTAGGATATCCCCGCCGAGCGCTATGATGCGAGCCAGGATCAACGGCACCTGAATTGGCCGGGCGACCCCCATAGCGTCTGAAAGTCCATCAATGTAATCGCGCAGACACAGTGGTTTGTAATCCGCGAGGTAAAACGTTTGCCGGTGAATGTCCTTATCTGAAGCCATACAAAACTTAAAGTATTGATACGCAATATTTCCAGCGTAGGAGTATGACTTGTAATACCTACACGGACCTGCGTGAAAATAACGTCTGGCTCGAACATGCTGAAGCATGGATTGGTAGTGTTTCCCCATGTAGGGCCCCCAAACGGACGTAGGACGAACGAGGACCCAATTAACACCGCCACCATCGGCACCGCGAACAATCTCCTCAGTTCTTACTTTACTTTTACCATAAAGAGTATTCGGGCAATAATCGGTATCGGAAGAAGGAACATAGCCAACTTTGCAAACCAACTGTGATGAGGTATAAATTACTCTTTTGATAGACGAAGACGCCCGAACCGCGGCAATCAGGTTATTTACTCCCGCCGTGTTCGCATTGTAGTCAGCCAGCGTTTTTCCATACAAATCGGTCCGCGCGGCAAGATGAACCACTATGTCAGGCTTCTCTCCCTGGATTATTTCCTGCAGCCGTTTTCCATCACAAATATCTGCCTGATAGTGTGCCACACTTTTTGATCCGGAAATCGGAAGTTTGAGATCTAATCCAACCCAGGGAATATCGTGTTCGTCCAGTAACATCCCGATCCAACGGCCGATCAGTCCAGAACTACCTGTCATCAATATTTTCATTTTAGAACTTAGCCCTCACTTCGCTCGGGCAACTGGTTTAACCTCAGATTATGCGGATTATGCTGATTAAATAACAATCCGCCTAATCCGCGGTTTATTGTCGAAGATGCGGCTTCAGATGTGGAATTCCGTTACAGAAAAAGAATATTATAAATGAAGTTGAACTGGCTCTGGATAGAGAGGAATAGTATCTCCATTTAAAATTGCCCGGTAAACCATGATCATTTTTCGCGCGGCGATATCCCAGGAATAATTGTTTGCGACCAGTTCTCTTCCCCGTTCTCCCATCTTCCGTCGTTGGTCTGGGGAAAGATCGAGAAGCTCGCCCAGGCCGGTTTCGATCTCTTCCTTCACAGGATTGACACAGATTCCCGCTCCAGCTTCCGCGACCTCGGGGAAGTTGCATCCGGGGGTTATCAGGGCCGGCTTTGCCGCCGCCAGATTTTCCAGGAGGGAGATGCTGAAACCCTCGCTATAGGATGGGAGTATATAGATGTCAGCGCGCGAAATCAAAGCCATCTTTCGCGGGGTCTTGAACATCCCGGTAAAGAAGATCTGAGATGAGATCCGGTGACGCTGGATGAGCCTGGTAACGGTGGGCCCGTAACCTCGGTCTTCCGGCCCGGATAGGACC
>CAKZYZ010000385.1 GCA_937885075.1 uncultured bacterium | reverse complement strand
ACCCCGCCGATGCTGGAATTGGAACTGGTGACAAAAGGAAAGAGACCGTGGTCGATGTCCAGCAGGGCGCCCTGGGCCCCTTCAAAGAGAATGGTTTTACCCTCCCGGATCGCCTCAGCCAGCAGAAGCGAAGTATCAGCCAACCAGGGCTGAATAGCGGTAGAATATATTAAAAATTTATCCGCCAGTTTCTTCCCATCCAGGGGCGCAACCCGATATTTATTTTCCAGCAGCCAGTTGACCTCCGTGACGGCGTTACGGAGCTTGGGAAGGAATTTATCCATATTTCGCAGCTCTCCCGCTTTAAACCCCTTCCGGCTGACCTTGCTTTCGTAGGCCGGTCCGATTCCGCGGCCGGTGGTTCCGATCTCACCCCCTTCAATCCCATCCAGAATTTTATGCCAGTCCATCACCAGGACAGCCGATTCACTGACTTTCAGTTCTCCCCGCGGGAGGCCGGCCTGATCCAGTTCATTGAGCTCCTCTATCAGCGCCCCGGGTTCAACCACCACCCCGTTGCCGATCAGGCAGAGCTTGTCGGGATAAAGCATTCCGGAGGGCAGGAGATGAAAGACGTGTTTCTTCCCCTCTACAACAATAGTATGGCCGGCGTTGCTCCCGCCCTGATAGCGGACCACAACTTCGGCCTCAGCGCCCAGAAAGTCAACGATCTTGCCCTTTCCCTCATCTCCCCAGAAGGCCCCTATTATAACAATATTTTTCATTTTATTTTTTTCTCGATTATCCTGGAGTAGTTAATATATTGTAACATCTTAGATGGACTCTGAAGGCCGTCGCTACGATCCCGGAGTGACGGGGTTCATTAAAAGCGTATAAATAAAAAGCCGGTGGGGATATAATATCCGGCATCTTCCCTGGGATTATATTTATTAGAACATGCCTTCAATAAGATTTTATACTCCACCGGCCGGAGAGCCGTCAACCATTGCTTCCGATTATTTTTTAGATAACGATTGTCTTCAATTGCCTGAAGATGTATTCCGTGTTAACTTGGTACTCACTCACATATGGAATTGAGAATGGAGAATAGAGAATGGATAATGTATCCGCTCCGGAAGAGATAACGCGCTACTATCAGCTTCGGGTTGATGTCGATCAAATATTTATCTGCCAGGGCGCCGATCCGGAGTCACTCCGCCGCCGCCGTCCCGATATTATCCGCCTGACCGAAGAAGTTCTGGAGCGGGAATGGCACCTGGTAAAACCGGTTCTCCTCTCCCGATACTATCCGGTAAGTTCATTTGCCGAGGGAACCCTCTTCCTGGAGGGCGGGGGGAGGTTAACGGGACCGGTGATCACCCAGAACTTATCGGTGGCCGAAGCGGTGGTAGTATTGATCGGGACTGTCGGTCCCGAGATCGACCGGCGGATATCGGAGTCCTTTTCGCAAAAACCCAGCTATGGCCTGGCCGTGGATGGCCTGGGAACCGCGACCGCCGACGCGCTGCTGGAGGAGGCTAAGCGCGTCATTCAGCAGCAGGCTGAGGCGCGGGGATGGAGGTTGAGCCGATACCTCAGTCCCGGTATGGTGGGCTGGGAGATCCAGGAGGGGCAGAAACAGGTTTTCTCCCTTCTAAACGGGGAGAAGATTGGGGTGGATCTGATGTTCAGCGGCCAGATGACCCCCCAGAAGTCCATCTCCGGGGTACTGGGGATGGGTTCCCGGGTTGAGCAACCGACCGGTACCCCCTGTGAATTCTGCTCCGTTCGGGAGACCTGCATCTTCCAGAAGCGGCATCAGGATAAATCCTGAATCATAGCTTTAAAGCCGCCGCGGCTTTCTCAAAGCAGGCCCGGGGCGGACAAAAGCGCCCGGCGCCGATCTGCCCCACCCCCGGATCTTTATGGGCAATCCCGGTGTTGATGATGGGGAGAATCCCGGTCTTAATAACCAAGCGCAGATCTATTCCCAGGGGCGTCCCGCGAAAGCCCATGCAGGGGATCTTAAAATTGGGGTGTTCGGAGACAGTGATCCGATACATCTCTCGGGTTCCCTGAACCGCTTCGTCAACCGTACCTCCTACAAAGCGAACGATACCCGGAGAGAGCGCCATGGCAATCCCCCCCAGGCCGCAGGTCTCAGAGATATAGGAGTCTCCCATAACGGGATTGGCATCTTCAATTCCATACCCGGAGAAATATTTACCCCCCGACTTTTCCGCGGGGGCTGTATACCAGTTATTCCCGCATCCCGCGACCCTGATTCCAAACTCAAATCCATTACTGGACATACCGGTTACAATAGAGCCTCCCTCTATACCATGAGCGGCATCCATGGTGGCTTTGGTAGCGGCCATGGAAATATTCAGGAAAAAGTGATCATTGCTATCCATAAAGACCAGGGCATCCGCGATATCCTGCTTTTCAAAGGAAGTATTTACCAGTCCGGGGGCCATGGTTCGGATCAGTAGTGAAGTCGCGGCTTTGTTCCGGTTATGGCATTCATCTCCCCTCTGGACCGCTCTTGAGATTATTTTGGTAATATCTATCGGTCCCGCTGATGAGATGGCCTCCCGGAGGAGAGGACTCAATACCTTTTCGATCCATTTAAGCCTTTTGAGGACGGAAGGATCAAACATCCCGAATCTCAGGGTTTTTCCTAACCCCTCGTTGATGGTCACGTAACCGCGGTTTTTAAAGGGGGTATTCTCCAACACCATCACCGGCATACTCGGTGAGATTATTCCCGCCATCGGCCCCAGGGCCGCGTGATTATGCGCCGAATCAAATCGGATTTTTCCCGAAACCACCAGCTTCCTGGCTTCGGTTAGATCCGAGGCCCACTCTTCATAAATAATAGCTCCATAGATGGAATTAAGCATCGCGGTTGACATATTCCGAATGTCCAGGGGCGGCCCGGCATGGAGTAAGGTATATCTTTCCAGAAAGGGAATCACTTCCGATGCCCGGCCAACATCAATCCACATGATCCGCGCGGCCGCGATTTTGGCGATTATCTCGGAGTTAATCATATCGATATTTTTATCTAAATCAGGCAAGCGCATCGTAACCTCCCAAATCATGTTATAACTTCTAAGCAATCATATAGCCGAAAAATCAGATTATATTTTAATTATGGTCATTGTCAAGTAACACGAGAGATCCCCGAAGAAGACGAGGAGTTATCTCCTGAGTTCAAAAGGGAACTAAAGAGAAGATTGGCCGACGCTGACAATCCGGTGCGCTATGTTGTTTACTCCGACATCACTGGTGATGGGAAGTGGCGGTTCTGGCTGGATGTCTCAACGGATTGTTACGGCATGTCAATCGACCAGGCGACCTTGTTCAAGCGAGAGCATGTGGCCCGAGCCGTTGCCGGGGCATGTTCAGGAAAAAGAAAGAACGATCTCCTGATTGCCAAGATCACGACGAGGAACGACAAGAGAAAAGTCCTCAGGTACGATAAGCCATAGCACCGTTCAATAGTGAAATATTTCCCCGGAGTCGGATTGTTGTGATGCAGGAAGAGGTAGCATTTAGGGTGCGACCCTGATTTTTTTATATACCTATTTGCCTTAATCAAAAGTGGTGCGTTTCGCACCACTTTAACGAAATCCCAAGAAGATCAATAAGTTATAACCACCCCGCTCCCAAAATCCCAAAAAACTCATGGACAAAACGGCACCCCAGGGCAATCGGAGTTAGCTATCAAGCGGCTGATTGTCATGACCGTCCCCTGAATTTATTCTCATAAGTTGTTTACTTCATTCCCTAATCCACCACAACGCAAGAAACAGACCCCTGCCGGTTCATCCGGCAGGTGAATCAGTTCAAAAGCTAATTCCCGATTCTTACATATACACCGCCTCAACATTCTTTGAACATCCTGGAAATAAATATTGACTTCAAGTCGCTATCGTCGTATATTATTACAAATGATGTAATAATATACGACGATAGTCGGGATTGATAAAAGGAGGGGAGCATGACCGGGGTTAGTCAAATATCATTGGGAAAAAAAGTCAAAAAATTGAGATTGGAATTTGAATTTTCACAGGAAGAATTGGCAGCCAGGATCGGGATACCGAGGCCTTCTCTCTCCGGGATTGAGTTCGGAAAAAGAGAAGTGAATAGTTCGGAGTTGATAAAGTTTGCCGAGATATTCGATGTCTCCGTTGATGAATTGTTGGCCCCAGAGCCGGAAAGGAAAATCAACGGAGTCAGGGAAGAGGCGACGGAATACAAGGTCTCACCGAAGCCGAAGTTCAATAAGAACAAATTCCAGCAGGTTCTTCTTTATATACTGGAGAGATGCGGAGCGAAACCTAATGTTGGGGAGACCGTTCTATATAAGTTACTCTACTTTATCGACTTCAATTATTATGAGCTATTCGAGGAGCCATTGATGGGAGAGTCATATCGGAGAATCAAATATGGGCCCGCCCCCTCTCATTTTAATATGGTAGTGGATGAGATGATCAATGCCGGAGAACTAAAAAAAGTTACAACCGATTATTATGGCCGCCGGCAGAAAAAGTATCTGCCCCAGGTCTTCCCGGATTTGTCCATAATCAGTGCCCGGGAAAAACAGGTGATCGATTCAGTCATCGATAACTTATCTTCAAAGGATGGGGCCACTCTAACCAACTATTCCCACGAAGATATGCCCTGGAAGATGACTCAGGATAAAGAAATAATCGACTATGAATCCGTCTTTTACCGGACCCCGGCCTATTCGGTTAGGTCTTATCCTGAGGAGTGAGAAGTGGAATTTGATTACCTGGAAGAATTTAAGAAAGAGTTTAAGAGGCTGTTCAGGAAGTATCGCTCTTTAGATGATGATATAGAAGTACTGAAGAAATATTTAAGGATTACTCCAGGAAATAATCCACCGAGAGTGGTCCGGATACCGGGATTGGGATTAGAAACTGAGATATATAAAGTTAGACACTTTCGATGCAAGGCATTGAGGAAAGGTTCGCGTAGCGGTATCCGGGTTATTTACGCCTTTTTTCCGGATAATCAGAAGATTGTTTTTTCAGAAATTTATAATAAGGAAAGAGATGATACCGACTGCGATAAAGAAAGGCTAAAGAGATATTTCGATTAGTTTTCGTAGATTAAAGGTAATAATGTAAGAATAAACTAAAGGAAGTATATCTCTTTAGCTTTAGCACATTACTTATATTTTTATAGAACAATAAATGGAGGGAACAATGAATGGACTATTAGAAGCTATCGATACATCTCCTAACTTCGAAAATTTTATTGCTAAATGTCCACACTGTGGTTTCAGAAATATATATAATCGCGTCTCTGATTTGCAAGATACTCACCCTATTTCCTATCGAGAAGTCATTTGTTTGAAGCCTGAATGCAGAAATCCTTTTTATATCAACGGGGATATTGCGGCTCCAGTTTATCAAATGATAATATTCGATTGTCACAATCTGTTGAAACAAAAACGATATATTTATTGCATATTAAATCTTACGCAAGCATGTGAAATTTTTTTTAGTTTGTATGCAAGGATCCAACTAATTTACAGGCATTATTCAGCTAAAGAACATAACATTTGTAAAATGAATGAATTATTAATCTTATTTAATCAAAAAGTTAAAACTTATACCTTTGCCAAATTAAGGAATCTATTTATTAACCTTGTTATGTTAGAAAATATGTCAGGGGATTTGAATGAATCTGAAGATATGCTTAATACCATTTCAGAATTTACAGTAGAACCATCTAATAGAATTATTGCTCAAGTTGAAGATCATAAAATAAGAGATTTGCTTCAAAGATTAAAATCATCGGAAATAAATATTTTAAGAAATAAAGTTATCCATAAATATGCTTATCGGCCTTCTAAGGAAGAAACTGAATGTTTATTCAAAGAAACTAAAAAGATACTTTACTCATTAACTGCATTACTAAATATTAAGACTGACGAGACTAATATTAACAGTCTCTTAGGAAATATTTAATAAGATGAAACTTGATTTCTGCTTTAATCGCCCCAATAATTTATTAACGAATGGCTTGTTTTATTCTTTGAATAACAATCACATTAATTAAATGCTATTTTTGATGTGGAGATTATGAAAAACGTTGCTACACCAAAACAAACTGGAGGAGCCGGTTTCGCATTCGAGAATAAGGTCGTTGCCTACTATCTTCTTTGGATGTTAACCGGTTCACCTCCCTTTTCTCTGTCACATGGTTCGATTACCCGAATCAATTGTCAGGTTCGTGTTGATGGTTGGCTATTGGATGACTTACTCCTGACGTTTTCCTCAAAAAATAAAGAATATCAATATGCATTCTCAATCAGAAGTAATCCTCAATTTACTTCTAAATCCGCCCCATCTGATTTTGTGGAAAATATTTGGTCTCAATATCTTAATGAAATCTCCAAAGTTTTTGATCAAGAAAATGACCATATGGGAATAATCTGCGTTCCACATCCAAACCCTCCAAAAATTGCTATTCAGAGCTTGCTACGGAAGGCCCAAACCCAAACTCCAGAGCAACTATCTTCTCGGATAGATGTTAAAAATTATGCATCTGAAGTTGAGCGTGATCTTTTCAAATCGTTTGCATGTCCTTCCGAATTAGCGAAGAAATATAATATTGACAGAAATTCCATTGGTAAATTGCTGAAAAAAACATCTGTGATAGAACTTGATTTTGAGAATAGTGATTCATTCGATGAAGCAAAAGCAATATTTCTTTGCTCGCTGATGGTACAAGATTGTGCTCTGAATACCGGGAAAAAACTATGGCAGGCATTATGTCAGGTTGCTCAACAAATCAGAACAACAGGTGGTGGAAAAACCCGAAAGGAACTTTTATCTGACCTTCATTCATCTTTTGAATTACGTGACTTGTCGGATTTCGCAGATGATTGGAAACGTTTAAGAGCATGGTGTAATAACGAACTTGAGAATATTCCTGATCTAATTGCAGGAGCAGTACAAATTGAAAGAGATGACCTGGTTGATGAAGTTAATTGCGCTATACGAGAGGCCTCATTTATAGCGCTCCTGGGAGCTTCTGGTACCGGAAAAATTGTTATTGCAAAAAAAGTGGCACAAGAATTTTCTCATGCCGGGAATGTCTTATGGTTTAAAGGCGGCCGCTTGCGGATGGGTTACATGGAGAAGTTTGCAGATCATCATAATTTAACCCATCCAATAAGCGAAGTTCTCTCCCATAGTAAACATACTACAGGTTTAATTATCATCGACAGTGCAGAAAGATTACTTAATGAAGATGATTTCAAGGAAGCTGCGTTCGTGCTAAATTTATTAGGAATGAAACAAGCCGGATGTATCTGGCATGTTTTGGTCACGTGTCAAGCTGAGTATTGGGAAAGAGCCCAAATTGGAATGCAGAGGCATTTTGGACAGCTGATGGACTGGAAACTTATCCGTCTATCACATCCTAACGTAGAAGAACTTCAGCCAGTATGGGATTCTTTTCAACCCCTACATGATTTAGCAGTAAGACCCCATCTTGAGAATTTTTTGACAAATTTTAAAATTCTCGATCTCTTTGCCATAGCAATTCAATCTGGCCACAACTTGGAAGAACGAACTTGGATCGGCGAATCTTATTTGATTCGGTGGTATTGGCAAAATATTGTCCGCGGAGGAACGGAAGGTGCGGCACGGGCTGTATTATTGCAAACAATTGCGGAGCGGGAAGCGGAGGAGGGAATTTTCGAGATTCCAGAAAGGGAATTTTCTCCAAGTGAATTGCAACTGGTCAATGGATTGCGAGAACTTCTAGCCGTTGATGAAGAACAGGGGACTATTACTTTTGTACATGATCTCATTGCAGAGTGGGCTCGGTTTCATTTAATACGTTCTCATGAGAATGAGTTGGAATTTTATCTCAAACCAAGATTATCGAATCCTCATTGGCATAGTTCAATACGAATTTATGGAATAAGTTTACTTGAAGCAGATACAACGGCGGAAAAATGGAAGGAAGTTTTTGATAAATTACCTGATGCGCAGAATCTGTTTTTAGAATCTTTAATATTTGCTGGTAATTCACAATTTCTTCTTGAACGTGTTTGGCCATTATTAGTGGCTAAAAAGGGCCGATCTCTATGGGCTCTTTTAAAACGTTTTCAATTTGTTGCTACAATACCAAACCCAGAATATATCTCACTGGCCCACAAAATGGACATGACAGATATAGAAGCCGGAACTTGGGAAAGATTGCCCCTTTGGATGTATTGGCTGGGTGTCCTGCATTGCCTTGGTGAGCATATCGAGGATGTGGTTAACTTAGCGCCCATCGAGGGTGCCAGGCTTACCCGTACATGGTTGCGTTATACTCCTAGTTGGCCGGGAAGAGAACAGGCCGCTAATTTGGCTCTTGCCATTGGATGGCAAACTTTGCGCAATCGTTATTGCTGTAATATATATGGAAGTGATGGCCAACTGCCTTATAGGGCAACCTTAGAGGCTTATAAAGATAAACCCGATGAAGTTCGAGAATTCGTCTTGCATGCGTCCGCCAGAAAAGTTCCTACGGAGGATATGGGAAAAGCATTTGATATATATCAACAACCAGGCACCAGAGTAAAAACGCTGTCCAGTGTATTTAGGGAAGAATATATTACGCCTAATCCTTGGCCTGACGGTCCTTTGTATAAAATTGATGATACTTTTCGTGCAGTTTGCTTAGAAACAGACGCCCTGAGGAGCATTATGGAAGATACTCCGGAACTAGCAACCGAGATAATCTTGTCATTGCTCATTGCGGTACGTATTCCAGAGACAACCAGAGGATATCGAGTCCCTTTATCTTTGCCAGGAGAAAGAATAGGGTTCACGGGTGATATGCAATATTTTTCCCCAAGGTTCTATAATAAAGGACCGTTCTTACTCTTCCTTGGGGTCAATCCTATCGAAGCTCTCAAAACCATTATACGAGTTGTTGATTTCGCAACTGAGAAATGGATGGAAACCGGGCACGAAATAGAAGCAAGAAATGGTATCATTGGGGGTCTTTTGTAGTTTTTTTTTTTTTTTTCAAGCAGAAGACGGCATACGAGATATATCAGTGTGACTGGAGTTCAGACGTGTGCTCTTCCGATCTCTCGGCCTGCTTCCGGGCAGTAATGTTACTACATCCCTTTCCGGGTCGAGTCCCAGTTCGGACTTCAGTTCGGCTTTTGTACGG
>CAKZYZ010000384.1 GCA_937885075.1 uncultured bacterium | reverse complement strand
TTGTTATCGTCATCTGTTTTTTTCTTTTTCTTTATATTTTTTTTTTTTTAATGATACGGCGACCACCGAGATCTACACTCTTTCCCTACACGACGCTCTTCCGATCTCAATCACTTTCTCCTTACATCTTCATTTTTATATGGTATAATGTATTTTTTAGCGATTCTCTATCCGGTCCCGGTCTCCAGGGGCCTGACAAAAATTTTTTGCCCGGAGCCGATTTGGGTTCGGGAATTAAGGTAAGTTCATAACCAACTACCTCAGGCGATATGGCGTCCGGAGATATTTCCGGGTGGCTTGCCGAAGCTTCCCCCTCTCCCCGTGGGAGAGGGTGCCCCCCGATTAAAATCGGGGGGTGGGTGAGGGGCCGGTACTATCGAGGGAGTGTATTGTCAGTACCAGGATTGCGGGCATGAGTGGAAGTGATCTTTATTCAGTTTATGAATCCTGAATCCCGGAATAAGAGCAAAGGGAAGACTTGACCCCAAATTTTTTGGCTGAACTTTTATTTTGGGTATGAGTGGAAGTGATATTTTCGATTAAATAATCAATCAAGTATTGAGCCAAATAAGCGATCGTTTACTTCTCATTAGTTCCTAAATTTGATATGATTTTACTTCTCGTAGTGTCATTTTTTAACATTACGGATCGCTGCCTTACGGGACCTGAATGAATTAATTTCCAGAGAATTTGTACAAAGACGGGGATAGAAAAGAGGAACACGTTATTTTCTCAAGAATGTCGGATAAATGTCGGATATGTCGGATAAATGCCGGTGCAGATCCTTTAATGCCACGGCTATGGGAATGATTATCCTTTCCATGATCCGGAAAAGAAATAATTTCAACCGGAGATAAATAGAGAAGCTGTTTTCATGAAACCAATATTGATGTATGTTTAAGCTGGTATGAAAAACTTCGCAAAAAGTATCCTTAATTATTTTGCCGCATTTAACGAAACGCGATTTCGTTTTAACAGGAAGCTACCGTATGAATGGTCTGATGATTCATTCACAATAGATCTTTCTGTCTTTCCCTCTTTTCAGCGGAAACTTCTCAATGCAATTGGGAATGGAGAGCCTTTCAGTATTGATGTACTTAAAGATCAGTACACGGTCGTGCTCAATGGCGATGGACTAAAAGCGAAAATTCTTGATTCACTCAAATCAGAATTTAATCATGATTTCCTCCAGTCATGCATCAATCAGGCCGAGGAACAGCTCAAGGAGACAACAACCGAAGAAATAACATCCGAGGAGGATGAGGCAATTCTCCATACTCGGGCTTTGGCTGACGGACTACGGGAATACAATCTATCCTTCCGGCGAGATATACTGAAAGCCATAACGGAGTCGGAGGAAGAGAAGGTCAAGGACCTGCGGGAAGAATTGGGTTTTGAAAATGTACCACCCTCTTCTTTCAATCCCCAGAGAGAAGTCCAACGGATTTACGATGATCTCCAACGGATTGCTGGAAAACAGAATACCTCCCATGAATACCCGGAGACTGTATCCGATTATATTAATGAACAGGATTTCAGCTTTGTGATGTTTGATCTTCATCCTGTCATTCGGCGTTATGTTCAACTGATCGGTACCCAAGCGTTATATATTTTCTTTCATGAGATCTCAAATGAAGCGGAACGATATCCACTTTTCTCAGTTGAAGTGGAAGCACGAGATGGAGAACATAACATTGTAGTCAAATCAGCCCGCGACGTGATCATGATCAACACGCCCGCGGTCAATAAATTTGAATTCGATACAATTCTAACAACACCCCGTGCCTGCCTGTTTGAAGAGGGATTTAACGCCCTCTCTGTTGTTGAACGATTCCTGCAGGCAAAGTACGGCGTTTCGGAAAGATTTATTCTCGCAGGAAATTTTCGCCCCTTGATTCAGGATAATTTACCGACGGTACGATACCGTATTGGATTTCAGGCGGTGAGAGAAGAAGACCGCCGCATCCTTGATTACTCTGAATTAATAACCACACTTGATACCGGCGGGGGCAAAAAATTTATCGATCTGATTACCAGCTATGTAGATGGCAACGTTACCAGCACCGCGGATGAGGTTCAGAAAACTTATGAGACAAAATTTCCCAGGAAGTCCGCGGAACGACTGGTTCCCAAATCTTTAGCAGTCCCCTTGAGCCTGAATGAGACCCAGAAAAGAATCCTAACCGCGGTTGAGAATCAGAAAAACAAGATTATTGTTGTCGATGGCCCGCCGGGCACCGGAAAGTCTTACACCATTATGGCTCTTATCTACCTGGCAAATCAACTGGGTAAGTCGGTGATGGTTACATCTCACAAGAAGCAAGCTCTCGATGTAATTGATCAAGCTTTGACCGAGCAGTTCAAAACTCTCCATCCGAGATCAAAACCTTCTATCCTGCGGCTGGAAAAGATGCGTGGCCCGGCCAGCCTCAACAATATTGAAAATACATTATCCAGCCCCGTCATCAATGCGGCGCGCGGTCGTATTAACGACCTGAATGAAAAGGCCGTGAGTGAGGATCGCGATCGGCTCCATAATGAGATCTCCGACTTGACCAGCGCCTTCTGGGAAGATTCCGATAAGTATAAAGGAATAATTCAGATGACTTTTGAATGGGCCCGGGAGCACGAAGCTGTATTTGGAACCACACAAGATCAATCGGAGATAGTCCCACCCAGGCTTCCCCGCGGTGTATCCATCGATATCAACCGAGTCCGCGCGATAATCGAAAGCTTGAGTAGCGCGCCGGTTGGGGTCTCACTGAATTCCTTGAACGTGCTCTGTCATGAGAAAGACGGTCTCCCCGAGATCTTGAGTAAATGCGATAGTTTGAACCAGCTTAATACTTCGGTCTCAATGGAGATCATGGATAAATTAGGACCCGTCCCCCCTGAGATTGCGGAATTTCAGGCACTGATCGACAAGCTGTTGAGCTATCTGGAACCGGATATCCCTATTTCTCAATTCAATCTGGAGGGGGTTGAACTCCTGCCTCCCGACAACCTATCTGAAGCCATAATTTCTACCTATACTGAGGCTCAAGATGCCCGCTCGGTTTTATCAAGACTGGCTGAACTTGAGAGTAAATTCCTGGGCAAGCTATTTAAAAATAAAGAAGCCGTCGAGATCAGACAATCTCTGGAGGCCGATCATCCCCGGTTGATCGACCGGGTAACTAAAGACGGAGCCCGGGCAATACTGGCCAGAATTGAAGAATCAATCAAGTATGCGGATGAGATCCATGACAAATATCCCTTTCTTACCCGGGACTATGCTCTCCAGGGGGGCAGTCAGTCTCTGCCTTTAGAAATCGGCGAGCTGGTGGAGAAGTTGAAGAGCCTGGAATTTAATTCGATCGTCACACTTATAGCAAAACTGCAAGATTTAAACATATCCGATATGTCTCTTAATCAGATTCGGGATAAATCAGCGTTCCTTAAGGAGACCGGAGAATATATAGAACTTCACAAGGTAATCCAAACATTTGCTGATCATGTGGGGATGAGCACGGACGATCTTCCGGCTCTTTACGCGACACTGAAGCAGGTGAAGAAACTGGCCGATGGTTTGGATAATGATGATCTGGCAACCCTATCGACTCTATTCAAGTACTACGGGCCGTTATTGAAGGTGATAGATGTCGATCAGTCAGACATATCTTCTCTGAGCCGCCTGGCCGCGAATACTGACCGCTTCGAGCATTTTCTCCGCTATCTTAAACTCCATGCCGATCTTTCATCCCACATGGATCCTATTCCTCCGACCAAGAGCCAGTTAGACGAGTACTTCACCAAAACGCGCAAGCTTCTCGAATACAAGACAGATCTTCGCCTCAGCAATCTTGTCAACCACGCCGCTGATGTTCAGCGTATTCAGACCGCCATCGCGGCCGGAAAACGTATTAGCCCCGAACAGGCCCAGGTCCTGCTCAAGAATCTCTCCTGCGTCATCTCGGAGCCAGGATTGATCTCCCGGCACTTTCCCATGGAAGCCGATATGATCGATCTGCTGATCATCGACGAAGCATCTCAAGTCTCTATCGCGGAATCCATATCCCTGATGCTGCGGGCGAAGCAAACAATCGTTTTCGGCGATGAACTCCAGTATGGCGCGGTCGGAGCGGTCAACGTCTCCCGGCGATATTCCGAATACTACTTCAAAGACATTCTGCGCGATTACTCAATCGACCGGAATGAAGCTATTTCGGATGAAGAAAAAGATCGGATCGCCCGTGAAGTATCCGATACTCCTTCGGAGGATGATGCGGAATCAAGCAGCTTCCTTCCGGTAACTCCCGGAACGAAGGAATGGCTGAAAACTTTCAGTGTCCGTACATCTACACTTTCCTTTGCCAAAGCGCTTCAGAACTACTCAGAATCGCTGAATATTCACTTCCGCAGCTTTCCCGAGATTATCAGCTATTCGAATGAGTACTTCTATAAGGAGAGTCAGATAGAGCTGATTGCCAACCGGATTCGTACCAAGCCGATAAAGGAAGTCCTGCGCTTCATTAAGGTCGATACCAAGGGCCTCTCCGGGCACAATGTAAATCTGGATGAAATTGAGGCCATCCAACTCGATATCGAAAATCTAATCACAGGCGGTTATAAAGGTTCTATCAGTGTGATCTGTTCTTTTCGCGAACAGGCCACGCGGATGGAGGAGTTCTTCCGCAAGGAAATGAAAATATATCCGGATCTGGTCCGCCATCACAAGTTCCGGATCTGGTTTGTGGGAGATGTTCAGGGCGAGGAACGCGATCTGGTTTACTATTCATTCGTTCAGGATAAGAAAATTGACAACGCCGATCTTCGCACAATCTATCCGATCATCGGCGGTAGCGCTGATAACATCCGCCGACTGAAAATGCAACGGTTAAATGTCGGGTTCAGCCGGGCTAAGGATATCATGGTCTTTGTCCACAGCATGCCGATCGGAGACTACAGTGATACCCGTCTCGGCGACCCTCTCCGGCACTACGAAAAGGAACTCAGCTCAACCCATGACCAATACGTGGAAGATGAGAGCATCTTCGACTCACCGGCTGAAAAGGATCTCTATCGCCTGATCCTTCAGACCCCCTTCTTCCAGAAGAACCGAGACAAGCTGCGCCTGATCGCCCAGTTTGAGATTGGAAAGTATATTCGCCATGAATATCACCGTTATATCCCGAAGTATCGCGTGGACTTTTTGCTTACCTTGACTGATGCTGGAAAAGAGAGATCACTTATCATCGAGTATGACGGTGTGGAATTCCACACCCGGAACCCGGATATCGTCACCAGGCACAACTTCGATCAGGAGTACCTGGAATATGATGTGGAGCGGCAGTTGGAACTGGAAAGTTACGGGTATTCATTTTTAAGGATAAACAAATTTTCGTTGAGTCCGACGGACCAATTTCCAACCCGTACCTCCATGTTGAATCATCTGTTAAAAGAAAATCT
Organism: uncultured bacterium; assembly: GCA_937885075.1. Lineage (GTDB taxonomy): Bacteria > Auribacterota > Erginobacteria > Erginobacterales > Erginobacteraceae > CAKZYZ01. The sequence goes on along the minus strand of CAKZYZ010000384.1, from coordinate 4,448 downwards.
CACGGACTGACATCATGACTCCGAAAGAACTGGACAAGCTTATCCGTCTCGGGGAAGGCTTTGGATGTGAATTCAAGTCATCCCCCTCACACCTGGGCAGGGAGATCTGCGCGTTTGCCAATGCCGCTGGTGGCCGTATCTTGGTTGGCGTCGATGACCAGGGAAAGAAGATCGGACTTCAAAATCGGAATAGAATTAAATCCCAGATCCAAACGGCCGCCCGCAATATCGATCCTCCTCTGGTTGTGGATATTGAGGAGGTGGAAGAGATTTTGATAGTTACAGTTCCGTCAGGCCCCAATAAGCCCTATTGCGCTAATGGTATTTTTTATATGCGTGAAGTAGCCAACACGCAACAGATGAAGAGAGAAGAAATCCGGGAGTTCTTTTTCAAAGAGGGGCTGATTCTATTCGATGAACAGCCATGTCCGGGTTTTAACATACGGAGGGATCTTGATCCCAAAAAGTACTCCGCCTTTGTCCGTATGGCCGGAATTCCCCCAACAATGCGAAGAATGGATGTCTTGAGAAATCTGCTGATTCTAAAAGAGGATGGTATCACCAATGCCGGCGCGCTTCTTTTTAGTAAACATGTTCCCAGGTTCTTTCTCCAAGCCTCTCTAACCTGCGCTGTATTTCAGGGAACTACAAAGGTTAAAATTCTTGACCAAGCGACATTTCAAGGAAACGTTGTCGAGAACTACAATAACGGTATCTCCTATCTTCTATCCCATTTGAACACGGAATACATTATCAAGGAAGGCCCACGCCGGGAAGTCCTGGAGCTGCCGGAGGAAGCATTGCGCGAATCGTTAATCAATGCCCTTGTTCACCGGGACTATCGATCTACCGCTTATACCCAGATTCACATTTTCCACGATCGCCTGGAAATTGTTAATCCGGGCGGTCTTGTACCGGGCGTTACTCTGAAGGAACTTGGGCGGATCAGTCGCCCCCGTAATCCGCTTCTTTTCGCACTCTTGCATCGAATGGAACTGGTCGAACATATAGGTTCCGGCATCAAGAGAATCAGGCAATCCATGCGGGACTACCTACTATCGCCCCCCAGGATAGAAGCCGGTGCTGATTGGTTCGCGATTACCTTTAAGCGTAAGCCCCAGCATGAATCCATTGTTGAAGATGGTGTTGCTCCATCACGTGAGGGAGTAAATGAGGGAGTAAGTGAGGGAGTAAATGAGGGAGTAAAACAACTGTATCAATTTATTCAGCATAACCCCGGCAAACGCACTCCGGAATTATCATTAGAGCTGGATGTCCCTATCAAAACCCTGGAGCGCTGGCTCCAGCAACTCCGCGAATTGGGGAAAGTGGAATTCCGCGGCAGCCCGCGAAAGGGCGGATATTGGCCTACGGGTACGGGTTAAAAGGGTTGGGGTTTAACAATAGAAACAATAGAAAATAGCCCGCATCGCTGGTTGCATTAAATAACGCGCCTCGTAACTTCTTAATATTAAGGACAATGCGCAGAATGCCATAATTGGCGAAGCGGTAAAGAAAAAACAATAACCAAACAATAGGAAACAAAGAAATCGGGAGTCAGCATCTCCTCGTTAGAGAATAAGCAATGAGTAAGATTAGCGCAGAATGGAAAGGGGCGGGCTATTGTCTATATACGAATTGATCACGGCACTCCATGAAGGTCCTTCGGCCAAATTCGGCCAAATCCGGACAAATCCGGCCATGCGATCAATGGGGACAAAATAGACCCAATATAAAAGTCATGACTGAAGATAGTGTTACTCCCTCATATGAGGGAGTAAATGAGGGAGTTAGTGAGGGAGTAAAACGGAAAAGCTTTCAGTGAATCCCCGTTACTCTGTGCTCGTAACGGTATGCTGTAGCCGCAGTCGCTGACCGCGGAACAGAAAGCTGGTTTGCCAATTAAAAACAAAAAATACCGGGAGTCCGTACCTCCCCGTCAGAGGATAAGCGATGAGTAAAATTAATTTAAATAACGAAGATCTGCTGACCTTGCAAAAATGCCTGAACGATGGGCTCGAACCGCCTCGGGACCTGGCCAAAAAGTTGTTTCCCACTCTGCACGCGTCATGGGATTTTAAGACACTTAAAGATTCGAGAATTCCAACTATCGAATACCAGGGCAAGCGTACCGAAGCGGCGATCCTCAACGAGGCGACCACCTTTGGTGGTGGCTCCCCCCTCCAACTCGAACGTTGCTTCGATGGCGGCAAGATCGATAAAAGAGCAACTCAGCTTTTGCTCATAAAGGAAAGTGGTGCAGATTATCCCGCCAGCTGGCGAAATCTTATTGTTCAGGGCGACAACCTCCAGTTCCTCAAGACTTGCTATATAAATCAGGACCCTATTATTAAGGATAAGGTCAAAGGGCAAGTGAAGCTGGTATACATTGATCCGCCATTTGCTACGAAGAGTGATTTCTCGGCTGCGGATGGAGAGGATAGCTACGCCGACCAGCTTGACCGAGCGGAATTCGTTGAGCAAATCCGTGAGCGGCTCGTATTTCTACGAGAGATTATGGCTGACGATGCGAGCATCTACATGCACCTCGATGAACGGATGGCACACTATATACGTGTTGTGATGGACGAGATCTTCGGGCGGGAGAATTTTCAAAATGGCATAGTCTGGCAACGCACGCACGCCCACAACATGCCAACCAAGACGTTCACCCGCTGTACTGATACGATTCTCTTCTACCCAAAAAACCCTGGGTTCGTGTTCCATAAACAATATGGTGACTATGGTCCTGCACAAATGAAGCGCTACAAACACGACAAAAATGGTCGCTTATATAAGGCGGAGAATCTCACTTTCTCCACGGCCAATGCATCGCGACAATTTGAGTGGAGAGGATCGAAGCCACCTGCGAATCGGTCGTGGGGATACTCTCGAGAGAACCTTGAGCGGCTCTGGTCCGAGGGGCGTATCCTCACGAAGAAAGATGGAAGTCCACGATTGGATGGTCTCAAGATATATCTCGAGGAAACCAAGGGCAAACCCGTTTCCGTGATATGGGACGATATCCCTCGGATTGGCAATACATCGCAGGAGCGCACTGACTATCCCACCCAAAAGCCTGAGGCTCTTCTTGATCGAATCATCCATGCCAGTAGTGATCCCGGAGATCTCGTCATGGACGTTTTTGCAGGATCTGGCACAACGGCTGCCGTTGCTGAAAAACTGGGACGCCGATGGATCGTGTGCGACTTCGGCAAACATGCGATTTACACAATGCAGAAACGGATGTGCCTGATTATCGAGTCGCAGAAACTCGGGCTAAAAGACAAAAAGAAAAAGCTAAAATATAGCGAGCCTGCGAAACCTTTCTGCATCGCATCCGTCGGGGCATTCGATTTCTGCAAGATCATGAATCTTCGTAAAAACCGTGATGCGTATATCAGCTTTGTAATGGGAATCTTTGGATTGACCGAGCGAGATGATAGATTGACAAAGAAATATAAAATAAGCAATGTCTGCGCTCTAAAGGACGGTAATCCAGTTGAGATCTATCCAATCTGGGACGATGAATTTCTAAAAAATGTCCGGGTGGACATGGACTATCTACAGGGCATTATTGAGCAGTCCGGAGGCAAATTAAAAGGTGATTACTACATCATCGCGCCGGAGACCTGCGTTCGAGTGCGAGAAACCGAACTTAAAAATGCCAATGGCGACAAGGTAATATTCAAAATACTTACTTTCCCATATAAAGTTCTGGAGGATGTCGCCCGAAATTTCTCCATTGAAGAACAGCCGAACTCGGTTGCCAACATCAATAAACTTATCTCATCGGTCGGTTTCTATTTCAACGAAGAAGTGGAAATATCCGTTAAGAAGACATCAAACGGATTCAAGATCACTAAATTCAGCACCAGTATTCTGGATAAGGAAAAGAAGCGTTACATAGGGTTGGATGGCCTGGCCATGATTCTGATTGATTCCGATTACTGTGAGGAGAAAGGCTTTACGGTTGATACGGTGATCTATCAAAAGGACATCAAGGACGGGGAAGTGGAAGCAAGCGACCTGGGCCCGAAATCGGCCATTATCGCTATTGACCGCTACGGGAACGAAAGCGAGATCACTAAAATTTAGAATTCAAAATCATGAAGATATCACTATCCGAACACACACTTGATGTAAACGTCCGAAAATGTAACGTGGATCTATTTGACTTCTCGGAGGTTGAGGAGTATGTCCGTACTCTGGTCGGTGACCGCGAATATCAGTTCAAAGCCATCAAAGAACTTATGATCTATCTATGGGGCGGCGCCTACGATTCACTGACCGATCTTGCCCGAGATCGGAAGAGCACACGTCTGAACTCCAGTCACACTGATATATCTCGTATGCCGTCTTCTGCTTGAAAAAAAAAAAAACTAACTCATCTATTATTTTCCCCCACCTCTTCTATCTCTCTTTCCAAATACAATCCTTTTTCTTCT
>CAKZYZ010000383.1 GCA_937885075.1 uncultured bacterium | reverse complement strand
GAGAAGAAATATAGTGATGTGGGTAGCAAGTCAAGCGTTAAACAGAAGAGGAGCAACACAGTGACTAGGTTGGTGGGTGTGGGGGGGGGGGGTGGTGGGTTTTTTTTTTTTTTTTAATGATACGGCGACCACCGAGATCTACACTCTTTCCCTACACGACGCTCTTCCGATCTCCGGGAGTGGTTATGGAAGGCGTCCGGGGAGCGTTCAGGTTGGTTCCGGGGGAGGATACCGTCCATGGGCGTCCCATAGTGGTGACCCGGAAAGATGTCTATGAGGTCCAACTGGCCAAGGCGGCGATGCGGGCGGGGGTGGATGTTCTCTTAAAGGACGCCGGCATCACGGCGGACGAAATCGATGAATTTATTATTGCCGGGGCGTTCGGCAGCTACATCGATGTAGAGAATGCCTGTATGATCGGAATGTTCCCGGAACTTAGCCGGGGGAGATTTACCCAGGTTGGGAATGCCGCCGGTATCGGAGCCAAACAGATGTTGATCTCAAAATCCAGGAGAGAGGGGGGGAAGGAGATCGCCCGGCGGATTGACTATATTGAATTGACCGTCTATCCCGATTTTACTCCGATGTATGTGCGATGCCTATATTTTCCCGAGATTGAAGAAAAATGAAGGCAGAATGATTACGGGCAGAATATTTTGAAAAGAGGCCACGTCGAGAGATAAACGAATATCGAACCGCAGAATATCCAATATCGAATTTCGAAGTAAAAGAGCCTCGGCGAGGAAACTTCTACATTCGGAGTTTGGAGTTCGACATTCGCTTTTGATCGGGGCCGAGGTAGAGGCCCATCATATTCAATCACATCCAATTCGTCTGTTGAATAAAGGGGGCCGAGGTAGGGGGGCTACAAAAATTACTGTTTGTCATCTGTTTAAAAAGTTGCGGAGATAAGTTCTGAATTTTTATCAAGGGGTATATAGATGAAAAATGACGCAAAAACCCGTGATGAACTGATCGGGGAAATATCCCGGCTCAGTCATCTGATTGAAGATCGTCTGGTTCCGGATAACGGCATGACGGATGACCAGCTTAGAAGTGAACTGGGTCTGTTGCGCGACCTGGCGGAGCAGTTATCGGAATCCGAAACGGCGAAGGTGCTCGAGAAACCGGCGCCGTCTGGAAGAGTGGAGTCATATCAGCGGATCTTCGCGAATTCGCCTATCTCATTTTCAGAGAATGATATGTCGAAATTGCAGACATTTTTCACCGGTATCCGGCACTCGGGGATCAGTGATTTCCGGTGGTATTTTGAACACCACCCGGAAGCGGTGGCTAAGTGCGCTATCCTGGTCAAACGAATCTACGTCAATCAGGCCACCTTGCAACTTTATGGGGCTGGCGGCATCGAAGATTTTACCGATGGTCTGATGTCTATCTTCCATGAAGAATCTTACCGGGTCTTCCGGGAGGAATTGATTGCCCTGGCTGAGGGCGCGACCTCATTTGAGAAAGAGACCGTAGTCTTCACGCTCCAGGGAGAGAGAAAAGATATATATCTGAAGATCATGGTTGTCCCCGGGTGCGAAGAAACACTCTCAAGAGTCCTGGTTTTTGTGGTGGATATCACCGATCGGAAAGATGCCGAATCTATGCTGGAGGAGATGAGGAAAATGCTGATTAGAACTTCCTCTAAGAGTATTGATGGAAATAACAGTAAAAGAGAAGGGTAATACTGTTCCGTCGGTTGTCTCTTGCCTCCTTAAACGGCAGCAAGCGTTGGTTCCTGAATTGGTCTCCATTGACGATGTTGAATTCTAAGCTAAAAGACGAGTTTCGTTATATCGGCAGGCCCACACCCCGGATCGACGGCCGGGATAAGGTAACCGGCGCCACTCGCTATCCCACTGACATTTATTTTGAGGGGATGCTCCATGGGAAGACACTCTGGAGCTCCATGCCCCACGCGGAGATTGTCTCCCTGAAAGTTGACGTGGCCCGAAAACTTCCCGGGGTAGAGGCGGTTTTAACCTGGAAGGACGTGCCCGGGCATAACGGTTTCGGGATTATCGGTGATAACTGGCCGGTTCTCTGTGAAGACCGGGTCCGTTTCCGGGGAGACGCGATTGCCATAGTGGCGGCGGTTGATGAAGAGACCGTGGAGCGGGCCATCTCACTGATTGAAGTGGTCTCCCGTCCTCTTCCTATTGTAACGACTCCCGCGGAGGCATTGGCCCCCGACGCGGTCCGCCTCCATGAGCAGGGCAATATCATGCACTCAATGAGCATCTCTCATGGGGATATCCGGGAAGGAATGGTCTCGGCGGATCTATTCCGGAAGAATTCATTCCGGACCCAATGTATGGAGCATGCCTACCTGGAGACTGAGGGAGGGGTGGCGGTCTATGATGAGAAGGAGGGGATTATCACTGTCTGGTGCGGTAATCAGTATACCTTCCGGGATCAGTTGCAGATCGCCCGGTCGCTCGACTGGGACCCCGCCAAAATCCGGGTGATTGGTTCCCCGGCCGGGGGATCATTCGGAAGTAAGGATGAGATATCCATTCAAATTCACGTGGCCCTTCTGGCCCTGCGAACAAAGAAACCGGTCCGGATGCACTGGAGCCGGAAAGAATCGATCGTGGTAAGTCCAAAGCGCCACGCGTTTGAGACAACTGTCAGGATCGGGGTAAGGCGAGACGGTACTTTTACCGCGATCGACTTAGATCTGACGGCCGATACCGGCCCCTATGATACCATCGCCCCGGCAGTACTCAATCTGGCGTTGGAGTGCGCGCCGGGCCCCTACCGGTTTCCCCATGGCCGATTCCAGGGAATCGCGGTCTATACCAACAACGCCGTGGGCGGGGAATTCCGCGGCTTTGGTAATCCTCAGGTTACCTTCCCCCGCGAGATACTGATCGATGAACTGGCGGAAGAGTTGGGGATCGATCCGATTGAACTGCGTCTCCGGAATGCCCTTGAGCAGGGGGATATCTATGGATTGGGATTTGTCGTGGAGGGTAGTGTCGGATTCCGGGAGACCCTGCTGGCGGCCCGGGAGCACCCCCTCTGGCATGACCGGGAGCGGATTACCCGTGAACTGGATGAACGCTTCCCGGAAAAAAGACACGGGGTCGGGGTCGCCTCTACCGCTCAAGCGGTCGGTCTGGGGGTGGGAATCCCCGATTATGCTAATGTTGAGATTGAATTGGAAGAAGGGGGCGGCATAACTCTCCGCACCGGCGCCTCTGAAATCGGCCAGGGGAACCTGACCGCCTACGCCCAGATTCTAGCCGAGACGCTGGGATGTGATATCGAGCGGATTACCGTCATCCACGGAGATACGTTTCTGACCCCGGATTCAGGGTCGGTTACCGGTTCCAGGTCGATTCATATTGTCGGTAACGCCATTATCAACGCGGCCGGATCCCTGATCCGGCGGTTGATCGGCGCGGCCTCGGAAGAACTCGATATTCCGGAAGACGGTCTGGAGTATAAGAACGGCCGGATAATTTCCCGGAGAGATCAGTCAATGGTGGTTACCATGGAGGAACTGGCGGCCCGGGCGGCATCCGGCGGCCGGACCATTCAGGTGACCGGCAAGGCGGTGATGCGCGCGGCCGATGCTGACCTGGGAGTAGGAATGGCCCATGTATATTATTCTTTCATTACGCAACTCGTCCTGGTCGGTGTGGATTCGGGGACCGGAGAGGTGGAGGTCATTGAGGTGGTTTCTCTTCCGGAGATAGGCCGGGCGATCAATCTTGCCGGTGTTGAAGGTCAGTGCGAGGGAGGGGTGGTGATGGGGCAGGGGTACGCGTTATTGGAGGAGGTAATTGTTGAAGGCGGCGAGTTTAAAAATCCGGGATTCAGCACCTATATTATTCCCACCGCTCTGGATGTCCCGGAGCAGAGTACAGTCATAGTGGATAAACCTGATGATCATTCTCCATATGGCGCCAAGGGAGTTGGCGAGATCCCTACGGTTACCGTCGCTCCGGCGGTGGCCAACGCGTTATATGACGCGGTGGGAATCCGTTTTCGGACCCTGCCCATTACTCCGGAGATGGTGAGAAGGGAGATCAACCAGGCCGGGTAGGTAATTCCCTTCGGTTTTACCGGGAGGCATGGTTTACTTCGATATATAAATGATAAAACTTGGATTATATTAAAATGACCAAGATTCAGATAGTAAGGCCTCATCAGGAACACGACATTGGAGGGAAGGTCCGGGCCCTGCGTAAAGCCCGGAATCTGACCCTGGAGGAGCTGGCGAAAAAGCTGGAAGTAACCGCCAGTTATCTCTCCCGGCTGGAGCGGAATCACAACCTCCCCTCGCTCCCCCTGCTGGAACGGCTGGCCGGTGTCTTCGATGTGGATATCGGAACCTTCTTTGAGCGGACTATCGCTGAGGCCAAGCCCAAGCGGGTTCTCCACCCGGATGAACAGATGGAGATCATCGCCTATCAGGGCCGCCTGGTGATCAAGTACTTCGCTCACATTCTTTATCCTCGCCCCTCTCTGGAAGTGATGGAAAACTTATTGAAAAAAGGAGGCCGGGTGGTCTTCCCCACCCGGGCGGGGGAGTGCTGCATGATCGTGATCGAGGGGGAGATCAATGTGGAAGTAGGGCAGGAACGGTACACCCTTGATGAGGGGGACAGCATATATTATACCACCGATCAGTTCCGCCGGATCACCAACTCCGGGAGGAAAGATGCCCGGTATATCTCAATCCTCTATCCGCCGGCGTACATCAAATAAGTTATAAGTTCCTAAAGTGTATTATTTTTTCTGCGAAAAAATAATAGTTTGCAAGCATGGAACCGACATTGTGGAAAAATTTTAAAGTAGATCAATTTATTCTGCGGTTAAATAAGTTGCCTGAGCAGAGCGAAAGCGAAGTCCCTGCTTCGGAATTTTCTCCCGAAATCCTTCGGGATCCCGAGTTGTTTAATATTCAGTCTCGGGACAATAAATGAGATAGTACTGGAGTAATGGAGTGATGATGGCGCCTTCCCAACACTCCATTACTCCAATACTCCAATATTCCAGAACAGTTGCCCGGAGCAAAGCGACGGGCTATGTTCTTTTCAACGTCTTTTCTCTTCAACGTCCTTATTTTTTAACGTCTATTATCTTTAACGATTAAATTTGCGGCAAAGCCGCTAATTTTATATGACAACTTCAATCGACATCGGCAGTAAACTGAAACGGTTCCGGGGGGAGCGGGGGCTTACCCTGGAGCAGGTAGCCCGGGAACTGGGTATCGCGCCCAGTTATCTCTCCCGTCTGGAGCGCAACATCTGCTCTCCGGCCCTGGAGACGCTCTATGATCTGGCCCGGTTTTATCGGGTGGAGATTGCCCGGTTCTTCCGGAAGGAGTGGGTGGAAGAGGGCGCCGGAAGGGTTCTGCGGGCCGGAGAGCGGAGCAGCTTTCTCAGCCGGAACGGCAAAATTCGGACCCGGCCCTTTGCCCATATCAAGTATCAGGATCCTTCTTTTGAGGTCTATACGGTCGAACAGGCCCCGGGGATTACCCGACGATATCGCCCTTCCGCCGGTGAGGGATTTATTCTAGTTCAGTCCGGGATGATGGAAATGACAATCTCAAGCGAGCAGTACATTCTCCGCTCGGGCGACAGTATATATTTTTCCCTGAAAGAGCCCCGAAGTTTTGCCACCAAAGGCAAGCGCGGACTTAAGATGATGGTGGCTATTCAACGGTCCGGGTGAAATTTTAGATGCCTTGCCTCAGGCCGGGTGTTATTTAGCCGCAAAAAAGTGGAATGATTGTAAAAGCTCCCCCTACCTCGGCCCCTATAATAGCCGCAAAAAGGCGCAAAAGGCGCAAAATCCTCGGAGAAGCACAGGAGGGGGCACAAGTTGAGGTCGGAAAAGAAGGCTCCCAGAAGGATATTTCGAAGGCTAAGAAGTCTTCTGATCCAAATATAATGCGGGGAAATTGAAGAGAAGCAGGATATAAATATCAGATTGGAGAATTTGTATGTTACAAGAGGCCGCTGTCATTCAAGGCTCGGGCAAGTGATGCAAGCATTAAAATATTTTGAAAATGCCTGGGATTTGAAAGATCAATTGAACGATGGATGGCGAGATCGTATTAAACAATGGCTGATCGATTATTATAATAAAGTAGGTAATCAGGAACGAGTTAGTGAATTGAAAAATAGCTAAGCGGAAATAATACAGGATTGAGCCCCAAATAATAAGTTTGACAGATAGGAGCGTTTTAATTTCTCCCCGTAGGGTGCCAAAGCTAATCTGGTCAAAAAATCGGCATAAAATAGCCTCCAAGGAAACAGAGAGCCGGGGGACTTCTTGAAATTTTACTCAAATTCGGGGGGATCTTAAGGGATTTATTGGTTGTTGCCTTGATTTATCGATCCGGATAATCTTTCTTCCTGGGCTACGGTCACCGGCACTGTCTCGGATCTGGACAGTAACGGGGATCCGGCCGCGGTGGTCTCCGTAACGGAGATCGGAAGAGCACACGTCTGAACTCCAGTCACACTGATATATCTCGTATGCCGTCTTCTGCTTGAAAAAAAAA
>CAKZYZ010000382.1 GCA_937885075.1 uncultured bacterium | reverse complement strand
TACTCTACTGACCTCACTGTTCTTCATAGTAGTATCCCTCATCGCCACTTCTGTGTGCTATCTCTATTGTCTCTTTTTTTTTTAATGATACGGCGACCACCGAGATCTACACTCTTTCCCTACACGACGCTCTTCCGATCTCCGCTATACTCCCGGACAATCCGGACCAGATTGGGGATCAGATCGTACCGACGCTTCAACTGTACATCAATCCCGCTCCAGCCTTCCTTAACAAGGTTCTTCCATCGGACAAACCGGTTATAGATTACAACCGCCCAGATCCCGATCAGAACAAGTAGAATTATTATCGCTATAATCATCTTATTTTTTCTCCGAAAAAATAAGATTGTAGCAAGTATTGAACCATTATTGCGGGCATATTTTTAAGTATTTAACGGTCTTCCGCGTCATTATTCTCCAACCTTCTTCTCCCGGATGGCTGTGAGATCCCGGACTATCGCCTGAATGAGCGTCTCCCCCCCGACCTGGAGGCGGGCCAGACCGGTCTCGGCGTCGAAGACCTCCCCGTCATACCGCGTCATCTTCCAGATGGAGAACTGGGCCTCACCGTAGAGTACCGCGTTGAACTTCTCCAGGGCAACCGCTTTTGAGTCCTCACCGCTGTCCGATTTATGCCGGGAGATAAACCGGTATATCTGCTCGCCTTTTAGTTGCGCCCCGGTACAGCCGAACATTCGCAGGGTCTGAGAGTTCCACTCTACGAAACGAGCACCCTTAAGGAGAAAGATGGCATCGTGAGCGTTCTCGAAGAGTACCCGGTATTTTTCCTCACTCTCCCGGAGCTCCACCTCAGCGCGCTTCCGCTCGGTAATATTACGCAGAACCCCTTCTACCGCTATCGGATTACCTTCTCCGTCAAAGACAAGATGAGTACTAACCAGAACATCAAAAATGCTGCCGTCTTTGGAGAGCATATGGATCTCATAGTCATCTACCGACCCGGTCTCTTTCAATCTCCTTAACATCTCTTCCCTCTCTGATGAGTCGGGATAAAAATCAATCACCGGCCGTCCGATTATCTCTTCCGGACTGTAACCGGTCTGGACCTGGACGGAGGAACTGATCGCGGTGACAATCCCTGCCATATCGGCGCTATAATATACGTCATAGAATGCCTCCAGGATGGATCGGTATTTCTCCTCACTATTTCTCAGTTTCTCCTCAGCCAGCTTTCGATCAGTAATGTTGCGGAGTACCCCTTCCACCGCCACCGGGCGCCCATCCCGGTCCCGGACAAAATGGGTACTTACCCAGATATCCAGGATACTGCCGTCCTTGGCCAGCATCTTTATCTCAAAATCATTGACCGCTCCCTTCTCTCTCAATCTCTTTAATAGTTCATCCCGCTGGGCGGGGTCGGGGTAAAAATCCGTTATCGGGCGGCCGATCAACTCTTCCGGTTCATAACCGCCATGGTATTTAACCGAAGGACTGATGGCGGTGAGCGTCCCTTTCATATCCGAACGATAATAAATATCGTAGAATGAATCGAAGATGGCCCGGTACTTCTCCTCACTCTCCCGAAGTTCCTCCTCGGCCCGTTTCCGCTCGGCAATCTCCGCCTGCAGCTTATCATTGGCGAATCTCAACTCCCTGGTGCTCTGTTTGACCCGGAATTCCAGTTCGCGATTCTTCTTCCGCTCCGCGTCACGTTCTTTCCGGGCTTTCCGGGCCAGTGCCATCCGGCGAATGTCGGATGGTTTTGAGAACGAACTGCTTTTTTTTCTGGATTCTTCCGTCATTTCTTAATTATCCCTGATCACTAGTTAGACCTTACTCGAATAGCCTTTTAAACCACGAAGGACACGAAGAACACGAAGGAATTTGAAAATAATCAGGAAAAATTCCATAGTTTTAGTTCTTTTTCTTCGTGTTCTTCGTGACCTTCGTGGTGAATATTTTGTTTTTTCAGCACAGAAAGTTGAAAATACCTTTTCGAGTACGGTCTAGTTAGCTGGAACCTGGCCCAGGTGTTTTTTGGATATCTCCTCAATAAGCTTGCTCTGGCTTTCAATTGCCTTATTCTGCTTCTGCTGGACTGCCCGGGCGCGGTTTATGACCTCCAGCCTATCCGAGAGGGAATTGCCGGCCGCGGGCTTTTTCTCCGTCTGTTTCGTGCAGGAGGTGCCTGATAAAACGAGAAAGATAATTAATATTATTCCGACTTTCATTTAACCGTCAGTAAAGACTGCTGATATATTGAATAAGTTTCACCAGGCCGTATATAATCAAGACAAAGACAATAAAGACCAACCCCAGTATATGAATCTTTTTTGTATACCGGCGCTTGCTCATCCGCTTCGCTCTTTTTTTACTTCGGATATAGTAGGATTCCCTCTCCTTCTCTCTCTTCTTTTTCTGTCTCTTCTTTAATGCTTTACTCCCCTGGCTTTTAGTATGCTCAGATTCAGTCCCGGTCTTATGAATCCTATCTCCGGTCGTTTCACTCTTTGACTGACTTGATCCGCTTTCCGGGCGGGCTGGCGCCGGAGGCTCCTTTAAGTACTCTTTCTTAGTTCTTACCTTCGGTCTTCCGGCCGGAGCTCTCGGGCGGGGAGGGACGGTGGGACTTTTATCCGGTTTTGTGACCGCCGGTTCAGCTTGAGGAGAGGAGGGGGAAGTATGCGGACGACTCAGCAGCCAGTGGTGAGAACCGGCCTTGGTAAAGCGGATTAGAGCGAATGATCCTTTCACCCGGGAGCCGAAGAGTTCAAAGATTATCCTGTTCTCAAGCCAGGAATCCAGACGATACTCCCCCTGGTCCCATACTGACATCATACCGGGGCCGAACTTGCTCTTCGCCACCTTACCCTCAAAACCGGCGGCGGAGAGTTTGTAAGGACCAACCTCGAGAGCTAACCGCGGTCTCTCTCCCTTCTCCGGCAGCCCTTTCGGCACCGCCCAGCCTTTTAAAATACCGTCCTTCTCCAGGCGGAGATAATACCGCACTCCCCCATTACTCAATCTATATTCCTGAACCACAAATTTCATCTTACGGAGTGGTTAGTATCCTTTCGACTTTTTCTCCTTCTTTAACTTCCTCTTCTCCTTCAAACTCAATACCGGTTTCTTCTTGGCACTTTTTTTCGCCAGATTCTTATCCTTGCTCATAGCTTACCTCCCTCTTTTTGTGCAGTTCACTGCATAGAATCGCTCAATTTATGTGACCATAATACTACCAGACAAAACAATCCTTGTCAGCCCGAAAAATATTGTCATTACCTCTCATTCTTACTTTCCATTTCTCCCGGTGATAGTATTCTACCATAATCTTTAAGGAGACTTACCTATTTTGCCCGAAAAGTTAGGAATGGCCGTTAAAATCGAGTTAGAGAAGAAATCATAAAGCAGACCTTCTCAAACCTTATATTCTTCGTGCCCTTCGTAGTAAAAATTAGATTACGCGTAACCCCTAACATTATTACTATGGAGAATCCACAATACTCTAATCCACGCCCCCGCGCGGGGGGCGACCAATAATTCGTAACGATTACACTGGTGGTCATTGTGTTTCAATCCACGCCCCCGCGCGGGGGGCGACACGGGGGGATCAAATGGCCTACGCTCCACTGACAGTTTCAATCCACGCCCCCGCGCGGGGGGCGACCAGGACTAAAAACAAGCCCATGACAAGAGGATGGTTTCAATCCACGCCCCCGCGCGGGGGGCGACGACTTGACCGGGACTGACGGAGTGGGCCCCATAGAGTTTCAATCCACGCCCCCGCGCGGGGGGCGACGACCATTTTATACCGCCTCCCCGACACATGACAGTTTCAATCCACGCCCCCGCGCGGGGGGCGACATGGGTTCGCGTACCAGGCTCCTGCCCATTCAAACGTTTCAATCCACGCCCCCGCGCGGGGGGCGACGAGTACCACTTTTCTAAATACGTCCTGAATTTACCGTTTCAATCCACGCCCCCGCGCGGGGGGCGACTCTATGCCGTTTGTGGTGTAAGACGTCAATGCCTGTTTCAATCCACGCCCCCGCGCGGGGGGCGACGGGTATCCGCCTCCCCATGCTCCAGAAGGTCGTTTGTTTCAATCCACGCCCCCGCGCGGGGGGCGACATACCCTGATTCACACCTTTCTTGGCAGATATTTTGTTTCAATCCACGCCCCCGCGCGGGGGGCGACAAACACGGGACGGCGACATACATGGCATCAATTTCCGTTTCAATCCACGCCCCCGCGCGGGGGGCGACCCCGGACAACCGGGAAGGAGACCGACCATGACGGGTTTCAATCCACGCCCCCGCGCGGGGGGCGACGGGAGGGGTCCAGATCCATGTGCCGGCGGTACTGCCTGGTTCACTCAACCGCCCCGCACGGGGGGCGAGCGGGGGACGCCATACGCACACGAACACCCAAGCGGG
>CAKZYZ010000381.1 GCA_937885075.1 uncultured bacterium | reverse complement strand
TCTTATGACTTTTTTTGTTGTCAGTAATCCCCCTTTCTTTTATAAGTTTTTTATTTTTTGTTTTATTTTTTTCTTTTTTTATTTTTATTTTATTTTTTTTTTTTTTTTTTTTCAAGCAGAAGACGGCATACGAGATATATCAGTGTGACTGGAGTTCAGACGTGTGCTCTTCCGATCTCCATGCCGGGCGGAGGGGTGATAAAGGTCACCGCCGGGAATATCACTGTTGACAGGAAAGATGAGCCGCTGCTTGAAGCCGGTCCTTATGTCCGTATAATCATACGGGATAATGGAACCGGTATCCCGGACAAATATATAAGCCGGATTTTTGACCCCTATTTCACCACCAAGAAACAGGGGAGCGGTCTGGGTCTGGCCTCCGCCTATTCGATCATTAAGAATCACGGCGGCTTGCTTACCGTGGAGTCGGACCCGGGCGGGACATCATTCTTCATCACCCTCCCCGCTTCATCGAAGGAGCCCGGCGTTGCCGGCCGGGATAAAGAAAGGATCGCCACCGGCAAAGGCAGGATCCTCTTTATGGATGATGATGAGATGATCAGGAATTCAATAACCAAGATGATAGAGTATCTCGGTTACCGGATAGAGACAGCTGCCACCGGCGCGGCTACCGTTGAAAAATTCCGGCAGGCCCGGGACTCCGGTTCCCCTTTTGACATCGTTATCCTGGATCTGACCATTCGGGGGGGCCCCGGCGGTGAGGAAGTGATCAGGGATCTTCTCAAGATAGACCCTGAAGTCAAGGCACTGGTCTCGAGCGGTTATGCCAACCATCCGATTATGGCGGATCACAAAAAATACGGTTTCCGCGGAGTGATGGAGAAACCCTACCGGGTAGAAGAATTAAGCAGGATCCTCAGCAGATACTGCGGTCAGAAGCCGTAGCGGATGCCGGTATAAACATTGGTATCCCGCCGGAACTGACCGAAGAAGGACCAGTTGTCCTCGCCCCAGAAGATGTTCCCTCCGACCTCCGCCGCCCAGTTATCATCGATCTTGTAGTGAATGTTGGGACGGAAGTAAAAATCTTTATCGGAAGGAGAGTAGTAGCCGAAGAAAGAGAGCATTAAATTCTGCCGCATGAGCAGTTTGGTGAGACGGAGGGTGATGACATGACGAGCCTCGTCCCGGGGATGCTGCCCGGGAGCAAGCACCTCCCGGTACTCATCATACTGGAACATATACTCCAGGTAGTACTGGAGACCCGCGGTAAAATCGGTGGCCAGCTCCTGCTCATAACCGGCTAAAAACCGGAGTTCGTTGTTTTTGGCCATCGGATTGGATCCATTTCTATTCTCTTCCGAGTCGTAGTAACCGAATTCCAGATTGGCGATCCCCGGCCCGGCTGTCCCCCGGATACTTCCCCCATAAACCCCCAGGCGGGGAAAGGTGGCCTTCCCGTTCACCGGATCCATGCCGGCCGGGCTCGTCCAGTAACCCCGGTAGCCGTAAAGCGCGGCTTCATATCCCGCGATATTCCGGGAGAGGCGGAGGGCCAGTTCGTCATCGGTGAACCAGGAGTTTCGGTTATCGGTCTGGATGATCGCGTCCCGTCCGGCGATTCTTCCCAGGATCGGGTTATAGTAGGAGAGACGGCTCCCGTTGATGTAGCGATCGGCATTGAAACGGGGAGTGTAGATGATATTGGTATTGAAGAGGCCGGTAAAGAATGAGATCCCGGCCGCGTCGGATGGGGCTTTAAGATACTCTGTATCCCGGCCGATGAAGAAGGACTGCCAGTCTTTGGGGAACATATCGTTGATAAAGAGCATATCACCGGTCCCCCAGGTCAATATCTGGCGGCCGATCTTGAGATCCATAAAATCAAGCGGGGTGGCGGTGAACCGGGCCTCCCGGAGGTCAAGCCAGCCCTGGCCGGTCTCCAGATCGATTGTCTGGTGGTCATAGACCGGGTCATAGAGGAGGTCGGTCCGGACCCGGACTGAAGCCCTGTCCCATCCTTTCTCCCCCTCCAGCTGGAGGCGGACTTCACCAAGAGAGAGATCTTTCTCATGGGGGTCATTCTGGGTTCGTGCTCCGATTCGTCCTTCACCGAAGCCCGAGAACTCAAATGGGAGGCGGAAGGGTTCCTGTTCCGCAGTCTGGCCAGCATTTTGACTACTTCCTCCCAAACCTTCCGGTAGACCGGGTTCTTCGGAAGTGCTGGAACCGAAGAGTCCGTCCGGCAGGGCCGGTTCGGCGGTGGTCGGTTGAGCGTTGCCTCCCAATCCGGCGGGAAGCGCCGGTTCATCCTGGGCGTGGGTCGGAAGAACAACCGAAAGAGAAAGCAGGTTGATGCAAATAATCGTAATCTTTTTCATTAGAACTTTGCTCTAACTTCTGTGAGAGGGGTTTTAAACCCCGATTGCCGTCGCCCCCGGGATCAATGTCAAAAATCTCTCCCACAAGGTCAATCCCGATCGAGGTTGGAAACCTCTCCCACAGGGCATGGCCAAGCTACCTGATCTCCTGATTTCCTGATACTCTGATTCCCTACTTCACCTCAGGTACTTCCTCGGCGGCTTCCGCAGATAACGTTCGGTAAAGATATCATCCGGCAAGCCGATGTCATACTGGACATTCTCGTAGCTCATCATTGTCTCGTTGCCGGTCTTGAGGTTCTTCATGCTCGCTTTAGTAACAGTAGGGAAACCCTGGATTGTCTCCACGCCGAGGGCGGTATATTCCCGGTACTTTTCGCCGTTCTTGTCGAAATATTCGATCTTGACCGGGAGGAAGGTATCCTTATGAACCCAGATCGTATAGTCCCTGAACTCAACCGAACCGGAGTCTTTCGGAGTATTCTTCAGGACATAATAATTATCTGTAGTCTTCACCAATTCGTGAGTGTCGTCATTGATATTCCTCCCGGTGACATCCTCGTAGAAGAAATCCGATCCCACGAAACTGGTCCGCTTCTCGGTCCCGGCGATCCGTTTCACCAGGTCGAGCGCCGGGAGATAGAGCCAGCGATCGTCATCCGTTCCTTGATCTGAGTGCTTCCAGACCATGAATACCATCTTGTTGACATCGGCCGGACGCTGGAAATAGACATAGGACTTCTGGTCGCCGGTGTAGGAGTCATTCCCGGGATCGGCCGGATCGGGCTCATCTCGCCGCAGAATGGTGAATTTGCGGTTCCGTTCCCGCCCCTGACTGTCGGTAATCACCATTGAGACCCGGGCCCGGCCGTCTTTCCCCTGATAATATGCGGCCTGGTTGGTCCGGTTGACGATCTCATTAACATCCAGCGGCTTGTCCGTCGTATCTTCAGTTATGCCCGCCGGCATGAAAACTGCCAGAATCAGGCTGTATCCGATAGTGGATAATAAATAATTTCTCATATTGACCTCCCTGGGCTTCCTGAATTTTGCGCATTTTGCGCATTTTTGCGGCTATTGTATTTTTTCCCGGCACCGATCCCTTCTCGACATAATAAAGCAGATTAAGATCAGGATCACGATGGAGGTCAGACTCCACCAGGAGAGAGCGGTCCAGCCTACGTTAAAGAATTGTCTCAGGTTTATCGCTACTACCGCGACCAGCGCGATTGAAGAGACGGTGCAGGTGGCGCAGTTGCAGGTCAGGCAGCAGAGCTTGGTCTTGGGGAATAATAACCTCTCCAGAACCGTCATCAGCGCCGGTATGATCATGAGCGTGGCTACCCCCGCGGTGAGCAGGATGGCGGCAATAAAGAACCCCACGGTCTGATAGGGGACCAGCGGCGCCAGGAGCAGCGGGAGAAATCCGACCCCGATCACGATCACATTCCGGGCAATCGCCCGGGCCGGTTCACCGAATACCGCGGCCACCGCGTTCCCCCAGGAACCGTAATGCTGATATAGATCCCGGCTCCGGGAGAGAAAGTGGATGGCGTAGTCAACCGCCAGCCCCAGGCTCAGCGAGGAGAGGACCGCGACCGGCATATCGTAGTCCTTGCCGATCAGTCCGATTATCCCATAGATCAATCCAATAGTCACCGTGAGAGGGATCATGGCGAGCATCCCCCAGAGCGCCGAGCGATAGAGGAGGGTCATCATCAGAAAGATGATCAGGAAGCTCCCCAGGAAGGCCTGGAGCATCCCGGCTACCATCTTCTGCTGCCAGACGACGTTGATATAGGTCAGGCCGAACCAGCGATATTCCAGGCCGGCCGGAAGCGGATTTTGGGCGATGTACCCATCGACCGAGGCCAGAACCTTCTCCATATCCGTGTTATCTCCGCTCTTAAGCTGGATCCAGAGCACGGTAGTTCGATAGTCCGGAGTTACGAAATGCCAGAGATCCTGGGGCCGGTGACTGTTCTGATAAGTAATCAGGGACTGGCCAACCGCTGCAGCGGTCTCCGGGATGACAAAATCCTTCTCTTCTCCTGAGATCAGTTCGCGGTAGACCGTCTTGACTATATCGGTGAGCGAATTGGATTTTCCCACCACGCCGGTGGTGAGGAGATGCTTCTGGAGGCCTTCGATATACGCCAGCACCTCCGGCTGCTTGAAGATCTCTCCGCGCTGTTCTTCTTCGCCGATAAAGAGAAGCGCGTCGTCCCAGCTGTCCATCTCATCAAATCCCGCATCCGAGGCATTCTTCTCAGCAAATGCTGTCAGCTCTTCCAGCAGTTCTCGGGATGAAGTGACTTTGCCCTGCCGCCCGATCTCATTCTGGAGCGCGGCATAGACCGCCCCTGCTCCCGGTAGTTCTCCCCGGACCCGGGCGGCCCGTGCCGCCAGCCGGGCCGAGAGTGTCTCAGCGAACCGTTCGACCGAGATATTCTCCTCCGGCCCCGTAAGAGCCAGATAGGCCATATAGGTCCCGGCAAAATGCTTGTTCAGAACCCGGTCCGCTTCCCGGATGGGGTGAGAAGGGGAGAACCATTTGGTGGGGTTGTCGTTGATTACTATCCGGTTGATCCCGAAGATAGCCACGACCACCCCCACCGCCGCCACGATCAGAACGGTCCTGGCGTGGCGGAAGGTGACCCGCCCGGTGGCAGCCAGGAGCCAGGTCATGGAGAGGTTGGACCGGATCCGGTGCTTCGCCTTGGTTACGGTCAGGGCGATCTCCCGGTCTTCCCGCCGATCGTGAAGCGCTCCGAAATTATCAAAGGCCCGGCTGGGGATGAGCATAATAAAGGCCGGTATGAAGAGGATAGTCCAGATCCAGGCTAACATAACCCCGATCGCGATATAGATTCCGAAGATCTGGACCGGGGGAATCGGAGTAAGAGCGAGGGAGGCAAAACCGACCGAGGTGGTGAGCGAGGTGTAGAGCATTGGTTTAAAGAGCGTATTCATCACCTGGTAGATGGTCTCCCTCCGGCTCTTCGTCTCCTGGTACCGATCGAAGAACTCCGAGAGGATATGGACGGCGTCCAGCACCGCGATCGGCATGATGAAGATCGGTATCATCGAGCTCATGATGTGGATTGTCTGGCCGGTGATGACCAGGATACTCATGGTAGCGATCACCGAGACCATCGCCACTATCAGGGGTGAGATAATCAGGACGATCTTCCGGAAGAAGAAGAGCATCAGGAGGAAGATAATCAGCATCGCGGCTGGGGCGGCGATCGCCATCTGCTTGAACATTTCCACCCCGAAGGTGTCCTGGGCAACCGGGAGGCCGGTGATGAAATACTTCTCATCGCCCTCGAACCCGTCGATCTTCTTCTGTAACTCCTGAGAGATCCGGTAGCTCAGATTCTTGGCGGTGAGCGGGATATAGAGAGCGACCGCCTTGCCGTTGGTGCTGAGGAGGGTATCTTTCAAAAAGGGAATCCTTGCGGCCTTCTCCCGGATCGCCCGGGCCTCCTCATTGGTATATGGAGGAGATTCCATCAGCCACTCAAACTTCACCGTCCCCGGACCGGCCTGTTCGATGTTTTCCACCGTCGAGGGCGCGATCAGATCGGCCTCGATCACCCCTTGAAACTCTCCCGGGTTGGCCGGATCTTCCCAGCGTAGGGTTTTAGCGAACTCGGTCAGCTCATACACCCTGGCTAAAGACTCGGGGTTAAAGACACCGTCGGGGTTGGCATCGTTCACCACCCCCAGAACTACCATATCGTAGAGGGCCATCTCCCGCTTCATCCGATTGTGAAATACCCGGACCGGCTCGTCTTCCGGGAGCATGTTCTCCGGATCGGTATCCACCTTGAGGGGGGTGAGGAAGGGAAAGGCCTCCGGCCAGATACTCGGCAGCCCGGCCAGCAGTGCCAGGATCAGAGTGCTGGAGATCATCAGCCAGGTGATAGTCCTGGGACTTTTTACCGCGAAAGAGACTGCTGTCCCGCCGATCTTCATCTTATATCGCTCCTGTTAATATTTCATTCAGACCTATCGAGACTTCCTTTCCCATAACTTCTTTAACCACGCCGGAGAAGAAGAACCCCATCATCCCGGTATTCTTCCGGTAGATATCAACGCTTCCGTCCTTCCTCCCCACCACCGCGATCGCCGCCGGCATAAAAGTAGATACCGCGGGGAAGGCTGAGTTGACCCGATAGGAGAGATCGGAGTTCCCGATCTTAAAGACAGTAAGCCGGAAAGGCAATTCCCCTTTCTGCTTCTTCTGATATGCCAGGTTGAAGTCTTTTTCACTCTCGGTAAACCAGCCCCGCGTATTATCTTCAATTCTTTCTCGGATCGTTTTGAGAGTATCCTCAAAATTCAATCTGCTCTTATTCCGGAGAAAGAAAAATTTCCCCATCCGGTTCATAAAAATCGCTCCGATCACGGCAATTATAACAATCGCCGCTATAAATCCAAATATAAAACTCATACTACAACCCTCCATGATTGCATTATCCGTATAACACGATCATTGCTTGAACATTTTTTTATTGATTGATACAGTCAATTATCCCACGCACTTTAGCGTCAACAACCTTGTAACAGGTCCTCACCCCATCCTTCTCCGGGGCGATGATCCCCCGGTTCCGGAGCAGTCCCAGGTGCTGGGAGACCGTTGACTGGGGCAGGCCCAGTCCTTCCACAATCTCTCCGACATTACAGGTATGACTGAGCAGCCCATCCACTATCTTCAGCCGGACCGGATGGCCCAGCGCTTTGAATAATTCACTGTATTTTAGATATTTCTTAGAGTCCATATGATCTCCCCATATTCAATTATCGCAATAATACGATATAAGCCATATCCACGCAAGTACTTTTTCTAAAATTATTTTTAAGAGGTAAACTATTGTATCTGAAACCACTAATTGAACACTTTCTGACGATCGTCAGAAAGTGTTCAATTAGTTATTGCGGTTTGCAGATGTTGTACGATTTCTGGAACTTCAATGGTAACCGCACCTTTTACGGTGCGCAATCGGCCGATTGCCGAATAATCGTATTTAAACGGAGGCGGTTAAAGACCGCGGCTACAACTTCGCCTGGTTTGCCCTGCCCTGTAGCCGAGGTCGTTGACCTCGGAAGGGGAAAGCGCCGGGCAGGGTGAGAACTTCACGATTGGAACTTATCACTTCCTATGTTAGTGGACAACTCGCGCTCGATCGAGCGCAAGTTGTCCACTGGATTGGAACAAATTTGCTTATAATACCGGATAATGTATAATAAAATAAACACATCGGTAATACGCTCAGCTTGTAGTAGCAGTCAAGTGATTATAAAAAGGAAATACTAAACTATGAAAAAGGTTTATTACATATTAACTGTGATTTTATTATTTCAACTAGCTTCACTTTTCGGAGAACACAACCTGCTGGTTTCATCCGCTAATGCGGATAAGACTAATTACAATGTAAACTCAGAAAAAGTTTTATTCATAGCGAATGGATATAATTATACCGAAGGTCATTTTAATAAAGAACTCCGGTTTATAGAATTTCTCCTGGGAACTCCCATCTTCCCGACGGAAAGACAAGAGGGCTTACAAGAGACTTCTATAAACTTTAATAACAATCGTGTTGGTGTTCTACAGGAAGTAAACCAGATAGATTCTCAGATGCAGCAGATTTACCAGATAACGGATGTAGTGTATCTTCATCAATAAATAGGGGAAACCTCAATTATTGATTTTTCATCGGGTATCCCCCCGACAAGATCATTCTATGGTCCCTAATTCCACGACCATCCCAGTTGAAGTATATCAGCTCTCTCGGGGATTAGATCCGCCAGATGGGGCATTTCATAGTCACCGGAAATACGATCGTAGATATACTTGTAGAAGCTGACCTGTAATTTCTTTGCGGTAGCCGCGAGGGTCATGAATGTGTCCCAGGCTTTTATCCCATCTTTGCTCCGTGTGCCAAAGCTGACATCACGCTTGCGAACCCGCTTACGGGCTCCCAGTTCCGCCGGATTATTATGCAGTGGGATCTCCGGATGTTCCAGTACCATCAGCAGACTGAGTTTTTTAGCTTTTGTTTTCGCGATGCGCTTATCCAGAGCATCATAGCCGGTAATGGTCGAGAACAGATCGTCGAATTCCTCATTCAGCTTTGCCTTTAACTCCGCGGTTGGATCTTTTTTGTATTCAAGCAACTTATCATAAAATTCCCAGTATCGCTTCAGAAAATCATCAACGTGTTGAAGATGGGAAAAGAAAAAGGGAGATAATTTCTTGTAATGCCGACCATCATGTACCCAGCACAGGGCCAGTTC
>CAKZYZ010000380.1 GCA_937885075.1 uncultured bacterium | reverse complement strand
CGTCCTGTCTGCAATCGTCCTGTCAAAAAAAGGGGGTGAGGTAGGGGAATAATCGTCCTGTCTGCAATCGTCCTGTCAAAAAAAGGGGGTGAGGTAGGGGGATAATCGTCCTGACTGCAATCGTCCTGTCAAAAAAAAGGGGGCGAGGTAGGGGGATAATCGTCCTGTCTGCAATCGTCCTGTCAAAAAAAGGGGGTGAGGTAGGGGAATAATCGTCCTGTCTATAATCGTCCTGTCATAAAACAGGGGGCGAGTTAGGGGGAGATATAGTCTTGACTGCAACTCTAATTCAAGACATGACAGTGTTTCTGAATAAATTCAACCTATCCGCGTCTAATAGATAGAGGATGAGTATGCCAAGGGAAGACTCTGAACTGGTCCGTAGCTGCCTGGAAGGAAATATAGATGATTTTCGCGGGTTGGTGGAGAAATACCAGCAGCGGATATATATTGTCATCTATGGGATTGTTTTGAACCGGGAACAGGCCAGAGATCTCACTCAGGAAGTATTCCTCAAGGCTTATCGTTCTCTGGAGAAGTTTAAAGGAAATTCACAGTTTTATACCTGGCTCTATCGGATTGCCTTCAATCTCTCTCTGGACGCGAAAAGAAAGATCGCTAACCGGGTACAGCAGGTGGAGTACGATGATTCACTCTCCGTCGATAATAGTGAGAATCATGACCGCAGTCGAGCGTTACGACCTGATCGTGTGGCTCTGCGGAAAGAGTTATATAAAAAAATTCTTGAGGGGTTAGAGACACTCTCCGACGAGCAGAGGACAGCGATAATCCTCCGGGAATGGGAAGGGCATTCATACGAGGAGATCAGCAAGATAATGGACTGTTCCACCGGGACAGTTATGTCGCGGTTACATTATGCCCGGGAGAAGCTAAAAAAAGAGATAATTCCTTACCTATGAAAAGACAGATATGCCATGATAATGATACGTTAGTGGACGCGTATTACGATGGGGAACTCTCCCCGGCCGAAGCCCGGGAATTTAAATCCCATCTTAATGATTGCCGGGGGTGTGTACAGACACTACGGGATTACAGCTCGATAAGTGAATCTATGGAGGAACTATCCCGGCAAGAATTGCAGCTGGGGGAGGGGATCTCCCTCTGGCCGAATATCCGTGCTCTTCTTGAAGATGAAACTCCCGTCATACGCTGCCAGCCTGTGAAGAGGGGGCTATTTATATTGCGTCATCCTGCCTGGATTGGACTCGGACTGAGTGCCGCGGCCGCGTTGATCATTTTCTTCTCAGGAGTATTTCAATCGGAAAAATTTCCGTCAAATTACTGCCGGATAGAAAGGTTGTCATCCCCCGATCATAATTATATGATCTATCAGGATAAAGATGATGGTATGACAATTATATGGATAATGGAGTAGATCCCCGATGAGAATAATATTATACGCGTTTGTATTAGGAATTACTTTAATCGCCACTCCAGCTCAGGCTCAAGGCCAGGATATGGAGGTTACCGTTGATATCCTGGAGCCTTCCGAGGAACCGGGGAAGATTGGACCTGGTATCCAGTATCTTGAGGAAAAGATAAGCCGATCACCGCTCAAGTATCAGAATTATATGGAGCTTGCTTCGGCATTCCGATCCATCCCTCTGGGGAAGAAGGCAACGATCAACTTTAATCTCCGGCAGCGTTTGAAACTGGAGATTATACCCAGAGGTATCGGAGATAAACTAATCAAGTTCTCTCTCAAGATATGGTCAGATGGCAGCCTCATCCTTGAAACCGAACTCTCCCTGGTAAGATCAGGGACCGTAATGGTAGGTTCCCCCGGCAAACCCGACCTGATTATTGCCATCTCGGAAGGCTTCTAGTCTGGATTATTAACTGGATAATCCAGGCGACTGATTAATCCCGGCTCATCTCTACTGGAAACATTCGTTAATCCCCATGCTCTCTGTCAGCTGCGGTGGCCTTCAGAGGTTCTCCGATAAACTAGATTTATTGTGTTGTAAGGTTTCTAGTGAACGCCGTTGCTCCGTGCTCGTAGAGGCGACCTTCAGGTCTCCATCGTGTGGCAGCCTAAAGGCAGCCGCTACGAGAGTACCAGAAGATGAGTGCTTAATATTTCCTTTCCAGCCGATACTTTCCCCACAGGATATCCACACGTTATCCACACAAGGGCATTTAACCGCCGCATCACACCGCAGCAGAACAAGTTATAGATATATGCCTCGATTATCGCCCCATACTGTACTTGACATAAGGAACATTATCATACCCAGTGCGACATTTAGATCTAAAAAATATATCAGGCGCCCCGCAGCTTGATAAATTCCTCAATCGCTCTTATCTTTTCTTCTTTCGGCAATGACTTTCCTTCCGCCCACCTTTCAATCGTCCGCCGGCTCACGCCAACATATTTAGCCAGGTCGGAAGTGCGGAAATCATACGGGGGTTTATTGAAGTATAGATACTCTCGATGAAGCTCATTCCATTTGTCAATTACAGGATGCATATCTTAATTTACCGCGGATTAAGCTGATTAATGTGCTCATTAATCAGCATACTCTGTGTCGCTACTAAAACCAGGAAACCAGGTCGAAAGCGAATAACTTTAGGCACTTTAGCGCACTTAAGCGCACTTTAGGCACTTAAGAACATTGCGCCGAAGGCGCTAGGTTCTTACTGTCGGGAGTGTAAATGTCATAGAGGTCCCACGCCCTAATTCGCTGGTTACTTTAATAGAGCAGCCATGGCGCGTGAGTATTTTATGAACCAGAGCTAAGCCTAACCCTATACCCTTGCGCTTTCCACCACCTTTATCGGAAGCCTGCCAGAATTTCTCAAATATATTAGCTTGATCTTCTTGGGATATTCCTTTCCCCTCATCCTGGATTACTACTTCGATCTTGTTGCCATCTTTAGCGCTATAAGCCTGCCGGGCGATCAGATTGATCCGGCTTCCACTGGGACTGAATTTCAGAGCATTATGCGTTAAATTTATGATAACCTGAATTATCTTATCTTCATCGGCGCGTACCAGAGGGAGATCATCTTCAACCGAGATCTTAAGTTCTATCTGTTTCTCAGACGCAACATTCCTCAATGCGCTCACGCAGTGTTCCAGGAGATGATCAATCGGAAAATCAGAGAGTTCCAGTTCCGTCTCTTTCTGTTCGGAGGAGAAAGTAAGCATCTTCTGGATTAGATTGGTCAATCTCTGGAGGCTCTTTACAGAGACTTCCAGCCCTTCCTGCTGCAAAGGTGTAATCTTTCCCAGTTTCTCATCCAGCATCATATGGAGATATCCTGTCATTGAAACCAGTGGAGTCCGTAATTCATGACTTACACTGGAGATAAACTCACTCTTCAGATCATCGAGACCTTTTAATTCCTGATGGGCGCTCTTCAGGTCGGTCAGGCTCGAACGGAGATCATCAAATAGATAGATCCCTTCAATCGCCCGGGCCAGTTCATCGGCGATATTCTGACATATCTCCTGCAGTTCCGGGAAGCGGCCGGATCTGTCCTGAAATCCGGCATAGAGCATACCAAGGGCCTTGTTCTTTATCAGTAATGGTACCGCAATCGAGGATGATATATCCCGTTCTTTCAGATAGAGACTGAAACCGTCCTTGGAAGAGATTAAACTGGTGGGAAGGTCGCGGACAATAGGCTCTTTTTTATAGTAGATATTCTCAACCAGGGTATTTTTAAGAGCAAAGATAGAAGATGGATTTTCTTTGCTGTCGGTTCCGGGCATAATATGATAATAGATAAACTGGGTCCTGGGTGTCCCCTCCCCTCCCCTCCCGATTACGGCGACACCCATTTCATACCACGGCCAGATGGAGAATGAGAGAACTTCCCGCTTGATCTCTTCAATAGTTTCGTCGAGATCCAGTACCGCGTTAAAGTCATGCGCCAGACGGCCCTGAAATGATATGGTCTGAATCATCCGGTTGAGATTTCTCCGCATCAGCTCAATACTGCCGGCCAGCCGGCCGACTTCATCCGTTCCGATAACTTTCAGTGGTTTATCCAGTGTCCCCTCCCCAATCTCGGTAGTCTTTTCAGTCAGTCTGCGGAGGGGGCGGGTAATTGAATGGATAATTACTGAGAGGAGAAGGAGGAAGATTATGGTGATTGTGCCGGCAAAGATTACCTGAAACTTGATCAGCTTTCTCTCAATCGCTGAGATCTCTTTTTTTGAGATACCCAAATAGATGGTGCCGATCTTCCCGATCGGCGACTCCATGATTATATCCTGCGTCTCCTGGTGTATGGATTCCGGAGGAAATGGAGTCTCTCCATTCAGCACTATCTCCAGCTGTTCCGGAGTAAGTCCGGCCTGAACGATTTCACCATCCTTTCTGGCTATCACGGCGTAGACCACGTTCTTCTGTTTTACTGTAAAATCAATATACTGCTTCTGAATCCGGTTATCCGCGTCAAAGAACCCCTGGTAAGCGGAAGCCAGTCCCACCACGCGTCCCATTGTCTCCGCCATCTCCTGAGACCCGGAGCTTAAGGCGTTTCGGAGGTGGCGGATTGAGATGATAGTGGTGATAATGGTTATCAGGAGGAGGCTGGTCAATACCAGGATGGTAAGTTTAGCGCCCAGGCCGAATAACTTATGCTTCTCCGTTCCCGGAGAATCATCATAAGTCAAGAGGGTGTTATCTTCTTTGACTGTTTTATCAATTGGCATCATTATATCAGGAAATCAGGTTATCAGGAGATCAGGTTATCAGGAGATCAGGTTATCAGGAGATCAGGTTATCAGGAAATCAGGTTATCAGGAGATCAGGCGCCATCAGCCTCTACCTGGTCCCCTGATAACCTGATCCCCTGATATCCTGATCCCATGATTGCTATTCTGTAAATCCCCATCGCTTGGGAGGCCAGTACTTAAAGAAGACCTTTC
>CAKZYZ010000379.1 GCA_937885075.1 uncultured bacterium | reverse complement strand
GGGTAAATGGAGATGCGGATAATATACATGCCATGAAAAAGTGGTTGGGTGAGCAACAAGAGTACTGCATACAATAGAGATCAAATAAAAAGTGGGCCAGGTATGGGCCAATCGTATCTGATGAAATAGTCCTGTAATAAAAAGAGGGAGAGGTAGGGGGAAATCGTCCTGCCTGCAATGGTCCTGTCATAAAAAGAGGGCGAGGTAGGGGGCAAATAGTCCTGTCCCGAAATCGTCTTGTCATAAAAGTTGCGAGGCGAAGTTCTCTTAATCTGAGTTCTCAGGTGAAAGGCAACCCTATAAAAATATCTATCCCCAAAGATCCGGATTGGAAAATATTCCATTTCCTTCGATCCGGCGAAGATATGCTCCTGGTTCTGGTATTGGGGGTGATGGTTGCCATCCCCATAGTGGAGATTGTTCTCCGGAAAATTTTCCATACCGGGATCTCCGGAGCAAGTGTGATCCTTCGTCACCTGGTGCTGATTACCGGGATGCTGGGAGGCGTGGTCGCGGCCCGGAAAGGGCGGTTGCTCTCTCTCTCTACTCTGCCGGACTTTCTCCCCGGGCGGTGGAGTACGATCGCCCGTGGGGTAAGCGGAGTCTTTGCCGTCTCAATATCCGCTCTGCTCTGCCTCGGAAGTATTATATATATTCAATATAGCCGGGAGGCGGGAAAGATTATTGCCTACGGGATACCGGTCTGGATAGTACAGTTGGTCCTCCCGATCGGTTTTGCCGCGATCGCTCTCAGTCTGCTCCGCCGCTCCGCTATCAGTCGGCGGGGGAAGGGAGTTGTCTTTCTGGGGGTGGCGGTATTCGTCATGATCGGGATCTTTCCTCCACTCTCTCCAGCCGATCTACTATTTCCGGCCCTCCTAGTTCTTCTTATCTCCGCGGTACTGGGCGCCCCGATCTTCACTCTCCTGGGGGGCGCGGCGTTGATTCTCTTCTGGGCCGATGATAGTCCGATTGCCTCGATTGCCATCGATCATTACCGGATGGTGGTTAATCCGACCCTTCCGGCTATCCCGCTCTTTACCCTGGCCGGATATTTTCTGGCCGAAGGCGGGGCTTCGCGGAGACTGATTCGGGTATTCCAGTCACTGGTGGGGCAGGTACGCGGCGGTCCGGCTATTCTGACCGCTCTGGTCTGCGCCTTCTTTACTTCCTTCACCGGAGCTTCCGGTGTGACCATTCTGGCCCTCGGTGGTCTCCTCCTGCCGGTCCTCGTCTCCGCCAAATATTCCCGCCGCAACGCGATCGGATTGCTGACCGGGGCCGGATCTCTGGGGGTGCTATTCCCTCCCGCTCTTCCTCTGATCCTCTACGCCATTGTCGCTTCAACCGCCGGATCCCCGGTTACGATTAAGAATATATTCCTGGGCGGCTTGATCCCGGGGCTGCTCCTGGTTCTGATGACCGGGTGGTGGGGATGGTCTATCGCGAAAAAGCAGATAGGTTCCCGGTTTAACGCCCGGGAGGCATTCCAGGCTATCCGGGAGGCCAAGTGGGAATTACTGCTCCCGGTAGTAGCTCTGGTATCCCTCTTCGGCGGATTCGCCACTCCGGTGGAGGCCGCCGCGGTAACCGCGTTCTATGCCTTTATTGTCGAGACTTTTATCTATCGCGATCTGAAGCTGTTTAAAGATGTTCCCCGGGTAATGAGCGAATGCGGATTGATTATCGGGGGGGTGCTTCTGATTATCGGGGTAGCGATGGGGTTCACCAATTATCTGGTTGATGCCCAGATCCCCGATCTCGCCGTGGAATGGGCGACCAGCACCATCAAGTCCCCCTGGGTATTCCTCCTGCTGCTCAATCTCTTCCTTCTGGTTGTCGGATGCCTGATGGATATCTTCTCGGCCATTATCGTGGTGGTACCGCTGATTGTCCCCCTGGGCAACGCGTTCGGGATTGATCCGGTCCACCTGGGGATTATCTTTATGGCCAATCTCCAGTTAGGTTATTTAACACCGCCGGTCGGGATGAACCTCTTTTTAGCTTCATACCGTTTCGGCGAACCGATGCCCACCGTCATCCGGGCCGCGATTCCGATGTTCCTGGTTCTCCTTCTCGGGGTGCTGCTGATAACCTACCTGCCCGTCCTGACTACCTTCCTCCCTAATCTTTTTTCCCCTTAAGCAAAAAATGTGATTTATTTTTTACCCGGAAGTCTGCTAAAGTCTTAAGAATAGTTAAGTATCGGAACAAAAGATTGGCACCAGATTGACCTGAAAAATTTTGAGCCCTGATCAAACTGATTGAAAACAAAGCATCAGGAGGGCATAAATCAGTGACCCAGCAAAGTGCCTTCGGTACCGACGGATAAAGATCAGATTAATCAGGTGCTAATAAATGGGGGGGAGGTTGGGGGGTAAACATATTCAATCTGGTGCAAAATAGTTGCGCCGAATGTGCTAAGTTTCTGCTTCGGGGACAATTTCAATAAACCGCGGATTAAGCGGATTATGCGCCCGTCCGGCAGAGCCGCCGGGTCTGACGGAGATTGTTTTTCCCCTAATCAGCATAATTCGTGTAATTCGCGAAATTCGTAGTTCAATTTAGTTGCCTGAGCGAAGCGAGAGCTAAGTTCTAAGGGGAATAATTTATCATGGATTATAAAGTTGAAACTTTTGAAAATAAGTATCCGGATCGCGAATACACGGTTACCATCCGGAATCCGGAATACACCTCGATCTGCCCGATGACCGGGAATCCTGATTTCGGAACTATCATCGTCGAATATGTTCCGGGCAAACTCTGCCTGGAGCTAAAATCTCTCAAGCTGTACTATCTCGGATTCAGGAACAAAGGCGTATTTTACGAGAGCCTTATTAATGAGATTCTGGACGATCTGGTTGAAGCCTGCTCCCCGCGCCGGATGAAGGTAACCGGAGATTTTACACCCCGGGGAGGGATTACCTCTGTCATTGTGGCTGAATATACTAAATTATCATGAACACAAAAACCATTCCCCATTCCCCATTCCCAATTCCCCAAATAAAACAATTATTCGAAGAAGCAAAATCCCGGAGCCGGTGCGCCAATATCGCTATGGCCGCCGTTATCGAGACCACGGCAGGTGAATATGTTCCGGGCTGGAACGGTCCCCCGATAAGAGCGGGGGATCACCCGTCCTGCCTTCTGGGAGGGCCGATTACCCCCGAGAACCTCCGGAACTGTCCCGGTGTTCACGCCGAGGTCCGGGCCATCTGCCGGGCGGCAGAGGAGGGGATATCAATTAAAGGCGGGACGATCTATCTCAGTGAGTGGTTCCCCTGTGCCCCCTGCGCCATGGCGATAATTGAGTCCGGTCTTGATAGACTGGTGGTTACTGAGGAGTTAAACTTTGCCAAGAATGACTGTTACAATTTTCACCTGGCCCTGGAATACCTGGAGGCTGCTGGAGTTGTAATCGAGGTTAGAACCGAACTTTCTTTTGGCTTAGAAGGCGAAAACAGGCCCGAAAAACGCGTCTAAGGCCTGATATGATGGCCAAAATATCGCTAACCATATGATATTCAACACGTTAGTGTGGTCCGACCCCGAAGACGGGCCCGAAGAAGGTAAGGTTTCAGTGAATCCCGTCCTCTCGTAGCGGCTGCCTTCAGGCTGCCACACTATGGCGACCTGAAGGTCGCCGCTAGTGTGCCTGGGTGACGGGGGTTTACTGAAAGCCTACTTTTAAGATTCTCTCTCCGGCTCTGAAGTCTTGACCGGAACCGAGGATGAGCATATATTTATGGCATAGAATACTTCAATCCCCAATCTCCCTTTGATGGGAGGAGAGGAGGTTCGCGTGAAGACCATAATTCTGATGACTGTAATATCGGCAATCTTACTCTACGCTGTCCCGGTCTTTGCCCAGAGAGTAGTCGAGCCAAACGAGCTGAAGATAAGCCCGGCCAAGTATAAGAACCAGACCATCAAGCTTAATGATAACTTCGTTCTCAATCGGGCCGGACTTCCCGTTCCCATGACCGCGGCTGGATATACCATTGATAAATACATTACATTCGGATTATTAAAATCCGGGATGAGATGTTTAATCCGCCGGACCCCGGCACTGGAAAAGCTGGTAGCTGAACTGAAGAAAGGGGACCGTATCACTATAATCGGAACCGTCAAGCAGCCGAAAGCTAAAGTTAAGAAAGCCGGGGGCCGGATTACCGATAGATATAAGCTGGATATGTATGTTATTGAAGCACACAAGCTGGAAAAGGGCTGGGAGAATAACTAAATCCCGATCTGCTTGTTCTTTACGAGTCCCGCGGTCTTCAACGATCTTTAACGTCTTTTCTTTTCAACGTTATTTTTTTTAACGTTAGCGCCGGAGGCGCTAAATCTATGAAAGTTCTAGTTACCAATCGAAAGGCCCGGCGGGACTACACCATCCTCAAGACCTATGAGGCGGGGATTGTCCTCCAGGGGACCGAGGTGAAGTCACTGCGGAGGGGGCAAGGATCGCTGGCCGGCAGTTACGCGACTGTCGAGAACGGCGAGGTCTGGCTCCGCGGCCTTCATATCAACCCCTATGAATATGGCGGTATCTACAACCCGGATCCGAAGAGGAAGAGAAAGCTCCTCCTCCATCACCGCGAGATCAAGCGGCTGATCGGAGTAACGGCGGTTAAAGGACATACCCTGATCCCGCTGCGGATCTACCTGAAAGGCCCCCTGATCAAGGTGGAGATCGGTGAGGGAAAAGGGAAGAGGATGTATGACAAACGCCAGACCATCAAGAAACGGGACGCCGAACGGGACGTGGCCCAGGCGATAAAGGCGTCGAGGGGGAGATAATCATCTTATTTTTTCTCCGAAAAAATAAGAATGGGCAAGCCTTGAATCGGAATATCCAATGACCAACTTCCAACTGCCAACTTTCAAGTAGGGGAGCCAGGCGAAGAGACAACTTTTTTTATCCGCCATAGTGCTTGCACGACGGAGGAAGGCACTTTTATTAACCGGGCTACTAAAACCAGAAAACCAAGTCGAAAGCGAATAACTTTAGGCACTTTAGCGCACTTTAGGCACTTTTAACTTCTTTCATAGAAGATACCTCAGAAAGAAGAGCCCCCCCACCAGGTACATCACCCAGCCGGCCTCCCGTCCCCGCCCGCTGAAGAGTTTGATCAGCGGATAGGAGATAAATCCCCAGGCGATTCCGTCGGCGATGCTGAAGCAGAGAGGAATTCCGATAATGGTCAGGAAGGCGGGGATAGCTTCGGTATAATCCTTCCAGTTGATCTTGACGACATTCCCCATCATCATCGCCCCGACCAGTACCAGTGCGGGCGCGGTGATCGCGGGATAGTTTGCTACCATCTTAACCAGAGGGCTGAAGAAGATAGCGAGGATAAAACAGCCGGCGGTGATTACACTGGCAAAGCCGGTTCTCCCCCCTTGAAATACTCCGGCTGTGCTCTCGATAAACGAAGTAACCGTACTGGTCCCCATTACCGCTCCCGCCACTGTCCCGACCGCGTCGGAGATCAGGGCTTTCCCCGCCCGGGGCAGCTTGTTATCTTTGATAAAACCGGCTTGCTCGGCGACCCCGATCAGAGTGCCGATGGTGTCGAAGACATCCATGAAGAGGAAGATAATAATCAGGGGCCAGAGATCAACAGCCAGGGCGTGAATCAGATCGAATTTAAACAATGTGGGGGAGAGGGATGGAGGAGTTGATACTACTCCCGAGAAAGTCACTTCCTTAAGGAGCAGGGCCGTGACCAATCCGGCTCCGATCCCCCAGAGGATAGCCCCCCGGATCTGCCGGACATGTAATACTACCATGACCAGAAATCCGATCCCAAAGACCAGGAGAGGGGGAGTAGCAATCGATCCGGTCATCTTTACCAGTGTCCCGGAACTGGCCACCACGATCCCCGCGTTCTTCAGGCCGATGAAGGCTATAAAGATCCCAATTCCGATCGCGATCCCGTTCTTCAAACTGGGGCTGATGGCGTCGATTAAATACTGACGGACTTTCAGGAGAGATAGGATCAGGAAGAGAATCCCGGCGATCAGAACCACACCAAGCGCGATCTGCCAGGGGGAGGTGTCCTGCCAGCCCCGGGCGGCAATCAATACTCCGGCGGCGGGGATGACCGAGAAGACGAAAAAAAAGTTCTCCCCCATCCCGGGTGCCTGGGCAATGGGGTAGTTGGCGTAGACTCCCATGATGAAAGTCGCCAGTGCCCCGGCCAGACAGGTAGCCATCATTACCGCGCCGAAGTCCATCCCGGTCTCCATCCCGAACATCCGCCCGGATAGAACCGCCGGCTGGACGAAGATGATATAGGCCATGGTTAGGAAGGTCGTGATCCCGGCCCCGATTTCAATCCGGGCGGTGGTCCCATTTTCCTGAAACTTAAAATATCTCGATAGAGTAATGGCTTTTCTCCTGGCACTTAGCTTGGCCGTACTCGAAAAGGTATTTTTAACATTCTGTGCTAAAAAACTAAATATTCACCACGAAGGTCACGAAGAACACGAAGAAAAACAAAGAAAACTATGGAATTTTCCTTTGTTTCTTCAAATTCC
>CAKZYZ010000378.1 GCA_937885075.1 uncultured bacterium | reverse complement strand
CGGAGCCAAAGGCTTTTCAAGAAATAAATGGGGAACGGGTAGAGAGAGAGGCAGGATTCAACCTCATAGACAAAGATACGGTCACCATCGAGATCGGGGATTATGATACTCAGTACCCGCTGACAATTGAATAGGTTTTTCCCTCCGGAAAAAACCTCAATATACAAAGCCGGAGTTAGATAATGACAACTGACGAAACAATCAACTTATTGGTCAAAAAAATTGTAACCGCCGTACATCCAATTCAAATTATCCTTTTCGGCTCAGTTGTTCGTCATGGATTGCTCCCAGATAGTGATATAGACGTTATGGTTGTAATGCCTTCGGGTACCCATCGGCGGCATACCGCTCAGGAGCTATATCGACAAATCAAAGGGCTGAAGGTTCCTTTTGATATTATCGTCGTTACTCCTGATGACTTGAAACAACATAAGGATAATATCGGTCTGATCTATGGAAAAATTATACGGGAAGGAAAAGAAGTTTATGCTGCTTAAAATACCTAAACCAGGTAGCCCCGAAGATTGGTTATGGCGCGCCGGCAGCGATCTGGCGCTGGCCTGTATATCAAAACCAGACGGAGTTTTATTGGAAGAACTTTGTTTCCATTCTCAGCAAGCAGCCGAGAAATCAATCAAAGGGATATTGGTCTATCAACGTATCTCTTTCCCCAAAACCCACAATATTCGTACTCTCCTGGATCTATTGCCTGATCATCTTAGCCTTCCTTCCGAAGTAGAAGAGGCTGTAATTCTATCCGATTACGCGGTCTCAACTCGTTATCCGGGAATATATGAACTGGTAGATGAAACTGAATATGAGGAAGCGATTCGTTTAGCCAAGCGGGTATTCGGCTGGGCTGAAAAAATAATCAAATAAATCGATTCGGATTGAATGTTCAGTCTTTATCTATGTTCCTTGTTATTCCTATCTGCCAGTCTGCTGGTATCCGGCTCACCAAGGCAACGTTCGACGTTCGAAGTTGGGCGTTCGATGCCTTGCCCGCCATAGCTTTAGCGACGGCTGGTTCGACGTTCATCTTTTTTCACGATTCTCCACTCGCCTCGCCAGTAGAATCACAATCCCGGCCAGGGCCATACCCGCGATCACATCGATCACGTAATGATACCGGAGATAGACGGTCGAAAATATCATTCCTATCACTATCGGCAGATAGACCCGGAAAAGCCCGCGCTTAAAACGGTAGGCTAACCAGAGTACGATCAGGGGAATCTCGGTATGGCCGGAGGGAAAACAGTCCCGGGGGCACGACTCCATAGCGTAGATAATCTCATGGAGCTTTTCCCGGATGAAAATCCCCTGGAGCGGAACAATATGATGGATGGTAAAGCGGGGACCAATCGCCGGGATCGTAAAATAGCCCAGATAAGAGAGAATATAACCCAGGGTAAGGATAAAGACGGATTTCTGAAACGGGGTCTTTTCTTTCTTCAGATAAAGGGTAAGAACCAGGATAAGAGGGAGCAGATAGTCGGTGGCGTAAATGATCTGCATCAACTCGGTCAGCCAGGGTGTGATGATCCGCTGGAGCCAGACGGTAGGATCGCCGCCGAAAAGAAATCGGTCGGCGCTGATCAACCAGTGATCCTTGATCATCATAAAACCGGGATTACGGTCGCTGTTGATAAGATAATGGGTCATCTTATAACCGAAGAGGATATACGGCAGAGGCATCCAATTTCTGATTAGCTGGAGGACCGACTGATCGGGGTTGGCAGCCTGTAATTTCACCAGACCGATCAGGATCGCACCGGCTATCACCTGGGCCAGAAGAAGATACCCCCAGGAAGTAATAAAACCATGGAACATCAGGATGAAGACCGCCAGAAACGCCAGATAAGCGATGATAAGACGTTCCGCAATCCGATTGTATCTCGATGGGATCATAGGAGAGAAATGCCTAAAGTGCGCTAAAGTGCCTAAAGTTAAAAGTTATCGCTTTCGACGGGCTTTTCCGGCTTTAGTGGCCCGGCCAAAACCAGTGACTCGCTGGAGTTGAAAGTTACTGAAGTGAGCTAAAGTTTACCCCCAGTTTCCCTGGGGTCGCTAATATTTTTTTGAAGAATAAATTCAGGTTATAATATACCTTTAATAATAGTTCAATGCTTATACATTTATATTTTTTTGGAGAAAAAATATAATGCGGGTATTCTCCCCGATGACCACGGAGAACTGGCGCAAGATCTGGTGGAGTAACGTCAGTTTCTGCCCGGAGACAGAGTTCCACCACTCCCTCATCCGGTACGGACTCACCGGAGCAGCTTTTCTCCTCATCTACCTCGGGCTCACTCTCCGGAGAAGATAATCAAGTCAATAAATTTTCAACTTGAATTTACGGAACAAACAGTATTGTATAACCATCTAATTCCAAAAAAATTTAACAAGATATACATTGTAACTCTATAGAATCACAAAATCATCAAACAACGTTAGGTTCAATACAAAAACAGTAAGTTAGCGCCGAAGGCGATAACTTAATAACTTAAAATGAAAGAAGCCGCTCAAGCGATAAGAAACGCGAGTTCAGTAGTAATCACTTCTCACATCAAGCCCGATGGAGATGCACTTGGTTCCAGCCTGGCTTTGCTGCGAATTATAAAGGCTCTGGGGAAAAAATGCCGGGTGATCAGCCCTTCTCATGTCCCTTGCGGTTTTCTCTTCATGCTGGAATATGAAGATGAGATTACCAGGTATCAGCCGGAACGGGATGACAGGATAATCGAAGAGGCGGATCTCTTCATAATCCTGGACTGTTCCGATCTATCCCGATCCGGGGAAGTGGGGAAAAAGATGCTGAAATTTGAAACCCCTATTATGGTGATCGACCACCATTCCACCAATGAATCATTCGGAGAATATAATTATATCATTCCGGACGCATCTTCCACCGGTGCTCTGGTAATGAATGTAATGGACGAACTTGCCATCCCCCTTACCCTCTCAATCGCCATCCCTCTCTACATCGCCATCGTCACCGACACCGGAGATTTTAACTATCCGAGTACCACTTCCCGGACCCACGAAAAAGCTGCCCGGCTGCTGGAAGTCGGAGTCAAACCCTACGAAATATTTCGAAAAATCTCCCTCGACCGGACTATCGACTTCATCCGTCTGGCAGGACTGGCCATCTTCAATGTTCAGCTTGCCCACGAACAGGAGATCGCCTTCTCCGTCATCAGCTATGACCTCTACCGTAAGTTCACCCCCCGGATCGACGAACTGGTCATGCTC
Source organism: uncultured bacterium (assembly GCA_937885075.1). Lineage (GTDB taxonomy): Bacteria > Auribacterota > Erginobacteria > Erginobacterales > Erginobacteraceae > CAKZYZ01. The sequence continues at coordinate 4,770 of CAKZYZ010000378.1, read as the reverse complement.
CCCCCCTACCTTCTCACTATCCGGGGGGTAGAAGTGGGAGTCCTTTTTCTGGAATTCGACCCGGGCCATATTCTGGTCGATCTCCGTTCCCAGGGATTGATCAATGTCGCGAAACTGGCACGGAACCTGGGAGGAGGGGGACATTCCGGAGCGGCCGGAGTTCGGATGCGGGGGGAGATGCCGGATATTGTTCAACAGGTTATCCATGCCGCCGGTGAGCGGCTGGACCGGGCCCATCGCAAAGGCGCCGATGAAGCCCGGCGGCTGAAGATCCTGGGGAGAACTTAGGTTAAAGAAAGTTTAAAGTGCCTTAAGTGCCTAAAGTTGTAAGTTATCGCCTAACAGGTCATTGGATATTCCTTGTTGGATATTGGACATTCCGAATCCGGCCATTTTCCCTGCCCTTCCCTACTTCTCCCTGCTTTTTCCTGCTACTCCCTATTCCCCTCCCCATTAACAACAATCAATACAACAACAGCGAAATCCATCTCTTCCCTCTCTCTCCCAGTTCCCAGTTCCCCCGGCGATAAGTAATCAGGTGACACCCGTTCCTCCCCAGAACTTCCCGATTCACATTCCGGATGAGCTGTTTCTTCTTTCCCAGAGCTTTCGACTCCTCCGGTCCGGCCGGCCGGCCGGCAAGAGGGATCCCGTTCTCGGAACAGCCGATAACAATCACCCCATAACTGAACTCCGGACCGTTCCAGAGGAGAGGATACCTCTGAAAGTAATCCGGCAGGGAACGGACCTTAACTATAATATCAAATGCTCTATCCATAGATTCCAGATGAGTCTGAAAATCAAAATGATCCCCTGATGCCAGTTCCTGAAAAAAAGAGAGTGGATCGATCCCTTCCAGGTTCCAGCCGTTGTAAGTTCCATGTTCATTCTTTATCTTCCGGAAGTTAGCCCAGGACGCGAACTTCAGGTTATAGATCAGTCCGATCTCAAAATGGAGATGGGCCCGGTAACGCGGGATCTTCTGCAGGCCGCTGTGACCCATCAACCCCAGTACCGTACCGGCCGATATCTCCTGCCCCTTTCTTACTCCCGACGCGATCTTCTCCAGATGCGCGTAGAGAGTATAGACCGATCCCAACGGATCATCGTGAGTAATAACGACATAGCGCCCATAGGTAGAGTTCCCGGCAATCTTATTGATATAGGCTACCTTCCCATCCGCTATCGCGTAGATCTGATCAGTCGGGCGGTTCCGCCTATCTCGTCCGAGAGCGGCGATATCCAGACCCTCGTGAAAAGACGAGAGCAGTCTCCCCCGTTTCTTGGTAGTCCGGACCGACCCATAGAGAGCCGACTCAACCTTCCCGGAGGCAGTTGGCTGATAGACCCCGGGTTTCCTCCAATTCAGCAGTTCTTTCTGGTCGGTGGGATAGACGACACGATCCCAGATTGTTGGAATTGGGGGAGGAGATGGAACGGGGGTAACAGCAGTCCGGGGTGGAATCTGCTCACCCCTATCTTCCCCGGAGTCACATCCTGAAAAAAAGACAACCAGGAATCCAAACCCTGTAATTATTGATATTATTTTTAGCAAACCAACTCTCATCGAGATATATAACCATCCCCCATTCCCAAATCCCTATTCCCCAACCTATAATTTTATTTGAGAAAACTCAATAGAAAGGATAAGCTTGGTAGAATTTAATCAAGAACTCACGCCTTCGGCGCAACCTCGTAGTGCAGGACTTCAGTCCTGCCTTCGTTGGGCCCCGCCAGAGGTGGGGCACCACGAACTTATTGAATTTCCGAAGCAGCAACTACAACAGATAAAGGAGCACCATCATGACTATCAGCCCCTACGCGGGGAAACCCGCGCCACCTGAGTTACTGGTCAATATTCCAAGACTGGTCTCGGCATATTATACCGGCCAACCGGACCCCGAAAACCCAACCCAGCAGGTCGCCTTCGGCACCTCGGGGCACCGGGGAACGTCACTGGAGAATAGCTTTAATGAAGCGCATATCCTCGCTATCACTCAGGCGATCTGTGAGTACCGCGCGGCACAGGGATTTACCGGTCCTCTCTATATCGGGATGGACACCCACGCTCTCTCCGAGCCCGCTCTCTCGACGGCAATCGAAGTCTTTGCCGGGAACGGCGTGGATATCATGATCCAGCAAGGTATGGGCTACACCCCGACACCGGTCATCTCCCACGCGATCCTCGCTTACAACAAAGGAAAATCAACCGGCCTGGCCGATGGCGTGGTTATCACCCCCTCCCATAACCCGCCCCGCGATGGGGGGATCAAGTACAATCCCCCGACCGGAGGACCGGCCGATACCGAGACCACCGATATCATCGAAGCCCGGTCCAATCAGATCCTGGCGGTGGGTCTTAAAGATGTAAAAAGAAGACCATTAGCCACGGCTATGGGGATGGAGACCACCCATCAGTACGATTACATCGGGCCGTATGTGTCGGACCTGGGGAACATCATCAATATGGAGGCGATCGCCTCATCCGGACTCTCCATCGGGGCCGACCCCATGGGCGGAGCCGGTGTAGCTTTCTGGGATCCGATCATCGAACGGTATGGACTTAAGATTACCGTGGTAAACCCCAATGTCGATCCCACCTTCTCTTTTATGTCAGTCGATAAGGATGGAAAGATCAGGATGGACTGCTCTTCACCCTACGCCATGGCTTCCCTGATCAAACTGAAGGATGATTTTGATATCGCCTTCGGCAACGATACCGACTACGACCGCCACGGGATCGTCACCCCTACATCAGGTTTGATGAACCCCAACCACTACCTCTCGGTCGCCATCCGCTACCTCTTCGAAAATCGCCCCGGATGGAGCAAGGGATCCGCGATCGGAAAGACACTGGTCTCCAGTTCCATGATTGACCGGGTAGCCGGGCTGATCGGGCGGGAGCTCCGAGAGGTCCCGGTCGGCTTCAAATGGTTTGTCAATGGACTTCTGGACGGCTCCCTCGGCTTCGGCGGAGAGGAGAGCGCCGGTGCATCCTTCCTCAGGAAAGACGGCACTGTCTGGACCACTGATAAGGACGGAATCATCCTCGACCTCCTGGCCGCGGAGATCACCGCCGTAACCGGGCGTGATCCCGCCGAGCATTACCGGGATCTGGAAGAAGAGTTCGGTAGCCCTATCTACGAGAGGGTCGACGCCCCGGCCACACCGGGACAGAAGAAAGCCCTCAAGAACCTCTCCCCAGAGATGGTCACGGCCGATGAACTGGCTGGAGAGAAGATTACCGCCAAACTCACCAATGCCCCGGGCAACGGCGCTCCGATCGGCGGCTTAAAAGTGGTCACGGAGAACGGCTGGTTCGCCGCCCGCCCCTCCGGAACCGAGAACATCTACAAGATCTACGCCGAGAGCTTCAAGGGAGAGGACCACCTCCACGCGATTCAGAAAGAAGCAAGAGTTATTGTTGATGGAGCGTTTAAGGCGGCGGGACTGTAAGGCAGGAGGGGAATGGGGTCAGGTCTTGCTTTGTGCTTCTGTGGATTTGGAATGATATATATCCACGGGTGAAACCCGGTGCTGAAACGTGGGACCCCGTTGGGGTCTAAAAAATACCCCAAAGGGGTTCAACATGTAAACCCGGGGAGGATCCCCGGGATATACGTCAATCACCAAGTGAAGGGGGTCTTCGCGGTGGGCGGCGGGCTTGCTTCTAGCTGATTCACCAGCCGGGTAAATGCTCACATCCCGGTGTATATCGGGACCAGCCGGGGTCTGCCAATATCGAACAGGATATACCCATTCTGCACATCGCATTCATAACCACCTGCTATTCCCTGAATTGCGACACGGTGGTGCCGAGGGCACCACTATTCGCCCTCTGATAAAGCAATCCCATCAGCTTTTTGAATCGGATCTAACTGATGAAAAACATGGACACGCGTCTACAGTCGGTTCGTCTTCACGGATATATCTTCTATTTCAGATACCGGAGCATTTGTATAGTCTCCGCCTCTGACTACAGCAACGGGTTCATCAGTTCTTTCATCCGGCATTATAGATCTCCCCCATCAATTCTTCCGGTGATTGAATTATAACTCATACATTTTGTATACAACTCTTGCTCGTACGAGCAAGAGTTGTATACAAAATCGGGAGAGGTTTTTGAACGTTTTGGAGGCAACAACAACTTCACCTATGTGCCCACTTTAGCTGGGGTCAATAACCTGAGACATGGCTTCCGCGGTCAACGACCGCGGCTACAGTATCTGAACCACCTTCTTTCCACTCCCACTGCCTACTCCCCACTCCCCATCTACCTCACATCCACCACATCCATCCCGGCTCTCCGCGCGCCCAGGATTCCCAGGTCGGCATCCTCATAAACACAGCATCGCTCCGGTTCAACCCCCAACCGCCGGGCGGCTTCGAGGAAGATATCGGGCGCGGGTTTGGGGTTGATTACATCTTCGGCGCAGACCAGGGTATCGAACCAGCCGGCCATCCCGATCAGCTCCAGGGTACGCTCGGCTAGTTCTCTGTGACTTCCGGTAGCTACCGCCATGGGGATCTTTCCCCGGAATTCGAGGGCGACCGCGGCGACCGCTTCCACCGGCCGGACCGCGTCCAGCTGTTCCATAAAGGCCCGGTCTTTCTCTTCCGCTACCGCCGCCGTATCCACTTTTATGGCTCTATCCGGATTTCTCAAAGAATTTAAGCTCGAAAAGTATCACATAGAATTTACTATATGACATTATAAGTTAAAGGCCATAAACTCCATCCTTATTCTTTGAATTTTCCCCAAAACAAAAA